>NZ_OY760916.1:3548369-3855054 GCF_963664075.1 uncultured Desulfobulbus sp.
TGATTTGCCCTGTAAAGGAGAGGGCTTTCGGTGGGCACAAACAACGTGCCCACCCTACAAAAACTTTGGTACATGGAGCAGGCCTGCAAAAAGGCTTGTCCTGTCGCGGGCATGGCCCGTCTCCTACAAATTTCAAATATATTGAGGAATTCCGGGCGCGGACTGCGACCGCAACAAATTTTCGCGCTAAACTTCCATGGCACGTTTATTTCTATACGAATACAATTCTCACTATGCCCCCGAAGCATTCAGCTGTGCGTCAGCTTCGTTGTTTGGGGCAAGCCGATTACAGTACACTGTATCGGCTTGTGCCATGCAATGAAGATGGCGTGCTGATGGAGGCTTAACCAAAAGACTAGAGCGTACTCCATGGCTTGGGCATAAAAATCTGCGAATACAGGGTCATAGCATAGCGATCGGTCATCCCCGCGATGAAATCGCAAACCTGCCGATGACGCTTCTGCTCCTCTTCCACAGAGCTGGAAG
This sequence comes from uncultured Desulfobulbus sp., assembly GCF_963664075.1. NCBI lineage: Bacteria > Pseudomonadati > Thermodesulfobacteriota > Desulfobulbia > Desulfobulbales > Desulfobulbaceae > Desulfobulbus > uncultured Desulfobulbus sp. The sequence goes on from NZ_OY760916.1 coordinate 3,548,856, forward strand.
GGGCACGGCGGGCGCAACAGGCCGCGAGCCCTTTTTCCGGAAACTCGTGTTCGAGAAAAAAACCGTAGAGATCACGGATGATTCGCTGCGCCTTTTCAAACTCACGATGCACCCGGCAGTTGCGGTAGACATGATCATACAAAAATCCCCGCAGTTCGGTGATGGTCTCATTCATCTGCGCGCTCAGGTGCAGGCGACCGTCATCTCGATCAATGGTCGTCTTCACCAAATCCACCACCATGCTGTTAATCCGCTGTGAGGCTCTATCTCCGAGTACAGCCCGCAAATGCAGGGGTAAATCGGTATTTTCCAGCATGTCGGCGCGCAAAGCATCGTCCATGTCATGATTAACGTAGGCCATGATATCCGCCACCCGTACCAGCTGCCCCTCCAAAGTGGCAGCCAACTCCGTGGTGTCATCGGGAAGGATCTCACCATACCCCTTGGAATGCTTAAGGATACCGTTACGCACCTCCCAGCTCAGGTTAAGTCCCTGGCCGTCATGCTCGAGAAAATCGACAATCCGCAGACTCTGGCGATAATGCTTAAACCCCTTGGGGTGGAGCAGGTTCAGACTGTACTCGCCCGCGTGACCAAAGGGGGTGTGGCCAAGATCATGCCCCAGAGCAATAGCCTCGGTGAGGTATTCGTTTAATCGCAGGCAGGCGGCCATGGTGCGGGCGATCTGCGAGACCTCCAACACATGGGTCAGCCGGGTGCGGTAATGATCGCCAGCCGGGGCAAGAAAGACCTGGGTCTTGTGCTTGAGTCGACGAAAGGTCTTGGAGTGGATGATGCGGTCACGGTCGCGTTGAAACACAGTACGCAGGCAACAGGGATCCTGCTCGCCGAACAGCCGACCTCGAGAACGGCTACTGAGACAAGCATGGGGCGAGAGGATTTTTCGTTCCTGTTCCTCGAGCTGCTCCCTGATTGTCTCCATCATTACCCCACGTACCTACTTACGGCTGCCAGAGGAGATAGGCCTTGATAAATGGATCCAAGCGCCCATCAAGCACCGCATCCACATTGCCTTCCTCGGTATTGGTGCGATGGTCCTTAATCAAACGATAAGGCTGCAGCACGTACGAGCGAATCTGGCTGCCCCAGGCGATATCCTTCTTGTCGCCCTGGAGGTTCTCCTGATTCTTGAGCTTTTCTTCCTGCTCACGCTCATACAGCTGGGCAATGAGCATCTTCATGGCCATGTCCTTGTTGCGGTGCTGGCTGCGTTCGTTCTGGCATTGGACCACGATGCCCGTGGGGAAATGGGTAATGCGGATGGCCGAATCTGTCTTATTGACGTGCTGCCCACCCGCACCGCTGGCCCGATAGGTATCAATGCGGATATCCTTGTCATTGATCTCCACATCGACATCATCATCCAACTCCGGCATGACCATGACCGAGGCAAAGGAGGTATGGCGCCGACCACTGGCATCAAAGGGCGAGATCCGCACCAGGCGGTGAATCCCTATTTCGGAGCGCAGGTAGCCGTAGGCATATTTACCCTTGAGGAGGATGGTCACGCTTTTGGTTCCAGCCTCATCGCCAGGAAGAATATCAAGGATGTCGGTGGAAAAACCTTTGAGCTCCCCCCAACGCAGATACATGCGGGTGAGGATACTAACCCAGTCCTGGGCCTCGGTGCCACCAGCCCCGGCATGGATGGTCAAAATGGCGTTGTTGGTGTCATGCTCACCACTGAACATGCATTCCAGCTCGACCAGTTCAACCCGTTTATCGAGATCATCCAGCCCGGAAACCACCTCTTTGCAGGTCTCCTCGTCTCCTTCTTCTTTAGCCATCTCAAGAAGCATTTCGGCATCTTCAATTTCACCGAAATTTTTTTCCCAAACTCCGACCAGATCCTGCAGCTGTCCCAGTTGCCGCTGGACCTTCTTCGCCTCATCCTGGTCATTCCAGAAATTTGGGCTGACTGTCTGCCGTTCCAGCAGCTCTATCTGTTCTCGCTTGCCATCTAAGTCAAAGATGCTCCTTCAGGACAAGCATCTTGTCCCGGAGACGCGTGAGCATCTGTCGTGCTTCTGTGGAATCAGTTGTATCCACCATGATAACCTCGTACAAAAAACAAAAAAGAAACGAGCACGCCCAGGGCGCCTCGCCGTTGTCCACTCTTTTGATGCATCCTCACGTTCAACGAATGAGGATGTTACACCCTTTGGCATGGATAGAGCTTCGCCTAAAAAAGGGTTTCATACTAAACAGATTCGCCACAAGACTCAAGAGAGAAAGGCGGCATACGGGTGAAAAACCATGCCTTCCCTACCTGTTGGCACTCTTTTTACCAGATTCAAGGCTCTCAGTTATCTCGACGCCCCCGCAGTACAATGAGAAAAGCCAGAGCAAGAGCGCTGGCAGAGCCAAAACGAAATCCCTGTTTATTAAAAACAGTCATGATATCCACCATGGGCACTCGGGCGACAAGGGCATCTTCTTCAAAGAGCGCCGTTTGACTGATCACCCGGCCCAAAGGATCAATAAATCCGCTGATACCGGTATTCGCAGAACGAATAAGGCTGCGCTTATTCTCTACAGCTCGAAAAACAGCCATGGCAAGGGATTGATAGGGAGCGCTGGAACGACCGTACCAGGCATCGTTGGTCATATTAACTAGAAGGTTTGCCCCAGCAAGCACGCTTGCATGGGCAATCTCAGGAAAGATCGACTCGTAGCAGATCAAGACTCCGAGGTGCATCACTCCAAGCTGCAGTGGTTTTTTGTCGGTTCCTGGGGTGAAATTTCCCGCAGTTTCCACCAAAGGCTCTAGAAATGGCAGATATTCCCTGAAAGGGACGTACTCTCCAAAGGGGACAAGGTGCTGCTTGGCATGGGTGCCGTGCAGCTTGCCATCCGGCCCCAGAAGGAGGGCCCCGTTGTAGTAGTTAACACTCGGCTTGCCCGATGGATCGGGCTTGATGGTATAAAGAGGTGCCCCGGTAAGCAGCCAAACGTTGCTTTTGCTGGTAAATTTGGCCACTTCAAACATCAAAGGATCTTCTTGCGGATAAAAAGGCAACGCTGTTTCAGGCCAGACGACCAACTCAGTATTCTGTCCGCTCGTCGCCTGGGTTGAGCGCTCGATATAAGTAGCAACCGTGCTCATCTTGCGCTCAGGAGACCACTTAAGCGACTGATCGATATTTCCCTGCACTACGGCAACCTGGGCCTGCAAAGATCGATGGGCAATAGTGCGCACGACCTGGTAACGCACCATGGAGTACCCCCCGATAAAGACCAGAAAGGCAATGGCCGCGATCAAAAGACGTCGCTCAGATTGAACTCCCCAACGAACCGTTCGCCGTTGCCGGTCAATAAGGGCGACCAGCAGCGCGTTACAAAGGACTAGGGTAAAGGAAATAAGGTGGTGCCCCCCCAGGTCAGCCGCCTGGATCAGCTTAGGCTGAGAAAAGAGACCATAGCCCAGATCCATCCAGGGAAAGCCACTAAAGGCGACGCCTTTAATGTATTCCAACCCAACCCAGATCACAGGAGCCCCCCAGACCAGCGGGGCGATGGAGCGCTCCCGATGCCAGGAGCGTCCGGCCACCCGGGCAAGCAACCAGCAAAAAAAGGCCGGGTAGAGGGCCATATACAGGGAAAGCAAAAGAAGCGCTGGCAGGGTTACCCACAAGGGCAGCCCCCCATACCGCCCAAGAACGATGAGGATCCAGTACATCAGAGCCAGATGATAGGCCAAGCCAAAAACAAGACCTGCAAGCGCACTACGTCCTGGTCGGGCAAAAAGTGCCACCCATAAAAGCGGCACCAGAGCAATAAAAAGCAGAGGCCACCACCCGATCTTGCCCGGCATGGCCAGGGCAAGCAAAAAGGCAGAGAAAAGACTGGCGGGGATCAGGGTAAAAAGTGAATCAGGATTGCGGCTCGGTGTCATCATTGCGGACAATGCGGATACTCTTGATTCGGCGAGGGTCAGCTCCAAGCACTTTGAACGAGAGGCCGCTTTCCTGCACCAGGGTGCCAGAACCCGGCACCTTTCCCAAGCGATGAATAATAAACCCCCCCACTGACTCGTATGGCCCCTCAGGCAAGCTCACTTGAAAATGGCTCTCTACCTCTTCAACATCTATCTTGGCATCAACAATAACCGTACGCTCATCGACTATACGCAACTCACTGGCTTCATCGTCGTGCTCATCGTCGATTTCTCCGACGATCTCCTCAATTACATCTTCCAGAGTCACCAGTCCGCGCACACTGCCAAACTCGTCCACCACGATCACCATGTGCATTTTTTTGAGCTGAAATTCACGCAACAACTCGGTGATAGGTTTAGACTCCGGAATAAAGACCGCTGGATTGAGCGACTGCCTCAGATCGATCACCGTATCGGTATCCTGGACACAAATACGCAAAAGATCTTTGGCATGGAGAATACCGATGATCTGATCAAAGGTTTCTTCATAGATGGGAATTCGAGTGTAACCTTCCTCGCTGATCAAACGGACGAGTTCAGGGATCGAGGAATGCAGATCGGCGCAGACTATCTCCGCCGATGGGGTCATAATTTCAGAAGCAATGGTCTCTCGAAAGTCAAATATAGAATTGATCAACTGCTCTTCGTGAACAGAGATCAAGCCCTGCTCTTCCCCCTCTTCCAGAAGCTCCTGGATCTCGAGTTCCAGAGCCTCGGTGGTATCAGGGCCACCACGAAAACCTAAAGCTGATTTAAACTTGTGAAAGAACGTCTTACCAGGGGGCTCCTCGTCTGACGGGACCAATCCTGTCGACGACGGATCAACTTTTTCCATGTACTCTACACTTCTCCAAATGTGAACGAGAGGGGGATTTCATCCAGCGCTCTATGCACTACCACGCGTCAGATGGGTATGTTCCTTTTTACCGAAAAATATCATTTTCCACACCCTCAAAAAAAGATCTCCTCGAAATTAGACCTTTAACGACCAAAGTCAAGCATGAATCTTGAGTATTCTGCAGTGGCTCGCCACTCGCTTGGCTCACCGCGTTTTAGCCTCTCCCCTCACAATGCCCGCCTTATTTTGCACGAGTTTCTCTTGACGAAAGGAAGCAACCATGTTAAAAAAAGCGATTCTGTCGCTTCTCATAGAAGTCGCATCCCTTCACGCATTTTCATTTTGGGCCGTTAGCTCAGCTGGTAGAGCAGTTGACTCTTAATCAATTGGTCCGGAGTTCGAATCTCCGACGGCCCACCAAGCATATCAAGCACTTAGCTCGTTTTGAGTTAGGTGCTTTTTTTGTTTATAGCTCCCAGAAAAAGACATTCCAGAGCTTTCTCAACCATGAACTCACCCCCTCTCCAGCCACTGAGCCTTTCTTAAAGTCTCTTTGCTCCCATAGCTTCGAATTTCTGCGCCAGTAATTGATTACTTCATGAATTGCGGGACCTCTCTTCGAGAGACATCCTTGCAATCCGGACTGCTTTCCAGCACAATACCCCAGAAGGTTCCGCCTCAGCTACAACACCACAAACAAAAACCGGTTTAAAATCCGGCGAATTTCATCGGCACCAAAGGCATGAAAAAAATATTTTGGATTCTTCTCTTTACCCTCGGCTTAGGGGCAGCCTATGCTTGGGGAACACTGAGCGCACAGTGGAAAAATGAAGCGTGGCACCAGGCGCAGGAGAGTCGTCAGAAAGAGTTTGCCCACAGGCTGGACAGATACACTCCGACCTGCAGTCAACTGCAACAGGCGGGATTTTCTTCTGTCGTCACCACGGGAGAAGACCGAATTATGGTTCACACCACTGGTGACTATTTTTATGTTATTGGGATCAACATTGCGCCGGGAAAATCCCCCCTAACCTCCTGGTGGGGAGCTGGTCGGACGCACGCTTTACAAAATTGCAAAAAACCGTAAAGGGGAAAGAATCGTGGGATTATGGAATAAGCTCAAAGAAAAAGGAATCATCGATACCGAGCGCAAGACTTCCCCCGCATCTCTCCCCCTTGACGCGAGGCGGTGTCACAAATGTGGTTGCCAAGAAATGCAGGCCAGCGGTGCCTTTTATGTTGGATGGAGCCATCAGGAGACAGTTTTTGACTACCAATGCCCCAACTGCGGACATATCGTCACCCTGGAATCACACCGTAGTTTTCATGGAAGCATTCTCCTGTTTTTCCTGCTTCTGGAACTGATTATTTTCTTCTTGGACGATTTCCCCAATTATATCGCCTACGGCCTTTGCTCTTCTTGTTTTATAGCCCTTTTTCTCTGGTTGAACGCCGACAATTGGTTTTTCTATCCTGTCGTTAAAAAAGACTAAACAAGAGACAAAAGATCAGAGCCTCCCCCGCCCGCCCAAAGACTGGCCTTGCATCATTACTCCCGTCACCGCTTACTCTCGTATTTGACCGATCACAAATCCATACGACCGCTTACCCTCGCCGCTCTTTCCCCTTGCCAGCCCCCCCAGGTATGCTCCCCTCCAAATGCATCAGGTTTTCCTTACTTAAACACCCTTTGTCTGGAGGTATGTCATGACCGTTTTTCTCCTCTGTCTCGGCCTGCTTGTGCTGGGATACATTTTCTACGGTGCTTTTGTCGACCGCATCATTGGATCTGACCCCAGCCGGGCCACTCCGGCCAACACTATGGCCGATGGGGCGGATTACGTCAAAATGCACCCCGCCAAAGTTTTCTTGATTCAGCTGCTCAACATTGCAGGCCTGGGCCCAATATTTGGTCCGATTCTCGGTGCGCTCTATGGCCCGTCCGCGCTGATCTGGATTGTTTTTGGTGCCATCTTTGCTGGTGCTGTCCATGATCATTTTTCCGGTATGCTTTCCGTTCGTCATCAGGGCAAGAGTATTCCTGATGTGGTAGGGTACCAGCTGGGCAATGGCTTCAAACAGTTCATGCGCCTCTTTTCCATCGTCCTGCTGCTTCTGGTTGGTGTGGTCTTTGTTCTCGGACCGGCAAAACTGCTGGGCAACATGACTGGCCTGGCCGTGCCTGTCTGGGTGGGAATCATCTTTTGTTACTACTTCCTAGCGACGGTTCTGCCGATTGATAAAATCATCGGTCGCATCTATCCTTTTTTCGGTGCGGTTCTAATCTTCATGGCTGTTGGCCTGATTAGCGCGCTCGCTGTTCAAGGCTATGACTTCTACCCTGCCCTGACGCTGGACAACCTCCACCCCAAAGACCTGCCCCTCTGGCCGTTGATGTTCATCACCATTGCCTGCGGTGCGATCTCTGGTTTCCATGCCACCCAGTCTCCCATGATGGCACGCTGCCTGGATAACGAGAAAAACGGCAAAAAAATCTTCTACGGTTCCATGATCGGCGAGGCGGTTATTGCACTCATCTGGGCGACCCTTGGCATGGCATTTTATCACGGTTCCGACGGACTTCAGGCTGCTCTGGATAACGGTGGACCGGCTGCAGTGGTTAACCAGATTTCCACCACCCTGCTTGGACCGACCGGTGGCATCCTGGCCATTATCGGTGTTATTTTGCTTCCCATCACCTCAGGCGACACCGCCTTTCGCAGTGCCCGCCTGATTATCGCCGACTTTGTCAAACTGCCCCAGGCACAGAGCATTAAACGACTCTATATCGCTCTGCCGCTCTTTGTTGTTGGCTTTTTGATTTCCAAGGCGCCCTTTGCCGTCATCTGGCGCTACTTTGGCTTCTCCAACCAGACCCTGGCGACCATCGTACTCTGGGCCGGAGCCGCCTATCTGATCAAAAAAGGCAGCTTCCACTGGATCGCGACCCTTCCCGCAACCTTCATGACCGCTGTCTGCGCCACCTACCTGGCCTATGCCAAAATCGGTTTTGGTCTGCCCATTGATATCGCCTCGATCATCGGTATTGGCGCTGCAGTGGCCGCTCTGGGCTCATTTTTCTTCGCCTTCCGCAAACCTGTCTTCGTTGCCAAAGAAGCCTGATCGGCTCAAGTAATTTTCAAGTCCCTCCACGCCCTCGGAAAGTTTTCTCCCATTTCCGGGGGCGTTCTTTTTTTCATCTCTGCTGCGCGCTATGATACAAAAGTGAATCTTGAATAATTGCTTTTTCTTCCAAACTCAGCGTTATCCTTAAAATTTAATCCTCGGAACATTAACTCTATGCCTGCGGTTAAATTTTAAGCATGCCTTGATCTTGATCTTGATCGAAAAATCTAATTATTCAAGACACCCAAAAAAGCAAATACAGGAAGAACGTCCATAAACGGAGCTCAACCGCCCTTTGCTGCGACTAGAAAAAAAGCAGTTCCCTTCCCCCACCATCAACGGAATGCACATGGACCTGATCACCTTTTCTCTGGATAACATTTTCCTGCTCCTCCAGCAGATGTCGGTCTTTCTGGTTATTGCCTATCTCTTCACCAAGACACCTGCCTTTCGCTCCTTTCGTGTAGAAACCCTGGGTGAGCGCCACATGCTCAGCCTCTATCTCATTTTTTCGGTCTTTTCGATCCTCGGGACCTATTTTGGCCTGCCCATTCAAGATGCCATAGCCAATACCCGTGCTATTGGCGCTGTCCTGGCAGGCATTATCGGGGGACCAAAACTCGGCCTTGCAGTAGGATTCACCGCAGGTCTGCACCGTTTTACCCTTGGAGGTTTCACTGCTTTCAGCTGTGGTGTCTCCACCACAACCGAAGGGCTCATCGGCGGGCTCGTTCACCTCTACCTGGTCCGCAATCACCGGCAAACGCTGCTCCTCAGCCCGCAGATCGCCTTTTTCACCACCTTTGTCGCTGAAATTTCCCAGATGCTCATCATCCTTGGGCTGGCTCGCCCCTTTGATGAGGCTCTAGCCCTGGTCGAAGTCATCGCCTTGCCGATGATTCTTGCCAACAGCGCCGGGGCCGCCATTTTCGTGAGCATCATTCGGGATCAGCAACGAACCTACGACGAACTCAGCGTACTCTTTTCCGCCAAGGCCATGCGCATTGCCGAACGCACCCTTACTATCCTGGGGAAAGGGTTTCCCGAACATGGCGCCGAGGAACTTGCCCAGATCGTCCATGAAGAAACCGGGGTAGGGGCTGTGGCCATCACGGATCGAGAAAAAGTACTGGCATTCACCGGTATTGGCTCGGACCATCACCGTGCAGGTCAGATCTTGACCTCACCCCATATTATTAAATCCATAGAAGAAAACCGTATTGTCTATGCCGATGGTGTTAAACGAAGCTGGAAATGCGCCCTGGCAACCGATTGCCCCTTAGGTTCTGCCCTTTCGGTCCCCATACGGGTGGACAGTGAACTCATTGGCACCATCAACCTTTTTGAGACCAAAGACACAATCTTTCTTGGACTCAACAAAACTCTGGGGGAAGGCATCGCCAACCTGATCTCCGATCAGATTCTCCATGCTCGCTATAATGAACAAAAAAATCTGTTGGTACAGTCAGAGCTAAAGCTGGTTCAGGCCCAGATCAATCCACATTTCCTCTTCAATGCCCTCAATACCATCATCGCGGTGATCCGCAAAGATGCCAACCAAGCTCGGGAGCTCCTGCTCCATCTCTCAAACTTTTTCCGCAAAAACCTCAAACGGACCACCGACATCACCACATTGGCCGAAGAACTCGATCATGTGCAATCGTATTTAAAAATCGAGAAAGCCCGCTTTGGCGACCAACTAACCCTTGAGATGGACATCGATAAAAGTCTCCATTCCCTACGGCTTCCGGTTTTTTCATTGCAACCGCTGATTGAAAACGCGATAAAACATGGCATTTCACAGATGTTTGGCCCGGGAATCGTTCGAATCAGTGCCCACCGGCAGGAGACAAATGTGGTCATTGAAATTGAAGATAACGGCGGCAACTACCAGGAAGGAGGCCCTATCGGCCTGGGGATGAATATTGTCGAAAAACGGATCAAAAGCCTTTATGGGGAAGCCTACGGTGTCCAGGTCACCTGTGAACCTCAGGTCAGAACCCTGATCTCTATTACGCTCCCCTATTGATATGACCATTCGGGGTACAAGCAATATCGACTTTACGCCGCGAGGAGGTATACTACAGACCTGAGGAAATGGTTGCACAGGCCAACCAGTGATAAATCCAAACAGGCATAGCCAGTATGATAAGAGCATTAATCGTGGATGACGAGCCACATGCCCGAGAAGAGTTAGAGGCCCTACTCAACGAGACAGGGGCGATCGAGGTGGTGGGCAGCAGCGCCAATGCCCTTGAAGGGATCAAAGCGATCAACACCCTGCGGCCGGAGGTGGTCTTTCTTGATATTCACATGCCGATGATCAACGGCTTTGAGATGTTGGCCATGGTGAACCAGGAGGTTATGCCCCATGTGGTGTTCATAACGGCCTATGACGAATACTCGCTCAAGGCCTTTGAAGAAAAAACCTTGGATTACCTACTCAAGCCCGTTGAACCTGAACGACTGACGAAGACGATCAGCAAACTCCAGGAACTGCTTCGTTCAGGCCCTGCTCCAAGTTATGAGGTGGCCCCGATACATCGTATCCCCTGCTTTGTCGGTCAACGGGTTCGCTTGATCTGCCTGCGCGATGTGGAATATGTCTCGACCAGTGTCGCTGGTACCCAGGTCTGCACAGCCGATGCATGTTTCTATACAGAGATCACGCTCAAGGTTCTGGAAGAACGGGCCGGGCTGCACCGTTGCCATAAACAGTACCTGGTGAACATGGAGAGTATTCAGGAAATCATCTTTTTGCCCAATGGCGCGGCTGAAATCCTTACCCTCTCCAATCATAAAATCCCAGTGAGCAGGCGTTACCTGAAGAGCTTGAAGCAGAAACTTTTATTGTAAACGAGGCATAAAAAAAGGGCTGCCCATTTTCAGGACAGCCCCTTATCCAACACAGCCTCTAAACTCTTCGTTCTATTTTTTGCGGCGAACGAGCGCGGAAAGTCCGATGAGCCCGGTTCCAAAAAGAAACATAGTGGCAGGCTCCGGAACTTTATCGGCATGGACTTGAATCGCTGCCGACAGCTCTTGAGGCATATCCTGCCCCTGCAGGGCACTATCGGAACTTGTCGCTCCGACAAGAACGACCCCCATCATCAGCATGGTTAGCATAGCCTTTTTCATAGATTCCACCTCGCTCCCAGCTTTATGCCGCTTTGCTTACTCTTATTTTCAAAGAAAGCAAGGGGAATGCCAACAGCACAAAAACCACCAAAAAACGGTTAATACAACAAGTTAGACAATAAAGACATCTCTCTCATCATTTCCCGCGCCTACTTTTTCCGGAATAACAGAATTCTAAAATTCTATTTTCCGGATTTTTGCACTGGACTATGCGTTGTCCCAGCAACGGGAAATTCGTTTTCTTCAAAAATTCGAAGCCCCAAAATATAAAAGTCCCTCACTTGGGCAAGCAAGGGGCTTTACGCAAAAAAGGCGAGTAACTTTTTAGCGGTGACTGTCCCAGAAATGACCGCATTTACAATAGGCATGTGGCTCACCGGCGCTGCCATGATATTTACTTTTTTGTACCCAATGGGTGCAGTTACATTTAGTACAGGCGCCAGAACCAGCATACAGGGTAGCTGCGGTGGCAACGAATGCGACCGAAGAGAGAATAATAACTGATTATTTCGAATTTAGGGGAGGGGATGCTTTGACATAAACAACCATTTGATTATTATGGGAAAATTTGATTTCCACGTCAAAACCACCCTGATAACCTATGGTACGTATAGATGGCCAAAACATCCCCAAGAAACAACCGTACAATATGTACACCCTTTTGCAATAAAACCTATGTCGATACTGTAGAGTGCCCTCAGAAATTTCGTGCTCAATTAGATGATATGATAGCCAGATGTCCGGAAATTTTTCCGCTTGAGATCCAGCATGGCTATCGGATGAAAGACAGTTACGTCTCAATAAGGCTCAACATCCGGATACGACGGATAGAAGTGGAAAATACGAATTTTACCATACGTCCATCATTTGTGATGCCCTATCAAACAGCATTCACCAAAGATATTGACAACGCCCTGTTTCTACGAAAATTTGATATACCGTTTTGGGCACTTGCACATGTTTTCGGCAGAAATGCATCGTTTTGGTATCGGCTTGAAAGCCACTTGGGACGATTCAGTATCGTCGGGACTACCATTAAGGAACCGGCCAAACTGCCGGCGCATCTCGTTGCCGACGAAAAGCACACGAAAATACGGGGCAAAAAGTGCTATATCCCAACAACTGTGGCTGAAGGCTGTATACTCGGTGTCGCCGTTACCGAAAAGGCAGACAATGCCGACCTTGAGCGAGGCTACAGCACCTTCAAGCAAGAGGCTCTGGATCTAAAACCGAAGTACTCCCCAAAGACTGTGAATACAGACGGCTGGGCAGCAACCAAAAATGCATTTGGCAACCTTTTTCCATCGATATGCATCTTGTCCTGTTTTCTGCATATTTACATTAAGATACGCGACAGATCCAAGAAAAAACACAGGGAGCTATTCATCGAGGTGGCAACAGCGCTTTGGGAATGTTTTCAAGCCCCCACAAGGCGTTCATTTTCCCAAAAAATCAGAAGACTTGTGGAAGCAGCACAATACGAATCGTATCCTGATGTGATTCTAGCCCCTTTGAAAAAGATCAAGAGCAATATCGTTGATTATTCAATGACATACAAGCACAAGGGAAGTCACAGAACAAGCAACATGCTTGACCGGTTAATGCAGGGAATGGACCGCCACATGTACAATACGAGATATTTCCACGGTTCCCTGGAAGCAGCAGAGCAAAATATTCGGGGCTGGGCGCACATCAAAAATTTTGCTCCGCAAAACCCGAAAACGGTGAAACAACATGCTGGATTGAAAAGTCCATCCGAACAGTTGAATGGCCGTCGATATCACGATTGCTGGCTACAGAACCTTTTGATTTCCTCCTCTCTTGGAGGATTTCGAGGGGCTCCCCTAAATCCGAAATAATCAGAATAATAATCCATTTTTTCATCGAACTTCCTCCTTGAACAATTTGACAACCTCACCCGCCCTAGGTTCAGCCCCGGGAACGGCCTCAAAATTTTGCACTTCGCGGCTTTTGCCCACTCCTAAGACTGCGCCTCCACCCGACAAACAGCCTGAAAAAAATAGTACAAATACAGCAACTTAACCTAAATAAATTACAAAATCGTATTTGTTATTTTGTATCGTTTAGGCAATAGTCTGTCAAGAATAAAGAGTAACTTTTTGCCCCTCTCAAGGAAGCTAATAAGAACAAAGAAGAGACAATGCCTGAGTATAGCATGTACTTTTTCAGCTACAAAAAAAAAGAGAGAATACCTAAGTATTCTCTCTTTCCACCACCACTCCGGCAGCTTGATTGACGCAATATATTGAGGCCCGCAGGCGTTAATTCTAAAAGTTCGGGTATGCAATCAGCGATGCAAGCTCCCCGATATATTTTTCAAACACCGTTTACGCAGTCGCTGCCTCCAGGCGATGTTGCAGGGTCCTGGCAAGCACAAGCATGTGCTCAATCTCAGAAACGGTAGGAACGATGGTCGAAATCGCATCTGGATCACAGATTTCCTGATAACTGTCCAGCTCACGAATCGAATCGGCCATGCCCACGACAGTCTCGGGCATCCATTTCTCCAAGGCATCGACCAGATCATGCATGGTGTGGTTATAGGGAAGCCGGCCAATTTCCATAAGAGCACTCATCACCAGTTTCTCGATGGCCATTGCTGCAATGTTATAAAGAATTTCCGTAGTAAAGGCCTTCTTCTTTTTAGCAAAGGCGTTCTCTGCGAGCTGAAGATACTGAAGCCCCTCAACTTTGAATTCTTCAAAATTTTCAATCGACTGGGTGCAGATATCCTCAAATCCCACTAACGGTGATGTTGACATGTTTGCCATAGCTCCCCCTTCATCAGAAAATAGCTCGCCCGACATCTGGCCGGAGAGTCCGTTACATAACCACTCTGATAAACAACGAAAAAATACAAAGAGCCGGAGCACTCCGAAAGAGAGGCTCCAGCTGTACTTCCACACTACAGGACTTAAATCACATGTAATTCCAAAATCAGGCGATAAGATAGTCAGATACCGGCTCGCCGTCTTCAATACCATCTAAGATTTCGTCGATAATATCGGTACTATTAACACCTTTGTACCACAGATTATCCGGTTGAATAACCATGACCGGTCCATTTTCACACTGCTTCAGGCAACCGGTGGCAATAATCTGAATATCCAGACCACGGTCAAGAATTTCCTCTTCCAGATACTGGAGAAAACCATCCGTCTGTTTATGACAGATTCCCTTGGGATCACCTTTGGAGCGGAAACTCTGACACACTAAAATTTGTTTTTCGGGGATAGCCATCGTTCTTTCCTTTATCTATTTAAAATAATCACATTATTTACATTTCTTTTTCTTGCCGCCGCCATACAGCACATCAACAGTTCCCTCGATATTTTCATCGGTGAGAATAACACGCAGACCATGTCCACCAAGTACTTCTCGCGGACGCTGACCAGCACTGGCGGCAAGCAGGGCAAAGCAATCACTCAGGGTTTCGGCCAGTTGATCCCAACGGGATTCGCCGCTTCCTGCATGCGGGGCTTTGCGGGTTTCCAACAGACAGTTCAAACCATCTTCCCGAGGCCCATAGATAAGAAAGGTCTCGGTCTGACCAAGGTGCAAATCCACATCCATACCACTACTACTGGCAACAGCAACACGAGGTTTGGCCTTACTTGGTTTCGGTAATCCCACTTCAACGGTTTCTTTTGATCCGCAACCACAGCCTGCGGAACAACCACAGCTCTCAACCGCGACCAACTGAGAAACCGTTGGCAAAAACTGATTGGTCAGCTTGGCGATCTCCTCCATATGGACTCGGGTTGGTGCCTCCGGGCCCTCTTCCTGATCCGCTGCTGGCACAAAAGGCACCAGCTCCATGGCAGTGGCCCCCAGGGCAGCCATTTTCTCAGCTACGGTCACCATCTGATGGGCATTGTAGCCAGGATAGACAGTGGAACGTATGGTCACAGCAACTCCTGCTGCAACAAAAGCTTGAACAGCTTTGGCCTGCTCCTCAAGAAACTCAGGAACAACAACCTGTAGAGGAACAGTCTTCTTGCCAGGGCGAATCCAGCTAAATAACTTCTGCGCAGTCTCACCATCCAGGGTGTCAACAAGCAGGTTCACTGACTGCAAACCTGATTCAGCTAAAGGACCCGCCTGTTCTGCCCCCCCGATTCCAACAGTGGTTAAACTCACTTTCAGCTCGGGTTTTTCCTGGTGAATCATGGAAACCGTGGCCAAAGTTGCAGCAACAGAAGCCAAGGGGTCACCGGGGCCGTCAAGTTCGACCTGGGTAAGTCCTTCATGCTGCTCGAGCTCTGCAAGCACTTCAGAACCATTAAGCGCCTGCACCTTTTTCTCATCGGGGGCATAACGCATGCGACAGAAAGCAATGGGGGCGACCGGCAACCGAAGAACAGTGGTAGCTTGCTCACCGTCGGGTTCAATGTAGCCAGGTGCTTTGGAGATAGGAATTACGGTCATGATGGATCGCCCATTGTTAAGGGGAAAGAAAATATCGTTTGCAACAAAGAACTTTCAAACGATTGAATGTGCCTTTGAAACAGCCATCAGCACAGCGTGTAATCAATCAGACGACGGGTAATCTTGAAAAAAACCTGGCGGAGGGACAAGGAGAACCCCTCCACCAGGTGAGGACTCTCAACTGGGGTTAGTAAACTAACTCCAGCTTCTGCTCGGTTGCATCACGGTCTTCTCGGTCAAGCAGTGCATTCAATACTTTCTCGAGGAAACGGAGGCCGCCTTTGTAGCCGACGGTCGGGAAGTACTGATGTCCCTGACGGTCAAGGATCGGGAAGCCCCAGCGGATAAAGGGGATGTCTTCATCACGGGCGATGTACTTACCGTAGGTGTTACCAACCAGCAGATCGACAGGATCGTTTTTAATCCACTGATGGAGCAAGAACATATCACCTTTGGCGCGGACGTTGACCGGGAACGGACAGTCTTTGGTGATCTCTTTAATCCGCTCTTCAAACTTCTTACCTGGGGTACCGGTAACGATGTGTACAGGACACATATCAATGGAAACCAGGAACTCGGTCATGGCGATCAACTGATCGGGATCGCCGTAGATTGCGACCTTCTTGTGGTAGAAGTACTGATGCATGTCAGAGATCAGGTCCACCAACTGGCCACGCTCAGCTGCAACTTCCTCAGGAACGACCTTACCGGCGATGGTACGCAGGGCATCGATAAAACGGTCCGTTGCTTTCAGACCAAAGGGCATATCGATAACGCTGCAGGGTACCTTGTACTTACTATCCAGGAAGCGGGCTGCATCGGCAGAGCACCACTCACCCATTGCCAGGGTGCCGATTGCATCGCCACATCCTTTGAGCTCAGCGATGGTTACGCCACCTTTGGGGAACATATTGTACTCGCCGGTGAGCGGGCCATTCAGGATTCCGGAAGTATCCGGGAACATGGTGATATCTGCGCCAACCAGACCAGCAAGGCGTTTAATCTCTTCCATGTCTGAGGGCTCAACCCAACCGGGAATCAGGTTCACTTTCCCGTTTTTCTTGCCTGAGGGCTCTGCCAGGGCGGCCATGGCTTTAACCATGTTGGAGAAACCGGTCACATGGGAGCCAACATAACTCGGGGTATTGGCACCGAGAACGGTTTTCCCTTCAGGGATGGTTCCTTCTTTTTTAGCCTTGTCAAAGATCTGCGGCAAGTCATCACCAATGGTCTCAGAGAGACAGGTGGTGTGGACTGCGATAACTTCCGGCTCGTAGACCGAGAAGATGTTACGAATGGACTGCAGCAAGTTCGCCTGGCCACCGAAAACCGAGGCACCTTCAGTAAAGGAGCTGGTTGATGCAGAGATCGGCTCCTTGTAGTGCCGGGTCAGGGCACTGCGGTGGTATGCACAACAACCCTGAGAACCGTGGCTGTGGGGAAGGCAACCCTGGATACCAAGTGCAGCGTACATGGCTCCAATGGGCTGGCAGGTCTTCGCCGGGTTAATCATTACGGCGCTGCGCTCTTTAATTTCTTTTGGTGTATGTCTAAGTAGCATTGTTCTGCCCTCTAAGTTGATGCTTTATTCCCACACGTAGGTGGCTGAGAGTTCGGGGCTTTCCTGCCATGGGGCTTTCATGTAGCTCCATACTTTACTGTTAACCAAACGATCGATTTCTTTGTAGAAGTTAACAGCGCCCTTGAATCCTGCGTAAGGTCCGCCAGAGTCGTAGCTATGCAGCTGCTTCATCGGGATACCCAGTTTCTGGATGGAGAACTTCTCCTTGATACCAGCACAGAAGATATCCGGCTTCATCAGCTCAACCAGCTTCTCTGCCTCGAACTGGTTCAGATCGTCGATGGCAAAGGTGCCTGGCTCCATATCGGGGAGCATACCTTTGTAGTCTTTGAACTCAAACCCGCCGTCTTCCAGAGCCTTGAGCTCTGCTTCGGTTTTACGGGGGTTATACCGAGTGGGATCAGCCTCAACTTCAATCTCTTCAATATTACGGCTATCAGCATCGACTTTGAGATGCGGGATGATTTGACGTCCCTCATAGTCGTCGCGATGGGCAAACTCATATCCAGCTGCCAGGGTTTTCATACCAAGCTCTGCAAAAAGATCCTGGTAATGATGCGCACGGCTACCACCAACAAAGAGCATGGCGGTTTTTCCAGAGGTGCGCGGTTCAACATCCTTCAGTACAGCCTCAACTTCCGGCATTTCCTCGGCGATAACTTCCTCAACCCGGTCGATCAACTTCTGGTCACCAAAGTACTCGGCAATCTTACGCAGCGACTTGATGGTTGATTTGGCACCGATGAAGTTCACTTTGATCCAAGGAATACCGTATTTGGTCTCCAGCATGTCAGCAACGTAGTTGATCGAGCGGTGACACATAACGCAGCTCAGATCAGCCGTATGGGCGCTGGCAAACTGATCGTAGGTGGAGTTACCGGAGAAGGTGGAGATGGTCGCGATACCACATTTACGCAACACTCGATCAATCTCAAAACCGTCACCACCAATGTTGTACTCACCCAAGAGGTTGATCTTGTACTCGCCCTCTTTCACCTCGTCATTCTCGCCGACGATGTGGGTAAAAATCTGGTTGTTGGCGATATGGTGACCAGCGGACTGAGAAACACCTTTGTATCCCTCGCAGCTGAAGGCGAAGACGTTACAGTCACCGAACTCTTCTTTCTTCAAGCGGGCAACGTTATGGATATCGTCACCAATCAGACCAACCGGACAGGTAGCAAACACGGTGATCGCTTTGGGATGGAAGATGTCGTACACTTCCTGGATGGCCTGGGCCAATTTCTTCTCACCACCGAAGATGATATCAGAGTCCTGCATATCGGTGGAGAAACAGTAGGTCATGTAGTTCTCACCGCTCTCACCAGCGTCGGTCTGGTTACGACGGGTCAACCAGGCGTAAAAACTACAGCCGATGGGACCGTGTACCAGGTTGACAACGTCGCGGGTGGGGCCCATGATAACGCCCTTACAACCGGCGTAGGTACAACCGCGCATGGTGATGATACCCGGAATGGTACGAACGTTAGCTTGAATTTCCGGGGTGGTGTTCTCGAGAGCCTCGTTGATGAGGATCTGCTTGGCCCGTTTCCGGGCCACTTTTGCAGGGTATTTACTTAAGAGCTCTTTTTTAATGTCCGTGGGTTCCCACTGAACGAGCTTTTTCTTTGCAGTTGCCATGTCGTTCTATTCTCCTTGGGCTCTTAGGAAATCGATTTGAGTCCAGTTTCGCCCGTTCTCACGCGGACGGATTCCTTGATCGGCAGTACAAAGATCTTGCCGTCGCCCGGTTTGCCCGTTTTGTTGGTGGTGATGATGGTATCCACCACAGTCTCTACGAAATCGTCATCAACGACGATGGTCATTACACGTTTAGGGTAGAGTTTACCTTTCTCGCCAAGAACAGAAGCTGCTTCTTCGTATCCTTCCTCGGCGCCGGAGAGGACCGCAGGATTAACAAACCCCTTGCCTCGGCCGTTGGCCTCGTGAGCGAAGAATGCATCGACACCTGCCTCGGTAATCGCCTTCTTCGTCTGGTTCATCATATTCATTCGCACGACGGCGATTACCTCTTTCATGCCTCTACCTCCGCGCCTTCCTTAACGCCAGAGCTGATGGTGTACGAACATTCGACTTCGCTGACAAAGATCTTACCGTCACCGAAAGCGCCTTTGGCACCAGAGCGGGCAGTATCCATGATGGTTTTAATAACGAACTCTTGATCCTCTGCTTTAACAACACTCATCAACATGGTTTTCGGAATCTCGTCGTAGGTCACCTCACCGATCTTGATACCGCGCTGCTTACCACGACCAGCAACAGAGTATTTGGTGATGGCCGGGAATCCCGCGTCCATCAAGGCCGCAAGAATATCGTCTGCTTTTTCCGGTCTAACGATGGCTCTGATCATAACTAACATGGCATTGGCTCCTTACTAAATGTCTCTTAAAATTTGATTGTTGTGATTAGGCTTCCATCAGACCGTAGTCAAGAAGCAGCTGCTCGAGCTCTTCGATGGCCAGCGGGGAAGGAATGACAAACATCTCGTTTTCGTCGATAGCTTTGGCCAGTCCGCGGTAGGCGTCTGCCTGCTTAACTTCCGGGTTCCACTCAAGAACAGTCTTACGATTGATCTCAGCACGCTGTACGTCGTTGTCACGAGGTACGAAGTAGATCATTTGGGTGCCGAGTTTTTTAGCGAGCTCTTCAATCATCTCAGCCTCGTTGTCAACGGCGCGGGAGTTACAGATCAAACCACCGAGACGAACCTTGCCGGACTGAGCAAACTTCACGATACCTTTACAGATGTTGTTGGCAGCGTACATGGCCATCATCTCACCGGAACAGACGATGTAAATTTCTTCAGCTTTACCGTCACGAATCGGCATGGCAAAACCACCGCATACAACGTCGCCCAGTACGTCATAGAAAGCGTAATCCAGACCTTCGCTCTCTTCATAGGCACCCAACTGCTCCAGCATGTTGATGGAGGTAATGATACCGCGGCCAGCACAACCAACACCCGGCTCAGGACCACCGGACTCAACACACCAGGTTCCGCCATATCCTTCTTTTCGGATATCCTCGAGCTCTACATCCTCACCTTCTTCACGCAGGGTATCGAGAACTGATTTCTGAGCCAGACCACCAAGGAGCAGACGAGTGGAGTCAGCTTTCGGGTCACAACCTACAACCATGACCTTTCTGCCCATTTCTACCAAACCTGCGACTGTGTTCTGAGTTGTTGTAGATTTACCGATGCCGCCTTTACCGTAGATAGCTACCTTTCTCATTGCTTTAGCTCCTATATCAGGGATTTTGTTACTGGATCTCTCCAGCCCGTTGTCAGCGTTTGTTTGAGAGGCGATTCATTTTCGCCTTGTGCCTATACTATGGCAATGCGCGTGCCATCACGAAAAAGTGATAAACTTTTTCTTCAACATCACAATATTGCTATATTTTTTCTTTTCAGTCACAAAATACCGAATCGACAACATGCGACAACACTATGTAACACAACCGACAAAATGGTAGAAAAGTGACAAAATGGTAGACTACAAGAGGGTAAACAAGAACAGAAACTCGACCAATTCCGCTGACGCTCGCCCCAAACACAATATTTCAGGTATCATTTATTGATTATTCAGCCCCGCGCTGCGGACATGAAATAAACACGGAATAGCAAAAGAAAATTTGAGGGAATCTTGAAGCCGAGACAATCGCTATGCAAGATAATGCATCCGCCTCAGACAACAAAGGCGGCGCAGACATCGCGCCACCTTGGACCGAGGGACACACAGAGATTTGAAAAATTTGATTACCATCAATGCTCAGCTAGAAAAGACGAGATCTCTGGTCGAGATGACATCCGGGAGGTGCAATGCGCCTTCACTGTGGCCGCAACATAGGTGTCATCCCGTGGCAACTGAGGGATCTCGCTGTTTGTAACCGACAGCTGAGGATCACTGGTAATCAAATTGAAAAATGCTAAAAACGGGGAGGGAGAAAAAGGAAAGAGAGGAACACGAGCAAAAGGATCAGGAGAACTGCGAACTCAGCCCTCCTCAATCCGTCGCCGAAAAAGTGCCAACTGGTGATCGCGAATAGCATCGAGATGGAGGTGATATATATCCGAAGGAAAGAGGAACTCCACCACGCCGGTATCAAAGATACGCTTAACTTCATACTCATCATGAGCCACATCACGCTGATATATATAATTGAGATACGATTTGTTCGTATGAAGAATGAACTCTATCCGCATTCCGCCAGTCCGGGCGAAAAACTTCAGCATAGAGGTCTTACCCGAGCTCCCTGTTGATCGACTGGAATACTTCCCCCCGGTAAGCGTATCGGAAATATCCTCCAGCGTCATAAACGAGCCTGCCCGGGCTGCACTTCTGGTCAGGTGACGGACAAACCGCTTTACGTCATTCACCGAATTCAGCACTGCCATCAACCCCAGCTCATCATCAACGGCCGAGGCTGGATTTTTCTCGTTTTTTCGGAGCAGCTTGAGCACCTTAGCAGCCGGCTCTTTTTTTCGAATCGTCACATATATCGGGATTGGCATTCCGTTATCACAAAATCGACGCCGCTTCACCAAGGTGAGTTTCTCCCCTACCCCGGGCCGCACCTGCAGAGCCTCATCCTCGGAAAGAACAGTCACCGAGGTACAGTGAAAATCTTCCACATCATGCTGGCTATGCAAATATCGAATATCCAAGTCACCGATTTTGTAATCTGCACTCCACACATACGCATTAAGAAAGCGGAGAAATTCAAGAAACTTCCCTTCGATCTTGGTCTCCCGCTCCCTCTGGTCGATAGAACCCGCCAACCCCATCAGCATAAGCTTACGCTTGGCTTCAAAACGGGCTTTTTTGTGATAGCGCTCATCGAAGAGCATCAGCAGCAATTCAACGGGATCCCAAGCAGTCACCACCTCATTCGTCGTCTCGATATGCGCACTGTACGGGGCCAGAACTTTCGCCTGAAGAGAACGAATAACATCATCAGCGGTACGGGCGTAATCTTTCAGGTGCCGCACAAGCTCCTGCTGCTCCCCTTCTACCCCAAACATATTGCCCAGCAACCGGTACGAGCGCTGAGCTGCTTGATCACGGAGTTTCTGATCGTGAATTAAAATGAGAATTTCATCAAAGCTATTCACGCCAAGCAGATCAAAAATCTGATTACGCACCGAACGGTACTTTGTCTTGAGCAACTGATTAGAGCGAATTCTTGCAGCCCACGCCTTTGCCTCACGGGAAAAAGGGTGCGCCAATGGCGGGTCATCCTCAACGGTAAACGGGCCGTCTTGAAGCGTTGCAGAAAAAACAGATTGAGAAGTGAGAATACTCATGAAGACCGGTCCCCCGCTAGACAAAATACAGAGACGGACCAGCCAAAAAGAAGGGTTATTTGATCAGCGAGACAAAGTTGCGCAAGAGCACGCCAAAGTCTGCTGTCATTTCCGCAGCCAGCCCCCGAACGTCCTCAATAATATTTTGCCCAACCGGCTGACCGTGCTGCAGCCAGGCATCAAGATCCTCGGGAAACCCGATGTAATTATCACACTGCAGACCGATTATATGTGGACGTCCCTCCAGACAGCATGCTTCTACCATGCAATCCCGGGAAGTCGCAAGTAAAACCATATTTCGAGGGAGTGGAGACTGCACCACCTGCTCATGCCACTTAAACAGCTTGCATGGAGTCTGAATCCCCTGAAACAACGGATGCTCTCGACCATCATGGGTTATATGCCCATCAATAACTCCACGACTGAGCACATGCCCCGGGCCGACCGTTGCTCCTGCAGCCTCGGCAACAAGCTGATATCCAAGGTTAAAACCAAGACATGGTTTATTAAGATTCATCCACGCCCGAACCAAACGTTTCTCTTCATTAAGAAAAGAACATCGCTCCACCTGATGCAATTCGCAGTCAGCGCCAAGCAAAATAAGCGCATCGAAATCTGCAAAATCCGCCGCACTCTCCCGCCAAACAGGAACCACACGCAAAGTGACACCAGTCTCCTTGGCCACTTTTTCAAAAACTGGCCCGGGCTTATGCCACTCAGAATGTTGTAGTATCAGGATTTTTTTACTCATTTAATTCTCAGCCTAGCCCCCCCCCGCCATAAGCAACCTTACTTAAAGGAAGGGAGGGAGCTGCCCCGTAGAGAGGAGGAGGACGGGGCAGCCAGTTGGAGGAGGGAGGTAAAACGGAATTTTCAACAGCAAGAAACGAGAGGAACGTTCAAAAGCTATACACTCTTATCAATTCATTCATCACCCAAAGCCACTCTTACCCAAAAAAGTAAGTTTGACATTTCCAGCACAAGCAACACATTTCAATGGGTTAACTGCAACCCAGTAGCTCAACCATCCAGAGTAAGTGGTTAAGCTACTTATTCTAATTCAATAGCTATGCCAAACAGCCACATAAGTTAAAAATTACATCTAAATCTCTTTTTTATCGATTATTTTGCTCAAATAAATTCTTCAACACCCAAAGCACCAACCATATCAAAGTATTTTTTTGTAAAAACCAAAAGCTGTAGTTTGCAAATTTGTATAATTACAATTCAGAGCCCCAAGGATATTTCCCTTCGAGCCGCACAAAAGCGCTCACTTTTCAGCGCACCGACAGGTATTAAAGTTTTCGCTTTGACGAAGCCCATCCCCCTTGCTACCATAGGCTAGTTCTTTACTTTGTCAGGTTTGTTACCAACCCCTTGTTTCTCGCTCGCCCCAGGAGCCTGCCAGTGACCATTAGCGCATACCTTGATCCGATTGTAGAAAAATTCGGCGCCATAGCTGAACCTATAAGCCGCTTTTTCGAACAGACCAAACTACCCGAACAGATACAAGCTGTTGACTTCCCAGGTCTTTTTTCCAACCCCTGGTTTCTCGTCCCCTTCATTGGCCTGGTGGGTTACCTGTTATACAAAAAAGCCTTTCGCGATCTCTTCATCATGGGGGCCATCATCACCCTGTGGTGGGCATCAGGAACGCAGTATATGCAGACCCTGGTGGTTAATGGTGAACTGCAGGTCAACAAAATTCTTCCTGTTCTTTTCGGGGGCGCAGCCCTGCTTGGGCTTATTATCTACCTACTCTTTGGCCGATCAGACTGATTTTTCAATAAACTCGCCGCAATCCTCAAACATTTTTGAACGCTCTCACCTTCTATGCCTCCAAAAAAAACATCCAAATATCGTGACGCTATTTTTATTGTCACCGAAGAGAACAACTGCCCGATTTACAATATTGGCGAGGAATTCAAAGTTGAAAACAGCGGATTAAGCGTACCAGAGGGAAAACCCGCCTGCCTGCTCATGGTCCAAGAACTGATGGATGCGGTTGCAGAGCACAAAAGCATGAAGCAGTTTTCCCCCTATGGCGTTCAAAAACTGCATTATACATGCGGTGGCTGCACCGGAACCATCCGTTTTGAATTTAAAAAAGAAAAAGAATTCAAAACGTTACAGATGAAGCTTCTAGCGGCGGCAGAGCAACGTGCCAAAATGCGCCATCTGGACAAATTCTACGACCTGCTTCGCCAGCTGGAAATCTTTGAGCCACTTGACGACAACAGCCTGCGTGACCTTTCGGGCCAGCTCAAAATCAAAGATTACAAAGCCAATAAAGTTATTCTCAAAAAAGGAGATCCAGGAACACATCTCTACATAATTCTTGAGGGCACAGTGGCCGTCATAGGTGAAAGCGGACAAACACTCTCAGAAATGTCAGCCGGAAACATTTTTGGCGAAATGAGCCTACTCTCTGGCGAACCGGTTACCACTACCATTCACTCTCGCCAAGACACCCGCCTGGCATCGCTTTCCAGCAAAGATTTCAAACACGTCCTCAATCGCTACCCTGTACTCCAGGTCTTTTTTTATCGCATGCTGGTCGAACGCGCCCAAGCGAACTCCATGCGATCAGGGACCATCAGCTCCGGCATGTCAGGCCGTCTTTCTGATATCCATGCCGTCGAACTCTTTCAACTCATCAACTCAAGCCATAAAACTGGTAAAGTATCTATCTCACTTGATGACGGCAACGCTGAAGTCACCTTCAACGAGGGAGAACTTGTCCAATCAAGATACAAGGGCCTTAGCGGTAAAGAAGCTTTCTTTGCCCTTCTGGCAAAAAACGATGGCAACTTCACCTACTCCTCCGGCTTAAACGAACAGGAAAAACAGCTCGAGGTGATCGGCGGCTTCATGGGCCTGGTTATGGAGGGCATGCGCCGCGTTGACGAACAAAACGAGTAGCACCCGCTCTTCACCCCTTCCATGCAGCTCATAGCCCCCAAAATTCACAGCGAGCCCACTTCCACCACCCACAAAAAATACCAACTAACAGCCCTTTAAGAAAAAACCTTCCCCCCTGAATAACTATACAGCTGTGCAAAATGTGCGAACAATGATTTTAGTTGCACAGCATTTTGTTTACCTATATACAATAACCAGAATTAGTTGTTTTTATGTATTTTTCAAGAAGGAGCAGGGCGATATAACCAGATGTAAATAAATAAAAAAACTTCCTCAAGGAGGTGGCAGATGGAGTCGAAGGTTGTTTCGAGCAACGAGAGTCTGTTGAGTGAGGTAACACGCAGGGATTTTATGAAATTCTGCACAGCGGTGGCAGCTACCATGGGGCTCCCACTAGCGTCGGCTCCCGAGATAGCCGCGGCTGTGACTTCGCCCAAAAGGCCTCCCGTCATCTGGCTCTCCGGCCAGGAATGCACCGGCTGCGTCGAATCGCTTTTGCGCACCGGCCACCCCACCATTGAAACCCTCATTTTTGATCTCATTTCCCTCGAGTATTCCGAAACGCTCAATGCCGGTTCCGGCCATCAGGCTGAGGAAGAGCGCGCCAAATCCATAGAAGCCAACAAGGGCAAGTTCATCCTCGTGGTTGACGGTGCCATCCCGGTGAAAGAGAACGGCATCTTCTGCCAGATCGCAGGCAAGCCGGTCCTGGAAATTCTCAACGAAACCGCACCGCTTGCAGCGGCAGTCATTGCCATCGGCTCCTGTGCCTCCTGGGGCGGCGTGGCGGCTGCCGATCCCAATCCCACGGGCGCAACCCCGGTCCACGAAATTCTCAAACCCAAAGGTATCCCGGTGGTCAACATCCCGGGCTGCCCGCCCAATCCCTACAACTTCCTCTCCACGGTTATTCACTTTCTCACCTTTAACAAGCTCCCTGCCCTGGATGCAAAAGGTCGCCCCAAATTTGCCTACAGCCGCCTGATTCACGAAAACTGTGAGCGGAGGCCCCATTTTGACGCCGGTCGTTTTGCCCAGGAATTTGGCGACGAAGGGCATCGTAAAGGGTACTGTCTCTATAAACTCGGCTGCAAAGGCCCGGAGACATACAACAACTGCTCCACCCTCCCCTTTAACGACACTCCAGGCTGCTGGCCGGTTGCCACCGGCTCACCCTGCTTTGGCTGTTCGGAAGAAAAGGTCGGATTTCACAGTCCACTCTTCTCCAAGGCAAAGGTCATCTTCCCCACCCCACCAGCGCAACATCCGCAGACTCTTCCTGAAAAAGGAGCCGGTGCCAAAAACTTCGCCTACGGCGTCGCGGGTGCGGCAATTGGTGCAACAGCGGTTGCCCTGGCCAAACGCGGTGGCGATTCGGAAGACTGATCTTCAGCCCAGGAGAACAACAATGGCTATTAACAGACGAGATTTTCTTATATTTTCGGCTGGTGCCGGCCTGATGGTCACTGCCGGGGCCAGGCCCACCGAAGCTGCTCCCCGTGGAGAGCTTTCTCCCGAGGCGGTCGGCATTCTCTACGACGCCACCCTCTGTATCGGCTGCATGTCGTGTATGGTCAACTGTAAAAAGGCCAACGCCGAACCCGGGGGAGCTCTCTATCACCGGGAGACCGCTGGAACCATTCCCTACGAGTATCCCGAGGATAACGATCCCATCTACGATGCCCCGCAAAGACTTTCTGCTCACACCCTCTGCATGATCAAGGCGTATAACGGTGAAGAAAGCGCTGCGGGTAAAGGCCCAACCTTTTCTTTTATGAAGCAGCACTGTCTGCACTGCTTAGAGCCGGCCTGTGTTTCGGTCTGCCCAGTTGCCGCCCTGCAGAAACAACCGGGGACCGGCATTGTCACCTACAACAAGAACCGTTGTTTTGGTTGCCGGTACTGCCAGATTGCCTGCCCCTTCGGCATTCCCCAATACGAGTGGCACAAGGCCTCACCTTCAGTGGTTAAATGTCAACTCTGCAACCACCGCTATGCCCAGGGAAAGTACTCCGCCTGCTGCGAGGCCTGCCCCACCGGAGCCTCTATCTTTGGCAAGGTCAAGGATCTGCGGGAGGAGGCCAAACGCCGTCTCACTCTCAAACCAGGTGATTCCTACGCCTACCCGGTCAAGCGTGTGGACGGTGACGAGCGCACCGAACAGGTGGTGAAACCCTATGTAGACCACGTCTACGGTATGGATGAGGCCGGCGGCACCCAGTACCTCTTTCTTGCCGGTGTGGACTTTGACAAACTCGGTTTCAATCCCAGAATCACCAACCAGGTCTACCCTGATTTCACCTGGGATTACGTTTCCCACGTCCCGGCACTCATCGCCACTCTGCTCATCACCGGAACCGTAACCCGTATCGCCACCCAAAAAATGGAGAAAAAGAAAAACGAGACTGACAAGGGGGATGCAACCTAAACCATCGATTCGTCCTGCTTTGAAACCAGTATCAGCGACATTCATCCCCTGCTGCTTAACAATGCGTAAAGGAGATTACCATGGCCAAAAAGATCACCATTGATCCTGTCACCAGAATTGAGGGGCATCTGCGTATAGATTGCGAAGTTGACAACGGCAAAGTCACCAACGCCTGGTCTTCCGGGCAGATGTGGCGTGGCATTGAAATCATTCTCAAGGGACGGGATCCGCGTGATGCCTGGGCCTACACTCAACGCATCTGCGGTGTCTGCACCACCGTTCACGCCATGGCCTCGGTCCGGGCAGTGGAAGATGCCCTCAAACTGGAAATCCCCGCCAATGCCCATTTCATCCGCAACCTCATTGTGGGGGGACACGGCATCCATGACCACATGGTTCATTTTTACCAACTCTGTGCCCTGGACTGGGTCGATATCGTCTCCGCCACCACCGCTGATCCTGCAGCCACAGCAAAACTCGGGCAGTCACTCTCGGACTGGAAAGGCAACAGCGTCCAGGAAATCAAAGGGATTCAGGATCGTCTGAAAAAATTCATCGCCAGTGGCCAACTGGGCATCTTTGCCAGCGGCTACTGGGGCCACCCAGCGATGAAACTCTCCCCCGAGGTCAACCTGCTGGCAGCCACCCATTACCTCCAAGCCCTTGAATACCAGCGTAAAATCAACCAGGTTGTGGCCATTCTCGGCAGCAAGACCCCCCATATTCAAAACCTGGCCGTGGGTGGCGTCACCAACCCCATTGATCCGGACAGCCCGGCCAACCTGACCATTGAAAAACTCTTTAATATCAAGACACTCATTGACGAGGTGGGCGATTTCATTCACCAGGCCATGCTCACCGATGTGGCGGCCATCGGCGCCTTTTACGCCGACTGGACCCAGTACGGCGCGGGCGTACTCAACTACCTCTCCGTACCTGACATGCCCCTGGACAACAAGGGCAACTACGCCCTGCCCGGCGGCTACATTCCAGCTGGTGATCTTGACAAATTTATGCCGATTACCAGCCAGCAGGACAAACGGCTCTATGAGTCAATAAAAGAATCGATCAAACACTCCTGGTACAACGGTAACTGGGATCGCTCTCCCTACGAGGAGGACACCATTCCCAAGTACACCGGCTTTGAATACGACAACAAGTACTCCTGGGTCAAGGCCCCCACTTTCATGGGCCAACCCGCCCAGGTAGGCCCACTGCCGCATGTGGTGGCCATGTATCTCAGTGGCCATGCACTGACCCAGAAACTGGTCGACCAAACCCTGGCCAACGTTTCCAGCATCGCCAAAACCCAGGTGGGTATTGGTGCCCTCCACTCCACCATTGGCCGCATTGCCGCTCGGGTCATCCGCACAGCGGTACTCCATGAAGCCATGAAAGGCCAATGGCAGGCCCTGATCGACAACATCGGCAAGGGCGACCTCGATACCTTTAACGCGCCGGTCTTTCCCCGGGGAGAACAGCGAGGAACCGGTTTTCACGAGGCACCACGTGGTACCCTCTCCCACTGGATCGTCATCGAAAACGGGAAGATCAAAAATTACCAATGCGTTGTCCCCTCGACCTGGAACGCCGGCCCACGCAACAGTGAAGATGCCCTCGGCCCCTACGAGGCTTCTCTCGTGGGTAATCCTGTGGCCGATGACGAGCTGCCCTTGGAAGTGCTGCGTACGGTCCACTCCTTTGATCCCTGTCTGGCCTGCGCCATCCACCTGGTGGACGGCAAAAAGACCCCTATTACCAAGGTAAAAGTCCTGTGAACGAGCAACAAAAACAAACACTGGTCTTGGGTATCGGCAACCTCCTCATCGGTGATGAGGGGGTGGGCTGCCAGACGATTGCGGAGTTGGAACGCCGCTTTACATTACCAGCTGGCGTGGAATGTATAGATGGCGGGACAGCCGGCTTTGAACTGCTGAGGATGCTTGACGGTAAAGATCACGTCATTCTGATCGATGCCCTGCAAAATGACCGAGCGCCCGGCACCGTGGTCATGGTGGAAGGGCAGGATGTGCCCCAGGCCTTCCATGCCCGCACCACACCACACCAGCTGGGTATCTGCGATGTACTCGCCGCGGCCCAACTTGGTGGGACCATGCCGGGCAGCCTGACACTTTATGGAATAGAACCCAAGCAACTGGATGTCGGAATCGGCCTTTCACCGGAGGTGGAGGCTGGTATGGAAAAAACCATCGGAGCAGTGGTGCATCAACTCCGTCACTATGGCTATGAGGTGAAGACACATGCAATCCAATCCGAACATTAAAACCTGGACTCCAGCGACCATCGTTATGGTGGCGCTGATCCTTCTTGGCAGCGGAGTGGCCCTCTATCGTATGCTGTACGGGCTAGGAGCCGCTACCAACATGAATGATGGCTATCCCTGGGGATTTTGGCTGGGCCTGGATGTTTTGGGGGGTGTGGCCATGGCGGCTGGCGGTTTTATTATTGCCTGCGCGGTCTATCTCTTTAACTGGAAAAAATACCGGCCCATCGTCCGCCCGGCCATCATGACCGCCTTTCTCGGCTACCTCATGGCGGTGGCTGCCATCTTTCTTGATATCGGCCATCCCTTCCGCCTGCCCCACCCCATGTTCATGTGGCAGTACCATTCGGTCATGTGGGTCGTTGCCATGCATGTCATCTTTTACACGACCACCTTGGCCCTGGAGTTCAGCCCCATGCTCTTTGAGCGCTTAGGTTGGAAAAAGGCCAGGAAAGCGGTGGGTAAGGTCATGGTGGGTGCGGTCATCTTTGGGGTCATGCTCTCTACCCTGCATCAGTCTTCACTGGGGGCTGTATTTCTTATCGCCCCGGAGAAGATGTCACCGCTCTGGTGGGACACCAAACTCCCCTTTCACTTTCTGGTTTCAGCCGTGGCCATGGGCCTTGCCATGGTCAGTTTCGAGACCATGCTCAGTGCCAAATTTCTTGAGCATAAAGTGGATAAAGAAATTTTCTATGGTCTGGCCCGTGGCATACTTATCGTGCTGGGATTCTATCTGCTGCTCAAACTCTACCAGCTCTTTGCAGTGGCCAGCCCCCAGATGGCGCTGAACGGTTCGGTGGAGGGGAATATGTACCTTCTGGAGATGTTGGTTGGTGTCCTCTTGCCCATTGGCATCCTGAGCATCAAAAAATACCGCTCCAGCGTTAGCATGCTCTTCTCGGTGAACATTCTCGTTATTACCGGGGTTATCCTCAACCGCATGAATGTCTGCCTCTTTTCCATGGAGAGCTATACCACCTGGCGCGGAGCAGCCTACTCTCCCTCATGGAAGGAGTTTATTGTCTCACTTGGCATCATCTCGTTGGGCGTCTTTCTGTACAAGATGTCCGCCAAGCACCTGCCCCTGTTTTCTCACTGACCAGCATTTGAGAGGAGGTTCCTTCCAATGAACACACGACCTGGTTGGCAAAAAGTGACTCTCGGCTTGGCCTTGGCGCTGTTCCTTGCTTTGGGGTCCTCTCCCCCCTCATCCCAGGCCAAGGAGAGTTGTGAACAATTGATCCAAAACAAGTGTAGCAGTTGCCATTTTGTCACCCATATCTGTACGCCACTGGAACGGGGCAAAGGTAACTTCTACTGGAAACGAACGGTTGAGACCATGGTCATGAGCGGCATGGAGACGACCAAGGAAGAAAACAAACAACTCACAGACTGTTTGAGTCAACCAGATGACAAGGTGAAAGCACTCTGCCCAAATCAGTAATGCGTTGAATACAAATTGAGGGGTGCTCATCACCCCTAAACAAAACGGGGAAGCAATTGCTTCCCCGTTTTTTTTAATCTTCTTCTCTACTCAGAGGAAAGGTCCTGCTGGCTTGACAAGAATCCGTTTTTCTTCGACCATGCATCTAGAACAATCTCCTGACATTCAAAACGGGCAAGAGGCAGGCTGCACTCATCCTCACAGGTCAGAGAAACAAAACTTACCGACACGATACACATGAAACGAACGGACCATATTACAGAGAATCCGATCCTTGTTGTTGATGACAATCCAGTGGTGGTAAAACTTCTGCAGTCGATGCTGGTACGTCAGGGATATGCGGTGCTCACGGCAAAAAGCGGCCAGGAGCTTTTGGATATGCTGACCACCACCCAGGCCAGTCTGATTTTGCTCGACATAGATATGCCGGGCATTTCAGGCATCGAAACCTGCAAACAGATCAAGGCAAATCCTGCGACCAGCGACATTCCAGTGCTCATTGTCACCGCCAGTCACGATAAAGAGCACATTATCTGCGGGTTTAACGCCGGGGCCCAAGACTACATCATCAAACCTTCAACAAAGGAGGAGTTACTCGCGCGTGTACGGACACACCTGGCACTCCACCAGACCCAATTGGCCCTGAAAGCCAGTCAGGCGATGTACCGCAAACTCTCCTTTCTGGACGATCTGACCGGATTGTACAACACCCGTTATCTCTATCAGGCTTTACAGCACCAGCTGACAGAATATCCGCAACAGCCGCTTTCCATTATTTTTATAGATATTGATTCGTTCAAGCAGGTGGTTGACGCCTACGGCCACCTCAATGGCAGCCGCGCCATTGCCGAACTTGCAGAGGTAACACGCCCGCTGTTACCGGAGGACTGCTTTGGTGTGAGTTATGGGGGAGATGAGTTTGTGCTGGTACTTCCCGGCTATGACCGGCTCAGTGGGACAGTACGTGCTGAAGAGATTCGAGGGGCCATTGCGGCCAATCATTTTCTTGAAGCGCAACAACTGGATGTTCGCCTGACAATCAGCTGTGGGGTGGCCTCCTACCCGGATGACGCAGAGACCATGGTCGACCTGCTGGGCAATGCCGACCATGCCCTCTTTGAAAGCAAACGCCGAGGCAAAAATACCGTTGTCAGTTTTGCTGAATTGGCCCAGCCCCAACAGACAGATGAATTCCTTCCGCTGGGGGGAAACAACGCAGTCGTAGACAACGAATAAACGAGTTATTTTTTCCCTTTTTTCTTGCCCTTCTTCTTACTGGATTTCTTTTTGGGAGCGGCCGGGGAAGAAGGGGTGACGCGATCTTCCTGGTTAAACTCTGCAAACCAGGAGATATAGGCATGGACGTCTGCTGGCATGCGCGCTGTCACCCAGGTTTTTAGATCATCCTGGGCCTGTTCCCGGCTTCGTTTTCCCGCCTCTTCGACCTGACTCATGGTAATAAAAACATCACTGACCAGCTTTTTATCAAAGGCGCCTTGGATACATTCCATGGACTCGCCGGGATGGAGATCGCAGAGGGTCGCCGTCAGGTTGCCCCAGAAGTAGGACTCTTGAGCGGCCTCGTCTCCTGTGAATAAGCCCTGCAAAAAGTTAATAACCTCTTCCCGTTTACTGGGATCAAAGGCCACCAGGTAGGAGAGAGCCTCCATGGCCGCACAGCGGACAAACTGATCAGCCTCTCGATTGACAACCAGCGCCTTGATCGGTTCAAGCGAATCGGAGCAGGTCCGGTAAAGATACGTCGGCAGTGTTTCAGTGGTCAGATCACCCCAGATATCAATCAGCTGTTCTTCCGGAATCAAAAAAGCACGAATAAAGAGCTCATGGGCGGCAGGCTCACGAAACTCGGAGAGCAGGAGCGCCGCATAGACATGGGCATTGCGCATCTCCAGGGTATAGACCAGAGGATTTTCTGCCACATCCCGAAGAACTTGCAGCAGCATGGGGGTTATTTCTTCTTTAAGCTGCAGCGCCTGCTCGACCTCTTCACGAAGGTAGGAGTCACCGAGTTCATCAAATTTGGCCAGCAGGGATTGGGTTGTGGGGGTCGTCATGAATGCACCTCAGGCGGGTTAATATGCAAAAGTCTTGAATTCGTACAGCTATGCGCACGCACAAATCGAGACGGATAGCCCCCTTGTGCAGGAAACGTCGTCCAGAAACGAATAAGGCGTTGAACAAAAACGACAAAAATCAGCGCCACTCTAAATGCTTTTGCCGCTCCAGTCAACTGTGGTTGCTGGAAAGCCTTGTGGGCTCTCCCTCAGCTCTGGGTGAGAACAATACCCGTTGGGCTCTGCACCGCTTTGAGTCCAAGAGGTCCGAGCAGTTGAAAGAGAGGACGACCGAAATAAAACAGTTCCCGCCCCAGGGAGAGGGAGAAGCGGTTGGTGACCTGGCCCCGAAACTGGAGATCACGCTGAACGAGCTGGCTCAAAGCCACTACCCGCTCAGGTTCCAATGGCCCCTGTTGGCAAAGAGTGGCAAGATCACCGAGATCAGGACAGGGACAGCGTTCTTCGTGTTCACGCACCAGAGGGAGGAGCGGGTCGTCTTCGGCAATACAGTCAAAACGGGTGAGCAGATCGTTTCCGGCAATCTCAAGCAGGGGCTTGGTATTGGTACAGTCAAGCAGGCCACAGGCCATGGGGCGATGCCCATACCGGCTGCACCCCTGTGCTGCCTCATCGTAAAAGAGGCAGCACCAGGAACCATTTTTGCCGCTCAGCTTTAAAAACTCACCGCTCACAGACTCCGGTTTTTGCGCCATGGGCTGGAGCGCAAGCTCTCGACGCCGAACAGTCGTCAGATCATCAAAGCGTAACTGACCGCTCTCAAGCAAATGCAGATCGGGTCCATGCAGGGCCGGGCCTCCCTGGAGGCAACACTGACCACAACGCTTGCAGCTTGTTTCTTCGCTCACGAGAGCAGATCCAGAGAATCACCACGGCGCAGAATACCCGGCACAATAACCTTGGTAAAGATGCCTTCCCGCGGCATGATGCAATCGCCCACCTGTTTAAAAATAGCGCAGCCCTTATGGCATTTTTTACCGATCTGCGTCACTTCCAGAACCACACTGCCGTTCCCCAGTCGGGAGCCAAGAGGCAGGGTTGCCAGCTCAATCCCCTCAGTGGTGATATTCTCGGCAAAGGCGCCAGGTTCAAGCTCCAGCCCTTTATTGCGCATGAAATCAATGGATTCCTCAGCCAGGAGGCTTACCTGGCGGTGCCAATCACCGGCATGGGCATCGCCAACAATGCCATGATCGACCTTAAGCTCGACCTGCTCCACCGGCTCCTTGTTGACGCCTTTCTCAAGACTGATATTGAGTGAAATAATCTTTCCCATGCGCTGTTCCTTCATCTGCAAAAAAATTTTTTGATACGTCGCTGATCCCAGAGGTGAGCGATTTGGCCATCTTTTCTCTCACGGGGCCAGAATCAGGTTGGTGCTTAAATACCGCTCCCCTGTATCGGGCAGAATACAGACGAGCCGCTTGCCCTGAAATTCAGCTCGGGCCGCTAAACGTAAGGTCGCTGCCAAAGCGGCTCCACCCGAAATTCCGCAGAGGAGGCCTTCCTGCCCAGCTACATGACGCGCAGCCTCGACAGCCTCGTCATTCCCGACGGTGAGCACCTCATCGATAACCTCTCGGCGCACGTTACCCGGCACAAAACCGGCACCAATTCCCTGAATTTTATGGGGACCGGGTTTGCCCCCGGAAAGAACCGACGAATCAGCGGGCTCAACCGCGATAACACGCACCTTTGGCTCCTGCTCCTTGAGATACCTGCCAACACCGCTTACCGTTCCCCCGGTGCCGACGCCAGCGACAAAACCATCAATCCTTCCTTCAAGCTGCTGCCAGATTTCAGGACCGGTGGTGCGGTAATGCATTTGGGGATTAGCAGGATTGTTAAATTGATCAGGCATCCAGGAGCCAGGAGTGTCCTGATGCAGCTGGGTTGCCCTGGCCACCGCACCTTTCATCCCCTCTGCCGCAGGCGTGAGCACCAGCTCAGCCCCCAGGTGGGTCAGGAGCTTTCTCCGCTCGATACTCATACTCTCGGGCATGGTCAGAATCAGGCGATAACCACGGGCAGCGGCAACTGCAGCAAGGCCGATTCCGGTATTACCGCTGGTAGGCTCGATAATGGTCCCCCCAGAATTCAGCAGGCCCCGTTCCTGGGCATCATTCACCATGGCCACAGCCACCCGATCCTTAATACTGCCCAGTGGATTCATGGACTCGATCTTGGCAAAAATCTCCGCCCCGCTCGCCTTGCTGATTTTCCCCAGACGCACCAAGGGGGTCGCCCCCACTGCCTGGGTTACATCGTTGCAGTATCGCATGATCTCTCCTTATTTCGGTCCGATATAAACAAGCTTGGGTTGCTCAAGCATCACCCGTGTATCCGGCCCCACGGATTCGGTCAGCCAGACGTTACCGCCAATAATAGAACGGCAGCCAACCACGGTCTCCCCGCCCAAAATGGTCGCATTGGCATAAATGATGACGTCATCTTCAATGGTCGGGTGCCGCTTGACATTGCGAAGTTTCTCGCCCGCATCTTTAGGCAATGACAGCGCTCCCAGGGTCACGCCCTGGTAAATACGCACCCGGTTGCCGATGCTGGTGGTGGAGCCGATTACCACGCCGGAGCCATGATCAATAAAAAAATGGGAACCAATGCTGGCCTCCGGATTGATATCAATGGCAGTCCGGTGATAAGCGTGCTCACTCATGATCCGGGGAATCAGCGGCACCTTCAATTCAGCCAGACGATGCGCTAGCCGGTAGACCATGATGGCAAAAAGTCCAGGATAGCTGAAAATGACCTCATCGGAATTGGCGGCAGCCGGGTCCCCGGTCAGGGTGGCTTCGATATCCGTCTCCAGGGTTGAACGGATGTCGGCAAGGGATGCAATCATGGTGGCCGCCAGCTCATAGCCTCGCTCGTTACAGAGGGTACAGGCCTGATTATGGCGAAAACAATCGTGGCGAATGGCCGAGCTTATCTGGCTGGCCAGACTCTCGTAAAAAAAACTGATTTGCTGGCCCAAGTGGTATTCAAGGTTTTCCGGACGAAGAATATCAGGGGCAAAAAAACCGGGAAAAAGAATACGCTGCGCCTGTTCCAGCAGATCGATAACTGCCTGCTTTGAGGGGATGGCCACCGGTTCAATATGGCTGGCCCACTGACCGCTCTTAAACCCTTTGGACAATGCGGCGACCGCATCGGGGATAGGGTTTTGCACCTGATCCGCAGTAAGGGATTCCATCTGACAGCTTCCGGCCAACACGTCCTGTTTTCCCATAATACCTGCATCCTGTTCTATAAATCGGCTCATGGCATCTGCTCCAGCATCATGATGCCGTAGGTGGCTCGTAAATTTTTCAAATAACGAATCTCCTTCCCTCGAAAATCCTGGTTATGGGTGTTAATCGCAATCTCACGAACAGCCCGCACACCTGACCCCCGAAGAAAGGTTTTGAAATCACGAATAGATATGACGCGAATATTGGGGGTGTCATACCATTGATAGGGCAACTGTTTGTTCACCGGCGCGGTTCCCAGGAAAAAAAACTGGAACCGTGAGGACCAGTGGGCAAAATTTGGAAAGCTGACAATGACCCGCTTACCGATGCGCAAAAGATCAATCAGCAATTCTTTAGGGTTACGCACCTGCTGCAGGGTTTGACTGAGAATCACCACATCAAAGCGGTTTTCAGGGTAATCATTGACTTCAGCCCGGAAATCGCCCTGAAGCACCGTCAGGCCCCGTTCAATGCAGCGAGCGACCTTGTGCTCGGCAAGCTCGATACCGGTACCGGTCACCTGCTTTTTGTTCTTCAAAAATTCCAAGAGATCTCCGTTGCCACAGCCCAGATCCAGGACGGTTGACTCAGGCTCGATCCAGGAGGCGATGACCCGCAGGTCAAAACGCATCTCCTGTGGTTGCAGGTTATTTGACGTGTTCATTGTACATCCGTTCCAGAAAACCGCTGACCATGCTGTTTAAACGTTCGTTGGGGATGAGAAAGGAATCGTGGCCGCCCTGGGCTTCGATCTCGCAGAAGCTGACATCGCTCCCGTTCTTTTTTAATGCGGAAACAATGTCACGCGATTGATAGGTGGGGTAGAGCCAGTCTGTCGTAAAGGAAATCACCAGAAAGCAGACATCGGCCAAGGCATCGTTGACCAGCAGATTATGCCCGTCTCGTTCCAGATCAAAATAGTCAGCTGCCTTGGTGATATACAAAAAGGAGTTGGCATCAAAACGATCAACGAACTTACGCCCCTGATGATGGAGATAACTCTCCACCTGGAAGTCGCTGCCCACATCAAAGGAGAGGGAACTCCGGTGGAGACGACGTCCAAATTTCTCACGCATGGCCTCATGGGAGAGGTAGGTCACATGACCGATCATACGTGCGACAGAGAGTCCATGATTCGGCCCCTGACCATCGTAGTAATTCCCCCCCTGCCACTCGGGATCGGCCACGATCGCCTGACGGGCGACCTCATTAAAGGCGATGGCCTGGGCAGAGTGGCGGGCCGTGGTCGCCATGGGGATGGCCGAGCAAATCATCTCTGGAAAATCAGCGCACCAGCGCAGCACCTGCATGCCGCCAACCGAACCACCAATGAGCGAGAGGATTTTTTTGATCCCCAGGTGATCAAGCAGATACTTCTGGGCCCGAACCATATCACGGATGGTCACCATGGGAAAATCCAGGCCGTAAAATTCACCGGTCTCCGGGTTAATCGAAGCGGGGCCAGTGGACCCGCAACAGCTGCCAAGGATATTGGAACAGATCACAAAGTATCTGTTGGTATCAATGGGCTTTCCGGGCCCTACCATATGATCCCACCAGCCAGGACGCTCGTCGCTCTCCTGAAAACGACCTGCCACATGGGAATCGCCGGAAAAGGCATGGAGCACCAGGACGGCATTGGTGCCCTCAGCATTGAGCTCACCAATGGTCTCGTAGGCAAGCGTCACCGGTCCCAGTCTGGTTCCGCTCTCCAGCAGCAGGCCATCGGGGGGCTCGGCAAAGGTAAAAAATTTTCGTTCGACCAGTAAAGATCCGTTCTGGTCTTGAGGAGTACGGCTCATGCGTTCCTTGATCTAGCGTTTCGCAGGCGAGTAAAATTATCCCACACTGTAGCACAGAGCAAACCGCCCCGCGCTCATAAACTTATCGCTCACCTATAAGCATAGCCAGGAGGAGGCGCCATAATTAATTTACTGAATCCGTGACAACGGGTGGCCACTGAACAATACATCTCCTTGATGAGATTAAGCTTATTCAACACATTCATGTATCGTTCAACGCAGCGCCCGTTCCATGCGGTGCAGCGCTTCTTCCAGGCGTGAGCGCGGACAGCCAAAATTCAGCCGGACAAATCCAGGCAGATCAAAACCGCTCCCTCCGGATAGCCCCACGCCCGCCTGCTCAAAGAACTGTTGCGTTTTTTCTATCCCCCGCTCGCGCAGATCAATCCAGGCCAGGTAGGTCGCCTCAACCGGACTCATGGAGAGCCCTGGAAGGGCATCAATGGATTGCATAAGAAGGTCACGGTTACCGCGAAGATAAGTAATCAGCGCCTGACGCCAGGGCTCACCATGGCGGTAGGCGGCCTCGGCTGCCGCATATCCCAGGCAATTTACATGGGGAACAATCCCCTCAATGGCCCGGTGGAGACGCTGGCGCAGCTTTGGATCAGGAATAACGGCGTACGAACATCCCAATCCTGGAATATTGTAGGTTTTGCTGGGTGCCTGCAGGGTAATGGTGCGACGGCTGATCTCTGGATCAAGCATGGCCAGCGGCAGGTGATATTTGTCCGTATCCAGCACCAGGTCGGCATGAATCTCATCGCTGCAGATGCTGAGATCGTGTTTGCAGGCAAGCCCGGCAAGGGCAAGCAACTCTTCCCGACTCCAGACTCTGCCCACCGGATTATGGGGGCTGCAAAGCAACAGTAGCTTGGTCCGGGGAGTAATGGCTGCAGCAAGCGCCTCCAGGTCCATGGTCCAGCGCGTTCCCTCTTGAGCCAGCGGTACCCGCACGGTCTGCTGCCCCATGGATGCGGGCGCACTCATAAAGGGCGGGTAGATGGGGGTAAAGGTGATAACCTCCTCCCCAGGCTCTGCCACCGCCCGACAGACCGCGCTCAACCCGGTAACCAATCCAGGCAACCAGACCAGCCACTCGGGCTCCACCTGCCAGCTGTACTGGTGCTGCATGTGGGCCAAAACCGCTTCCACCAGAGATTCCGGTGCCAGGGTATAGCCAAAGACCCCGTGATCGATTCGCTGCTGCAGCGCTGCTATGACATCCGGCGGAGAAGCGAAATCCATATCCGCCACCCACATGGGGAGAATATCTTGATTTTTATAATGATCCCACTTGAGGCTGCTGGAGCCTTCGCGGTCGATAACGGTATCAAAATCAAACTGAAGCGATACTGGCATGCTTGAGCTCCGGGGGAGTACAATACGAAAGATGAAAAAACAATCCCTGCTTACCGGAATTTTCATTGACGGTAAGCAGGGATTGATACAAAAAATTCTGAACGAATTACAGCTCTCAGTCGCGGGTCAACTGACGGTAGCGGATGCGGTGGGGCTGTTCGGCATCTGCGCCTTTGCGTTTTTTATAATCCTGCTCATAATCGGAGTAGTTGCCTTCAAACCAGACCACCTCAGAGTTGCCCTCAAAGGCCATGATATGGGTGGCGATGCGGTCCAAGAACCAACGATCATGGCTGATGACCACCGCGCAACCTGCAAAATTTTCCAGCGCCTCTTCCAGAGCCCGCATGGTGTTGACGTCCAGGTCATTGGTGGGCTCATCCAGAAGCAGCACGTTGCCGCCCTCTTTGAGCATCTTGGCCAGGTGCACCCGGTTGCGCTGCCCACCGGAGATCTCGCCCACTTTCTGCTGCTGGTCAGAGCCGGTGAAGTTGAACTTGGCCACATAGGCACGGGCGTTCACCTCGCGGGTGCCGAGCCAGATGTTCTCCTGCCCCTCAGAAATCACCTCAAAGATGGTCTTTTGTGGGTCAAGGGCATCACGGGACTGGTCCACATAGGCCAGTTTCACCGTCTCTCCCACACGAATGGTTCCGGCATCGGGCTCTTCCTGCCCGGTCACCATTTTAAACAGGGTAGTTTTACCCGCACCGTTGGGGCCGACGATACCGACAATGCCACCCGGCGGCAGAGAGAAGTCCAGCTTATCCACCAGGAGCTTCCCTTCAAAGGCCTTGGAGAGGCCTTTGGCTTCGATCACCAGTTTTCCCAGGCGCGGTCCCGGCGGAATGTAGATCTCCATATCGCCGGCTGCTTTATCAGCCTGCTGGTTGAGCAGGTTCTCATAGGCGGTGATACGGGCCTTAGATTTAGAGCGCCGTCCCTTGGGACTCATGCGAATCCATTCTAGCTCCCGGGAGAGGGTCCGCTGACGATCGCTCTCTTTTTTCTCCTCCTGGGCCAGTCGCTTCTGCTTCTGCTCCAGCCAGGAAGAATAGTTGCCTTTCCAGGGGATACCGTGGCCGCGATCCAGCTCCAGAATCCAGCCGGCGACATTATCCAGGAAGTAACGATCATGAGTCACGGCGATAACCGTGCCCGCATATTGCTGGAGATGCTGCTCCAACCAGGCGACCGATTCCGCATCCAGATGGTTGGTGGGCTCATCCAAAAGGAGAATATCCGGGTTCTTTAAAAGAATACGACAGAGTGCCACCCGACGTTTCTCACCACCGGAGAGCACGCCGCATTTACTGTCCGCCGATGGGCAGCGCAGGGCATCCATGGCCATTTCCAGCCGGGAATCCAGGTTCCAGGCATCCATGGCGTCGAGTTTATCCTGGACAGTACCCTGACGCTCGATCAGCTCCTGCATGGCGTCATCGTCCATGGGTTCAGCAAATTTCTCGTTGATCTGGTTAAACTCATTGATCAGATCAACCGTTGCCTGGGCCCCCTCTTCCACCACCTCGCGCACGGTTTTCTCGGGATCGAGCATCGGCTCCTGGGGGAGGTAATCAATGGTGAACCCTTCGGAAAGAATGGTCTTGCCCTCATATTCCTTGTCAATCCCGGCAAGGATTTTGAGCAAGGTACTCTTTCCTGAACCGTTGAGACCGAGGACACCAATTTTGGCCCCGTAAAAATAGGAGAGGGAGATATCCTTGAGAATCTGCTTCTGATTATATTTTTTACTCACCTTAATCATCGAATAGATGATCTTGTTTGCTTCACTGGCCATAGTGTTGTTGTCCTTAGTTCTATGAGCTTGGG
Source organism: uncultured Desulfobulbus sp. (assembly GCF_963664075.1). Lineage (NCBI taxonomy): Bacteria > Pseudomonadati > Thermodesulfobacteriota > Desulfobulbia > Desulfobulbales > Desulfobulbaceae > Desulfobulbus > uncultured Desulfobulbus sp. Next base: position 3,590,695 of record NZ_OY760916.1, read on the forward strand.
CAGGTTGGCCCGAGGTTTAGGTGTTCGGTTCTCTTACACGACTCCGGAATGGTGTCAGTTTGGGGGTTGAGCTGAAATCCGTCTTCACGGTGTATTGCTCAACAACAAAACTGACCGACCGATGCATACTCACGGATTCAGTGTCTATATACACAAAAATACATTTTCGTCAAAGAGAGTCGTCCTGTAATTGTGGCGCTCGCCCTCGCCTTTGCGCAGGAGATTGCGGTTGCTTCTAGGTTTCTGACATAAATCGAGGTATTGTCTTCTCTGCACAACAAATCAGCCGAAAAGTACCCAGACCTTTCGCTAGCACTCTTATCCTTTTAACAGCTCCTCATAATTTTGGTGGCTCAATCAAATTCCCATGCGCATCACTCTTTCTTCCTGGTTTCTCGCCATTCGCCCCAAGACACTACCGGCGGCCATCTGTCCAGTTCTCGTTGGCAGCGCGCTGGCATGGCAGGCTGGCAGCTTTCGTCCATTACCGGCCACTCTCTGCCTGCTTTTTGCGCTGCTCATCCAGATCGGAACCAATTTCGCTAATGATTACTATGATTTTATCAAAGGTGCCGATACTGAAGAGCGTCAAGGACCAAAACGAATGACCGCCTCCGGAATGATACCGCTTGCGAACATGCGACGCGTGACTGCAGCAATTTTTACATTTGCCTTTCTGGTAGGTCTGGCCCTCATCCCCTATGGGGGCTGGTTGCTGCTGATCGTCGGTGTACTCTCCATCCTCATGGGGTATGGGTACACTTCGGGCCCTTTCCCTTTAGCCTACCTGGGATTGGGAGAGATCTTTGTCATGATCTTTTTCGGCTGGATTGCAGTGAGCTGTACCTTCCTGGTTCAGGCCGGTCCCTGTACCGCCTCGGTGCTGTTTGCCGGGACTGCAGTCGGAGCCTTGAGCACCAACCTGCTGGTGATCAACAACCACCGGGACATTGAAACAGACATCAAAGCCGATAAACGAACCCTGGCAGTTCGTTTTGGTCGAAACTTCTCCGCCTTCGAATACCGAATGTGGTTCGCCCTCGCTCACCTTTGTTGCCTCGGTATGGCGGTAAACCTCAACTCCTTCTGGCTGCTTCTCCCTTTCGTTGCAGCCCCACTTGGCTTCAAGCTCTGCATAATGATTGGCACACCCCAAACAGGTCCGATGTATATTCAAATGCTTGGGCAAACATCAGTGGTGATGGTGCTGTTCTGCCTGCTGCTGGGGGGCGGGTTGCTCTTGAGCTGAATTCCCATCCGGAGGAAGGTGCTCAGCACGTAAAACTGAAACAGGTAGTGCAACGAGTGAAAAAGATTATCAGATTTCATGCAACTTCCGGTATATTGCATATAAGCAGACAGGCATGTTTCTGCTGGCACAATACGTTACTCTTGCCTTTTACCTTGTCAGCCTCCCAATGGTCCCTCTAAAAAATCGGAAAAAATCATGAAATTCAGGTATGTTGCACAGATATTCTGGGGAACATTCTTTGTTGTAACACTGACAAATCACAGTTCTTTTGCTGCACCGGACAATGATAATTTTTCGGAATCCATTCCCCTGACCGGTTCAAGTGGCCAGACAACCGGGAACAATATTAACGCGACTTTTGAGACAGGAGAGCCTGATCACGCCGAGACTGATGGCGGCGCTTCAGTGTGGTGGACCTGGACGGCCCCTACGGATGGCACAGTCGCCTTTACAACATTCGGCAGTGAATTTGATACCATTCTGGCCTCCTACACAGGGAACCAGATAACAGAACTCACGCCAATTGCTGCGAACGACGATTCTTCGGATATTCAGAACAACTCTGAGATTCAGAGCAAAATAGTCTTCAAGGCCACGGCTGGAACCGTTTACCGTATTGCGGTAGACGGTTATCCAGGGGCTACAGGTGAAATCATTTTAAACTGGGAATATGCTCTTCCCCCAACCAATGATGTGTTTCTCTCCCCAGTTCCGCTAAGTGGTCAACACGGGACAATAACCGGGAAGAATACGTTTGCAACAGCTGAAACCGGAGAGCCAGTTCCCTTCGATACTCCAGGGGAAGCTTCTGTATGGTGGTCTTGGACAGCCCCTTCATCTGCTGAGGTAACCTTTACTACTCTTGGCAGTAACTTCGATACGCTTCTGGCGGCTTACACCGGGACGCAAATAGAAGAGCTCACCCTTGTTGCTGCAAACGATGATATCTCCGATTCTCAAGCGTACAGTCAAATCAGGTTCAAGGCCTCAGCAGGAACGACGTATCGTTTGGTGGTTGATGGCTTCGGGGGGGATAGAGGTGACATCGTATTAAATTGGAATGCTACCTCCAAAATTCCATTAGGTGCACTTCTTCTTTTACTGAATCCAGAAACACCCGAATAAAGCTCCTTTTGACACTTACTTTGGATGCGATGATGAGCGGTGAATCTCTGCATTATCAGCGCAGGTACGAACCCAGGTGGGCAGGGTACGTCATTCTCCCCTGAAAACCCACAATTCTCTCAAGAGAGCAAATCCTCCTGCACCTTCTCAAAGCCAAGACGCGCAACCATGCGCCCCATACGTTCCCGTTTAGAGTGTTTTTTATAGTACTCAATAATTCGAGCTACCATTGCCAAGGCTTCATCGCGGGGGAGGTCTTCGACTAAAAGATCAGCCAATCGAGGCCAGGCAGATCCACTGCCGCCAATCATTATGGACCAGCCCTTGGGGGTGCCGTAGAGGGAAAGATCTTTAATACAGTTCTCTGCGCATTGAATCTTACAGCCGGAGACGCCTAGCTTCATTTTACTGGGGAGAGCCATACCGTTGTAACACGTATCCAGCTCCATACCCATTTCCAGGCTATCCTGCTGAGCCAATCGACAAAACTGGATACCTGGGCAGGCTTTCACACTACGAACGCAAAGCCCCACAGCATAGCCCGGATCCATGCCCAGATCTTTCCAGGCTGGATCGATTTGCTCTTCTTTTAAGCCAAAGAGGGCTATACGGGCCGCGCTCGTAATTTTCAACTCGCTGACATTATATTTATCTGCCACGTCAGCCAACGCCCGAAGTTGGTCGGGCGTGATTACCCCACAGGGAATATGAGGAGCGATAGCATATGTCGTTTCTTCGGTGCCTCGCTGGCGTATGACACCTTTTTCTCCATCTTTAAGCATGACTTTCTCCTTTGCTGCACACCATGCCACTCAAACCTGGCAAACAGCTCAGCACACCATCTAAAACACTTTGTTTGTATGTTTTTTACACAAGGAGTCACCTCCCTTCCCTCTGTTTATAACAGGGGCCGCGATTGTATCTACCACAAAGCAAAAAGTCTTTCATGCTGATGTCGGTTAATTTTTCTATTCAAAAGAGGGGAATTACTGTATCCATCTAGCTTTCCAGCGGTTGACAAATAACCTCCCAAAAAAACACTCATAGCCCCACCGCTCATGACCAACCATAGAGAAGCCCCGTGATTCGCTTATTCCTCTTTGCCATGTTTTCCCTCTTGTTACTGTATGTTTCCAGGAACACAGTTTTTCGCCCTCGCACTCATGGCTTTTATCGCTTCTTTGCCTGGGAGTGCATTTTAGCCCTCGTCTTGCTGAATGCACCCTTCTGGCTGCAGAATCCACTTGCCTCCTTCTCCCAGGTCATGGCTTCGTTGTGCCTGCTCTTCTCACTTGTTTTAGCGGTCCATGGCTTTCATCTCCTCAAAGTGATCGGCAAGCCGAATCCTGACCGACCGGAACATGAGCTGCTGGCATTTGAAAAAACATCGCAACTCGTCACGGTCGGGGTCTACCAATATATTCGCCACCCCCTCTATGCATCTCTCTTGCTGCTTGCTTGGGGGGCTTTTTTCAAGCATCCTTCCCCACCGGCTGTAACCTTAGCTTGCGTTGCATCTTTCTTTCTCACGCTCACTGCAAAGAGGGATGAGGTGGAATGCCTCCACTATTTCGGTCAAACCTATCGGGATTATATGCAGGGAACCAAAAAATTTATTCCCTTTCTCTTTTGAACAACGCCACCAAGACAGAGGAACATTGCTTCATTTAATCGCAGGCATTGGTCTTGTTTGCCATGGGCCAAAGCTGTGAGGTAAGCATACCACTGAGCATCAGCCCGCAACCGACCAACGCACGCCCAGAAAGCATCTCTTCCAGCAAAAGCCAGCCTCCAAGGGCGGCAAAGGGGGATTCAAGAGAGAGGAGGATGGCGGCATGCGCAGGGTGCGCTTGACGCTGAACCACCACCTGAAGGGTATACCCCGCCCCCACCGAACAGACTCCTCCATACAAAATGGGAATTCCAGCATCAAGAATTCCTGCAAGATTGATCGTTTCTATTGCCAGCCCCGTGAGGAGACTCAAGCCCCCGCACACATAAAATTGGACCATGGCCAGACGAACGGGATTCGTCCTTGGGGAGAGATAAGAAAGAATCAGGACATGCCCGGCCCAAAACAGGGCGCCGATCAATTCGAGCAGATCTCCAAACTCGATACTAAAATCCTCGGTCACGCTGAGCAGATAGAGGCCAACCGCGGCAACAACAGCCCCTACCAGGGTGCCAACATTGGTCCGTTGACGAAAACAGAGTCCAATCAAGGGAACCAGCACCACATAGAGCCCAGTGATAAATCCAGCCTTCCCTGCCGTGGTATACTGCAGCCCCACCTGTTGTAGGGTTGCGGCAGTAAAAAGCAGTATGCCTGCCAGCAACCCGGCAAGCCCTAAGTGAACAGGCGGTTTCTCCAAGGGAGTTGCCGCACCGGTTCTCCCCCATGCAAGTGGAAGCAAGCAAAGCCCCCCGAGCAAAAAACGAAGCCCATTAAAGGTATAGGGGCCAATATGCTCCATCCCCGCTCGTTGGGCGACGAAACCAAAGCCCCAAATCATAGCAACCAAAAGCAGAAGCAGGTTGGCCTGCAACGTGTGTTGTTTTTCTCCTTGCATTCTTGGAGGTGTCCTGTTTTTCTTTATCTTATGGATGTCTTGAAAATGCCCTTACGTGGTCCCCAACAAAGACGTGCAGAATTCATCTGCAGGTCGCCAAATTGAACGATCAAGCAAGTACTCAAGATTCCCTGATTTCTAGGTCGGGGATGAAAGCAAGACGCAGGCTTCCCATCTTCCAACAATTTTTATCTCTTTGTGGAGTGTCACTACATGCTATTGTGGAAACAATTTGTCCCTGCAACCTTAGCGCTTATACTCTTTTCGGGCTGCGCCACCCAGGAAAACGTCAAACAACTCGTTGGCTGGAGCGATGACGAAGTGACGACATACAGCGGGCCAATGTATCCGGCTACCAGCAAAATCGCTATTGCTTTTCAACCCTCCCAGGTAGGCCAATCCTGCCGGGTCTTTGCCCAAAGTCTTGTGACCATCCCGGCAAACATGAACGGCAAACAGATTAAAGATACGCTTCTGGCCGAAGCCGGGCAGCGTGGTGCCGATCAAATCCTGCTTGGCTGCAGCCGTGAGGCTGAAGATGATGAGGGGCTCAACTTTCTCTATTTTGGACCTTCCGGTGAGTACCTGTGCACAGATCAGTGCGGTGGTTGGAAATATGGCTATGAAATATGGGAAGAGCAAGGCAGCTGGATCAGCCTTGGCTACGGAGAGTTGGGCAAGGAAAATGTTCGCTTTGAGGCACCTATGGTGACCCAGATGTTACTGCTGCGTTGCCGTTAATCTAGAATCTCAACAAGCTCAGGAGTACACACGGATGTTTACAATCAAACTCTCCCGAATAAGTCTCATTTGCCTGTTCAGCCTGCTATTGACAGCCTTCACAGCTCAAGCAAGTGACAAGGAACAGCTCATCATCTTCCATGCAGGCAGCCTGTCCGTTCCGTTTAAAACCATTGAAAAGCAGTTCGAGGCCAAGTATCCCAACATCAATGTGTTGCGGCAATCGGGCGGCAGCACCAAGATGGCCCGCTTGATCTCCGAGCAGGGCAAACCTGCCGATCTCATGGCCTCTGCTGACTATGTGGTCATCAACAAAAACCTGATCCCCAAATTCGCCGACACCAACATTCGCTTTGCAACCAACCAGATGGTGCTCTGTTACACCGCTAAAAGCAAATATGCCGATCAGATCGACAGCAAAAACTGGATGGAGATTCTTGCTAAACCAGGGGTATCCTGGGGACACTCCGATCCTAATCTTGACCCCTGTGGATACCGCAGCCTGATGGTCCTGCAACTTGCGGAGAAACACTACAACATCAACGATCTTTACACAAAACTGAGCAAAAACGAACAGGTCCGTCCCAAAGCCGTTGAGCTGCTTTCTCTGCTGCAGTCCGGCAATATGGACTACGCCTGGGAATACCTCTCTGTCGCAGTGCAGCATAAGCTGAAATATATCACCCTGGATCCGATGATCAATCTCAGCGATTACACCCACAACGATTTTTACAACAACGCCACAGTCGAGGTCAGCGGGAAAAAGCCCGGCACCACCATCACTCGCAAGGGCAAGGCCATCACCTACGGCATCACCCTTTTGAAGGATGCACCAAACCCGAAAGCTGCCTCACTTTTTCTCCAGTACCTGCTTGATCCTGAAACAGGACTCTCAGTCCTGCAATCCATGGGACAGCCTCCGTTTATCCCAGCCCGGGTCTCGTCTGACGAGATGAAGAGCAAACTCCCTGCTGCAGTCCAGGCGCTGGTTGAAGTCAAAAACTGATTTTCTTCTGAGGGCCTGCTGCAGAAAGCCTGCAGCAGGCCCCCTTTCGACCGTGATCCAACGATACACGCCTGCACCATTATCGGATCTCTGTGCTACCCCCACCATAGTGCTGCTATTCAATTTCTGCCGTCAAGTGCTCAGACTACTCCTTTTCAACACGAATCACCTGAATCGCACCTAACTGGCGAATACCGCTGCGCGTAACCCGTGGTCCTTCCACCACGGCCACGGTTTCACCTGCATGAATATAGCCCCACTCACGGGCCATGGCTAAAGAACGAAACACCATTTCGGTCCGCCCGAGTTCCTCACGGATAATCATGGGAAAGATATTGTTGTAGAGGTTGGCATGCCTTGCCACGTGTAACGATTTGGTGACCAGCAGAGTGGGGACTTTACGATTCCACTTGGAGATGATGGGATAAAGCGAGCCATCGGCATCCAGAAGCAAGGTGGCGCTGTTACCACTTAAGTTGGCCACCACCGAGAGGGCAGGATACTTGAGGGCATCATGCTCAAGCTCTCGAAAGAGTTCCGCGCTGGGCTTGGCGTAACGCTCTTCCTCACAAATAATCGAGGCCATGGTCCGCACCACATTGACCGGATCCACACCGGTGGCCGTTTCCTGGGAAAGCATGACAGCATCGGTCCCTTCTTTGATCGCCATACTCACATCAGTGACCTCGGCACGGGTTGGCCGGGCATTGCTGGTCATGGAATCAAGCATCTGGGTCGCTGTGATCACCGGGGTGTTCAGTTCCCAACAGAGCTGAATGATCCGCTCCTGAATGCGCGGCACACGAGCGGCAGGCAGCTCCACCCCCATATCGCCCCGGGCGATCATGATGGCATCCGCCTCCTCGATGATGTCACGGATATTCTGCACTGCCTCGGGTTTTTCTATCTTGGCCACCACCTTGAGATTACGCTTCCCCGAATGCTTGATGTACTTCTTGATCCGCCAGACATCCTCAGCGCTGCGTACAAAGGAAAGTGCCACATAATCGACCGAGTGCTCCAATCCCCAGTCCAAATCCTGCCAGTCTTTTTCGGTCACGCTGGGAAGGGAGAGATTGGTTGCCGGCAGGTTTATGCCCTTACTTGATTTGAGCATCCCTCCCACCACCACCTCACAGTGGACCTCCCGTTCGCCCTCTTTGAGCACCCGTAACTCCAACAGTCCATCATCGAGCAATACCGGCTCCCCGCCCCGCAGATCAGAGAGGATTGAAGGAGCAATGGTGGATATTCGTTCGGCGGTGCCCTCGATAGCTTCAGCCTGAATTATGATGATTTCACCTGCCTGTAAGTGTATTGCCCCGTTCTGCATGGGGCCGGTACGAATCTTTGGCCCGCAGAGATCCTGCAATACGGCGATGGGTTTCTCCCAGGATTTTTCCGCCTCGCGAATAGCGCAAAGCGTTTCTTCATGGGACTCATAACTTCCGTGGGAAAAATTGAGGCGAGCCACATCCATACCGGCCAGGATCATCTTCCCGAGCATATCCGGCGTACTGCTGGCTGGTCCAATGGTACAGACAATTTTTGCTTTTTTATTGACCGAGGTATGGGTCTGGCGGGGAATCCCGCCCAGGCGAACAAAGAATTCTTCAAAGTCAAAGGGTTTGGCCATGACCCCATGGACGTTTGAATGTTCACGGAGGCGTTCCATGACATCACGGTCATCCATGGTGGAGGTCACCACAATAATCGGCAGGTACGGATTAACCACACCGATTGCCTCGATGAACTTGAATCCATCCCAATGGGGCATCTGAATATCGGTGATGATGGTATCGTAGGCATTGGCGGTGGCCAACTGGAACCCCTGATGTCCGTTATCGGCAACGTCCACAGAATACCCTTGTTTCTCCAGACGTGAGCGCAACAGATGTTGGGTAGGTTTGGAATCTTCAAGCACGAGAATACGCATGGCAACCTCCAGGCGGATTTACTGGTTGTCTTCGATCACTGTCTGTAGCATAGTGGAAAATTGGAAAAAGAGGAAAAAAGAAAATAAATTCAGGGCCGCAGTCAAAAAGAAAACAGCTCATTTTGGACAGCAGCTCATACAATTTTTCTACATTATCCCCGGTACCATCCGGGAGAAGGAGGAAGCGATGCAAGTTATTCTTGATCTTTGCCTGGTACCGCTGGGCGTTGGTGTTTCTGTCTCCAAATATGTAACCGAGTGTCACAAGGTATTGTTAGAAACCGGCCTCAAACACAAGTTACATGCCTACGGCACCAATATAGAGGGCGAGTGGGATGCGGTTATGGCAGCAGTGAAGCTCTGCCACGAGCGGGTGCATCAACTGGGAGCACCACGGATTACGACTACTATAAAATTAGGGACTCGTACAGACCGTGAACAGAGCATGGCCGACAAGATTGAGAGTGTTGAGCGGCAACTTAAATAATCGTCACTTAATGTGACTCGACCAGATCAGTCACAGGGCCATTCCAGGTACAGGCACCACAGAAGATGTGCTCGTTGTTAATGGGCACGGCATCAGGAGAAAGGGTTTCCTCCTGGGCAATAAGCGCTTGGTGCGCTGCATCCATCTGAAACACGGTGCGCTCTCCACTTCGACTGGAGAGAAACCACTGTGAACCGCACTGGGGGCAGGCAAGTAATTCCACGGGCTGTTCCTTTTTTTACCAAGTTGTGCTCCACACAGGGTCATGTGCGGAGCACTTCCTGGCTTATTTGTATAGATACCTAGTTTCGCCTATCCGCGAGTCTTCATCAAGATGGCAGTGACGCGCAGAGCCTGGGCAGATTACGAGGCAGCGTCTTCAAGAAATTCCAGCGACAAATTTTCGTTTTCGCCTTCTGAAAGGCGATATTTTCCACGTTGGATCAAAGTAATCCCCTCGCCAGCAGCCTTCGCCTGGATTGCAGAAAAAATCTGACTGGCCTCTTCTTCCCCGGTTTCAACATTGACATAAAAAAACAGCTCCTCGCCAACTTCACCAAACTGAAGAAGCACAGGATTGTGCTGAATAAAAACGAGATCATCATAGGCGTAAGTGACCTCGATACCGATTTCTTCTAAAAATTGTTTGACTATTCCTAGCGGACGAAATGCGACTGCCATATCTTTACCCTTTCTCTTCTGGAGGATCAAAAACTCTCTCACCCCTCTTTGGGACTGAGAGTACGAATGGTACTGATTGAACTCCAATCATAGTAGCTATTGAGCATCTTGCCATTTTCTTCCTCGGTAATTCGAACAAACTCTTCTCCAAGAAACAGCACTGCCGCCGCATATACTTTCCCTTCATTGATTTGCAACTCAACGCCTTTGCGTAACTTACGCGACAGGGTCCCGTGGACGGGCATGGAGGCATATTCGAATATTTTTTCCCAGGTGGCTTTCATAAACTTGGACTCCTTTAAGCAAGAATTGAGGTCAACAGTGAGTATTTTTCTTAACTGAGAACAAAGCAAACGACGGACCACCTATCCCCCTTAAATAAATATCCTGTATTTTTAGAGACATATACAAAAAATTAGGTTCTTTCTCCTCAGATAACTTATTCCCCTACTCCTCCCTGAGCGTCTCAATCTTGCCATTTTTGTCCATTCTTCTACATTTTTTACTTGAGCCGAATACATCTCACTTCCCCCCGCTATTACTTGAGCAGAGCCGTGTAATCCGGTTATAATGCCTTCATCTCGGAGCATCATTAAAAAGGGCGCTCTATCCATAACCGCCCACCACTCGAGCAGATGGTCACAGTGAACAAACCGAAACTTACTTTCGGATTCAAGCCAGAGACCAAAAAAATCATAGGAGACCATGTACCATGCAGGATGTAGAAACCGGGGTTGCCGTTATTGGCGGCGGTCCTGGAGGGTATACTGCGGCTTTTCGTGCCGCTGATCTGGGCTGCAACGTTTGTCTGATTGAACAGGGAAATCGACTGGGTGGCACCTGTCTCAATGTTGGCTGCATCCCCTCAAAGACTCTCCTGCACGCGGCAGCGGTCATTGAAGAGGCTGAACAGGCCTCACAATTCGGTGTCACTTTTGCCCCCCCCACCATTAATCTTGAAGCGCTTCGAACGCACAAGGCCGGGATCATCACTCAATTGACCCAAGGCCTGGACAAACTCTGTAGTGCCCGAAAAGTGACCCGCATAACCGGAAGTGCCCATTTTATTGATGAGCAGACCCTTGAGGTGCAGGGGGAAGAGGAGCCTACCCGCATTCATTTTCAACAAGCCATCATCGCTACCGGCTCCCAGCCCTTCACCTTGCCAGGGGCCCCCGATGATCCCCGCATCTGGGATTCCACCAAGGCGCTTTCGCTTCAGTCTCTGCCCAAACGTCTCTTGATTATTGGTGGTGGTATCATTGGTCTAGAAATGGCGCAGATTTACCATGCACTTGGTACAGAGATCACCATCGTTGAGATGCAGAAACAGATCATCCCCCCCACAGACCGCGATCTGGTTCAACCGCTTTTTCTCAAACTCAAGAAACGATACGCCATCTATACCGAAACCCGTGTAGCCTCAATGACTCCAGAGGATGCGGGTATTGCGGTCTGTTTTGAAGGGAAAAACAGCTCAAGCCAGAGCTTTGATGGGATTCTGGTGGCTGTGGGCAGACGGCCAAACACCAATGGGCTGAACCTTGAAGCTGTTGGCCTTAGTGTGAATGACAAAGGTTTTATTGATGTCAACCAGCAGCAACAGACTCGAGTTGGACATATTTTCGCCATTGGTGATGTGGTCGGCGATCCCATGCTGGCGCACAAGGCAACACACCAAGGAAAAGTTGCCGCTGAAGTAATCGCCGGTCACAGTGCAGCCTTTGCCCCCAAAACCATCCCCTCTGTGGCCTATACGGCGCCGGAAATTGCCTGGGCCGGGCTGACGGAAACTCAGGCCCAGGAACAGGGCATTGCCGTCAACAAGGGCAAATTTCCCTGGGGAGCCAGTGGACGAGCCCTGAGCTCGGGGGGCAACCTCGGAGTTAGCAAAGCCTTGTTTGATGCCGAAAGTGGGGTCCTGCTCGGAGCGGGTATCTGTGGGGCTAACGCCGGTGAACTGATCCATGAGGCAGCCCTCGCCATTGAACTGGGCGCCACCGCTCACCAGATCAGCACAACTATCCACGCCCACCCGACCCTGGCAGAAACCTTTGCCTTTGCCGCGGAGATGGTGGATGGCTCCATAACCGATGTCCTGCCTCCGAAACCCCGACGGAAATAATCATGGAACTCAAGCTCGACTCACCTCTTGATCTGCACCTGCATCTGCGTGAGGGCGAAATGCTCAAACAGGTGGCTCCGTTCAGCGCGGCCCAGTTTGCCGGCGGGGTGATCATGCCCAACCTGGTGCACCCCGTAGATAGCCTGGAACTGTTGCGCAGCTACCGCCGGGAGATCGAGGCGGCCTGTGGCACAGAGATTTTTGCGCCGCTGATGACACTCTTTTTTCGTGAGTACAGCAGGGAAGAGTTACTCGCCGCTCGGGATGAAATCATAGGGGTAAAACTCTATCCTGCCGGGATCACCACCCAAAGCGAAAACGGCGTCCGTGATTTTGATCGGATAGGCGAAACCGTCGCCCTCTTGGAGGAGCTGGATATTCCCCTGCTGGTCCATGGGGAGAGCAATGGTTTTGTTATGGATCGGGAACAGGAATTTCTCCCGGTGTATGGCTGGCTAGCGGAAAATTTTCCGCAGCTGCGCATCGTCATGGAACATATCACCACCGCAAAAGCAGTAGAATTTCTTCAAAATCACAGAAATGTTGCCGCCACTGTCACCCTCCATCATCTGCTCATCACCCTGGATGACGTTGCCGGTGGCCTGCTGCAGCCCGATCTCTTCTGTAAACCCATTGCAAAACGCCCCGAAGACCGGGAAGCCTTATGTCAGGCTGTATTTGCTGGGCATCCGCGCATCTTTTTTGGCTCGGACTCAGCCCCCCACCCTCGCCATAAAAAAGAATGCTGCGGCTGTGCGGCCGGGGTGTTCTCCGCCCCCGTGGCCCTACCCATGCTGGCGCAGCTCTTTGAAGAAAATGGAGTTCTTGAACAGCTTACCGGTTTTGTCGCAGACCATGGACGTGCCTTCTATCATATAACTCCCCCCCAAAAAACTGTCACCCTGGAGCGAGCGACCTGGCAGGTCCCTGAAACTCACGGTAACCTCAAGTCGTTTTTAAGCGGGCAAGTGCTGCAATGGCGGATAAAAAATGCGTCTTGAATCCGTGATTCAGGATGCAACTCCCAGCGCAACCGATAATTGCTCGTAATTACTGAGCACAACGCCGGTATACATTGAAAAAAAGACGTAAAAATGGTAACGAAACGCTCATTTGATACGGTCCCCGTGTATTCAACCAAACACGGTCGACTCTGTCCGGGATGCGGCAGCCCCAAGGCCGAATGCCAATGCACATCCCCCCAAAAGTCCCCCCAAGCCAGCGATGGAATTATTCGTGTCGGCAGACAGACCAAGGGGCGAAAGGGCAGTGGAGTTACCACTGTCGCTGGTCTGACTCTTGCCCATGAACCGCTCCGCCAACTTGCGGGAAAACTGAAAAAACAGTGTGGCGCCGGTGGTGCCATCAAAGATGGAATAATCGAGATTCAAGGAGAACACCGGGACACCCTGGTGAGCGCGCTGCAGAAACTTGGTTATACAGTAAAGCGTGTGGGAGGCTAACCCTCTCATCTTAACGAGTCAAATGGCTGGCGATGGAGTGGCCATACATTGTTGAGCCTTTAGAGAATGTGGCCGCCAACTGGCGGTCAACCATGATTCTTCAACCCAGGAGAACACACGATGTCCCTATCCTATCCCAAAGCATTTGCCGGGAATTTTCTCGGTAATGCCCCACTTTGGTACAAGCTCACCATTCTTGCTTTTTTGGTGATCAACCCCATCCTGCTTGACGCCTATGGCTCTTTTGTAGCAGGTTGGATTCTGATCGGTGAATTTATTTTCACCCTGGCCATGGCCCTGAAATGCTATCCGCTGCCAGCGGGTGGTCTCCTGGCCTTTGAGGCGGTGGTCATCGGCATGGCCAAACCAGAGACTGTATACCACGAAGCTCTCACCAACTTTGAAGTTATCCTGCTTTTGATCTTCATGGTCGCAGGCATCTACTTCATGAAGGATTTCCTCCGCTTCACCTTCACCCGTATTCTGGTGAAGGTACAGTCCAAATACCAGATCTCCCTTTTGTTTTGCTTCGCAGGAGCCTTTCTCTCCGCCTTTCTCGATGCCTTAACCGTCACCGCAGTTATCATTGCAGTCGCCTACGGCTTCTACGAAATCTACCATCGGTATGTTTCAGGGAAAGGCAGCGCTGATGCCGTTCACGATCTCACCAGTGACCTGGCCCTCAAGGAGCAGGAGCAGGCTGATCTGAAACAGTTTCGTGGCTTTCTGCGCAACTTGATGATGCACGGTGCAGTGGGAACAGCTCTGGGTGGCGTCTGCACCCTGGTCGGCGAACCGCAGAACCTGCTGATCGGTTCGGTTATGGGCTGGCATTTTCCTGAATTTTTCATAGAGGTGGCCCCAGTCTCGCTGCCGGTTCTGGTTGTGGGCCTGTGCACCTGTTACCTGGTGGAAAAAAAGAAATGGTTCACTTATGGCTTTGAAATGCCTGGCAACATTCGCTCGCATCTTCTGGAAACCGAGATGCAGATGGAGGCCAAACGCGGAACCAAGGGAAAAATCAAGCTTATCGTTCAGGCCTGTGCCGGTATATGGCTGATTGCGGCCCTGGCTTTTCACCTGGCAGCCGTGGGCCTGATCGGTCTCTCGGTTATTGTCCTCTTGACTGCGCTCAATGGTGTCACCGAAGAGCATCAGATCGGCCACGCCTTTGAAGAGGCTCTGCCCTTCACCGCCCTGCTGGTGGTCTTTTTCACCATCGTCGGCGTCATCCACGAGCAGCACCTGTTCGCACCGATTATCAACTATGTACTGAGCCTGCAGGGCCATGCGCAGTTGGGTGCCTACTACATTGCCAATGGTCTGCTCTCCGCGATCTCTGACAACGTCTTCGTGGCAACGGTCTACATCTCTGAGACCAAGATGCATTTTATTCAGGAACTTGGAAATATTCCCAACATCGGTATGAGCGGGGCGGAGTTGATGCAGAAGCTGACCGATCCGAACCTGGTTCGTGCGGATGTGCTTGCCACACTCCCCACCGAGGCTGCAGCCAAGGCACATGAATTGATCCATCACCTGGACAAACTGGCGGTTGCGATCAACACTGGAACAAACATTCCCAGTGTTGCTACACCAAATGGTCAGGCAGCCTTTCTCTTCCTGTTGACCTCAGCCCTGGCCCCGGTCATTCGCCTCTCCTATGGCCGCATGGTCTGGCTGGCGCTTCCTTACACCATTACCATGTCGATTACTGGTTTGGCCGCGACATATCTTTTCCTCGCCTAAACCACTGTAAGGAATCACATTAAAACACAAAGGGCGCATCGAGTAGTCGATGCGCCCTTTGTGTCTTCACCACCGCTTTGCTATCCAACCTTGAACTGATCAACAAGGTCCTGTTGATTTGCAGCAAGACCACCAAGGTCTTCTGCAACTTTTTGCGTCTGCCGACTCCCGGCGGCAATGTTATTCACCGCCATATTAACCTGGCTGATATCTTCGGAAATCATTGATGAGGCGGTGGAACAGTGGGCGATATTTATCGTAACCTCACTGATTCCTTCTGAAGCCTGGCCGATATTCAAAGCGATATCCTGGGTCGCAACCGATTGCTCTTCAACCGCTGAGGTAATCGAGACAACCGTTCGATTGATATCGGCCATCACGCCGACGACCTGGTCTAGGGCAGCAACCGTCACAGTGGTGCTGCTCTGAATCTCCTCAATCTGCCTGTTGATATCCTGGGTTGCAGAGGCTGTTTGGCGGGCCAGTTCTTTGATCTCGTTAGCTACGACGGCAAAGCCTTTCCCCGCCTCCCCTGCCCGAGCAGCTTCAATGGTGGCATTTAACGCCAAAAGATTAGTCTGCTCTGAAATCTCAGAGATAGTCTCCGTGACCTTGTTAATAGAAACCGCCTTACTTTCCATTAACTCCATTGATTTGGCCAAGGTTTCCGTCTCTTTGACGGCTTTTTGTGAAACTTGATTGGCCGTTTCGGAATTCTTTGCCACCTCACCCAACGAAAGCGAGAGTTCTTCCGTTGCCGTGGCGACGATACTGATGTTGGTCGAAGCCTCTTCCATCGCAGCGGCCACACTATTTAAATTTGCGTTAAGCTCTTCCGTTGAGGCGGCCACATTTCTCGAACGCATCTCAGCTTCACTGGAATTGTGGACAAACTCATCAACCAGCGTACGTAATTTTTGCGACGATGCGTTAATATTATTAGTACTTTCAATAAGGCGTTTAATAACGGTCAACAGTTTACTCACAAAGGAGTTAAACCAGCGTGCCAGGTCCGCGACCTCATCCTTCCCTTTCACAACCAGGGTCTTGGTCAAATCACCTTCTCCCTGGGCAATATCCTTTAATCCCTGAACAGCGGCATTAATGGGCCCTGTCAACATACCGCTCACGAAAAATGAGCCGACAAATACTCCTCCCATAAAAATGAATAACAGCGCAGAGAGTAAACGGCCATTACGCTTCAAAGCCTGTTGAAAAGTCAGTGCCAACCGTTCAATTTCGCCATTTCCCTGGGTTATTGTTTGACTTTGTTTCTGGCCGGCATCCATGGCATCTTTGATGGTTTGGATCTGAACAGACTCGGCCGTGAGACGTTTAATAAAACTGGTCATACTTTTCTGGGCCGAGGCAATACCAACAAGCGCTTCCCGCTTGATACCAGTCTGCATTTCGGTCAAACCATCCACCATGTCCCCTACAATATATTGAGGTTCCCCCGGAGGAAGCAGGTCATAGGCCTCATTGAGTTGCTCGACCATATCTTGCATATTCTTCCCATTGGCTTCCATTTTTCGGGAAATAATGGCAATGCGCATATTGGTTCGCTCAATCGCCTCGGCAATCTCAGCCATACTTTTGACAGAGCTGGTAACTAATGCATTCGCATTTTTCAGGCTGGTTTCTGCTTGCTGAGCACTGTCCACGCCTGATTTCGCTTTCAAAAGGACATCACCGAATCCATCCCGCAAGGTTGCAAACGAATGGAGTGTCAAATAAGCAATTCCGCCAATAAACAGTATCAGCAGCATACTTGATGACAACATTTTGTACCTAATGGACATAGAGCGACCTCCAAAAAAGATGGCCCATTAACAACATCCCTCTACCATCAGACAGAAACGCCATAGTACACTTTTTTAATGGCTTACTGTGCTGCAAGCTGCTCATACATGCCAACAGCACCATTCATCTCCTTTAATAACGGCAGATTCTGGGAAGCGACCTTGGCAAGACGATCCGCGGCAATACTTGTAGTGCCAGGCTCACAGGCATAGACCATTTCTGGTTTCAATCCCTGCCACAGCCCATCTACCTTCTCCAGTTGTGCACGTATTGTCGCATCTTTGGTTCCTGCAAGATCAAGCGATGCGTCCCCATCGAGAAGTCCTTTGAGGGTTCGTTCAAATAGGGAATAGGTTTCCAGCAGGTTGAGCTTGTTGTTTTCCACATCAAGCCCGTAGGCAATGAGAAAAAATTCCTTACTCATCTTCTGGGTCAGCATACGTTGTTTACCGGAAAGGTTGATGGTTACTGCCAGGCCTGGATCATTCTTCAGCCCTGCCTTACTGGCATCCTTTTCATAGAGGAGGACGCATTTATTCATCTCTTTGAGCAATACAGGACTTTGGGCTGCGATAGCCTGAACATCAGCAGCGCTCACCTTGCCCGTCTTCAGGATACCATCAATAACGGCATGAAAAGTAGCCCATAGCGTATCGACCTTGCCAAGCTGACGTAAAATACGGCCATTTTCTGTCGGCGGAAGACGCAACTCCGCATCGCCACGACGCAGGCCTTTCAGAGTCCGATCAAAGAGTTTGGCTGTGGCGGCAAGATTTGACAGGTTTTTATCACTCTCCACACCTAAGGCGATGAGCATAACCTCCTTGCTCATTTTCTGAGAGAGCATGCGCTGCTTGCCGGAAAGATTGAGTACCACCCCATATTCGGCGGCGGTTGGCCCCGCAGCCAGGAGCCATGTCGAAGAAAAAACAGAGAGAACAAAAACAAGGATGGGGAAAAAAGTCAGGGTGGTGCGCTTCGGGGCTTTCACGGTATTCACGTCATCCTCCTCATCGGAATCATTGACAGAATAGAGCCTTAGCCTGCAGTGGGAAATGCGAACCCAAGGCCCTGGCAGCGACTACTCTGCGGTAGTCGTTATTTGTGTATTATCGTGAAAAAAGATCACCAATTCAAATAAAAACTCTTTCTTTCAAAAGATGAAAAGGGTCTACGCTTTAGATTCAGAGGAAAAAAAACGCATAAAATGCCCCCTCAAAATAGTTTTCTATTTGAGGGTATAGTGGTGTGTTAGAGGCGACCTTTAATGACCTGGGCAAGTTCATGTACGGCCATGGCGTAGTGGGTGCTATGGTTATAGCGGGTGATGGTATAAAAGTTGGGATAGCCGATCAGGTACTGATCGGTTTTGTAGTAACGAAGGCGTAACAGACAGAGGGCCTCTCTGGTCTGCAGCGACTGGGCGAAACTCAATCCGGCCTGTTGGAGGTGGCTGACAGAATAACGGGTATTACAACCGACCTTGAGCGGCACTGGCTTATTCACCCTCAGTTGCGCGACAACAGGCTTGCCCGGTTGCCAACCATGCTGCACAAAATAGTTAGCTATGGAACCGATGGCATCCTCAGGGTCCCAGAGGTTACGGTGGCCATCCTGGTTGAAATCGACCGCCCATTTGCGGAAACTGCTGGGCATAAACTGCCCGAGCCCCATGGCCCCTGCAAATGAACCTTTGGGGACACTGGGGTCCAGGTGTTCACTGCGGGACATGAGCAGAAACTGCTCCAGTTCATCCCGAAAAAATGCGCCCCGGCGGGCATAATCAAAGCCCAAAGTCGTTAAGGCGTCAAGGACCCGGTGGGTTCCCAGATGTTTGCCGAAACTGGTCTCCACCGCCATGATCCCAAGAATGTATTCCTCGGGCACACCATATTTCTGCGAGGCCTGCGTCAATGCGGTTTTATGGCGCCGACCAAAATCAACCGCCCGCCCGATGCGCTCCTGCCCCAGAAATTTCGCCCGATATCGCGACCAGCTTCCGGCCGAGAGCGGTTTTTTACTGCGTTTATCGCTGCGGGCAAAGTAGTTGAGGGTCCAGTCTTTCCGCTTTGCCTGGGAAAACAGGCCCAGCAGATATTCCCGTTCAAATCCATGCTCACGAACCATGCGGCCAATAAAGCGTTCAAGCTGGGGATAACCCGCAAAGTCACCACTGAGCCGAGTACTGTTATAGTCTCCAACACAGGGCTCTCGCATCAATCGTACGCCTTTACCTGGAGCTGGAGAAACGATCCTCTCCGCTCGAATCTTGGCAGAGCCTCCGGGGACGGCCTGGGCAACAGACGAGGGGTCTGAGCAGGCCACCAGAAGGAGACCTGCCAGAAGAGGGAGCAACCTGGATGTTCTCAAATATACGGGCACTGGGGTAATCCTGATTAAGTTCTCAAACCACATGGGGTTGCCGCTTGCCTGAAGATCCCGTCAAGGGGGGCCACCAGCAATCAGCTTAGATGCGTTTCTAGCGATAACTTTCGTTTATGGTTTCCAGCACATCCGCACCAGGGCACAGATCCTCTTCGCCCAGGCTGTTTAACGGCTGTTCACTGGTATTGAGCAGTGTGTGGGTGTCTTCGGAATCTGGATTCACGTATAAGACACCGGTGAGAATAACCCCTTCAGCTTTATGATCTTCCAGGTTGTCGATGGCCTGGCGGCGATCGGTAACATCGGGCGCATTCTCATGTTTGTGGAGGTGGATCACCGAGTCGTCATGGAGGCGAACCTCTTGGTCGATGGCATCCTCATATTCGGTGACAATGGTCTGACGAAACGGCACAAAGTCAAAGGTATTGGTGGCCTCGCTGTGTTCACGTACCCAATGGTAACTCTTAGTTGACTCCGGGTTATTATTGAAAGTGACACAGGGAGAAATAACATCGATAAAAGAGAGCCCCTTATGGGCAAGCCCAGCCTTGATCAGCGGCACCAGCTGTTGCTTATCTCCGGAGAAACTCCGGGCAACAAACCCGGCACCGAGTTGAATAGCCAGCTCGCAGAGGTCAATGGATTCCAGGACGTTGACGTTGCCCTTCTTGCTTTTGCTCCCTTTATCCGCAGTTGCCGAATACTGGCCCTTGGTCAGCCCGTAGCAACCGTTATTCATCACAATATAGACCATATTGAGATTACGGCGCACCGCGTGAACAAACTGGCCCATACCGATGGAAGCGGTGTCACCATCTCCAGAGACACCGAGATAGACCAGATCCCGGTTGGCCATATTAGCGCCGGTGGCAATGGAGGGCATACGTCCATGCACCGAGTTGAAGCCGTGGGATTTCCCTAAAAAATAAGCCGGAGTCTTGGAAGAACAGCCAATGCCTGACATCTTGACCAACTGGTGAGGCGGGATGGCCAGCTCGAAACAGGCCTGAATTATGGCGTTGCAGATAGAATCATGTCCGCAGCCTGCACAGAGCGTTGAGATGCCGCCCTCATAGTCGCGACGTTGATATCCTGCCGCGTTGGGGGGCAGGTCCGGGTGACGAAAGCTCGGTCGCTGAAAACTCATTGGGCACCTCCTTGAGTGGCAAGCTGCTGTAGGCTGACGCCAAGTTCTCCCAGTGCTTTTTCCAGGGAACGAACAAGTGATCGACTGGCAACAGGCATCCCATCATAACAGCCGATATGCAGCATTTTTTCCGAGGGCAGTCCCTCTTCGTTGATCAACAGGGTACGCATCTGGCCGTCACGATTCTGTTCGATTACAAAAACCAGCTCATGGTTATTGATGAAATCAAGCACCTCCTGCTGAAAGGGAAAAGCGCGCAGGCGCATGGTGTTGATATCAATTCCCCGCTGATGGAGCTGCTCTATCGCTTCATAAGCTGCCGGGGCGGTGGTCCCATAAAAAATTGCCCCCAGACGTGCCTGCGGATAGGGTGTTTTTATGCGAGCCAGGGGCAGAAGTCGTTTGGTTGTCTCCCACTTGAGCTGCAAACGCTCCATATTCGCGATATAGGCAGCAGAGTTTTCAGTGTAGGCGGAGTATTCATCCCGGGAGGTACCCCTTGTAAAATAGACGCCTTTTTCTGGATGGGTCCCCGGATAGGTGCGATAACAGATACCATCTCCATCCGTATCTTTATACCGCCCCCAACGGCTGGTCAGTGCATCGAGTTCTTCGGCGCTGAGCACCTTGCCCCGATCATAACAGCGGGAAGGATCCCAGCTCAGCGGTGGGCCGAAATGATCATTCATTCCCAGGTCGAGATCGCTCATAACCATCACCGGAGTTTGCAAACGATCCGCCAGGTCAAATGCATCGGCGGTCATTTCGAAACACTCCCGGGGATCACAGGGAAAGAGCAGTGGATGTTTGGTGTCCCCGTGCGAGGCGTAGGCGCACTCCAGCACATCGGACTGCTGGGTACGGGTGGGCATACCGGTGGATGGCCCCGTCCGCTGCACATCGATAAGTACCGCCGGAATCTCGCCAAAATAAGCCAGCCCCAGAAACTCGTTCATCAGAGAGACGCCAGGACCAGAGGTAGCGGTGAAGGCGCGGGCCCCGTTCCAGGAGGCACCGATAACAATCCCAATGGCTGCCAGCTCATCTTCTGCCTGAACAATGGCCGCCTTGATCCGACCGGTATCGGCTTCGATGCGAAATTTTTCGGCATAGCGGCCAAAGGCCTCGATAACCGAGGTCGAGGGGGTAATTGGGTACCAGCCAACTACCGTGGCTCCCGCGTAAAGAGCCCCAAGGGCAGTGGCGGTGTTGCCATCCATGATAATCGCGTCACCGACCTGATTGGAGCGCTGCACCTTGAGCTTACAGCTCTCTGGGTGGTGCTCCTGCGCATAGGCATAGCCCAGCTCCAGGGCCTGAATATTGGGTTCCGCCAGCTTGGGTTTTTTCTTAAACTGTTTATTGAGTGAATCGATCAAGACCTGCAGTTCCATGTCAAGCAGAGCAGCCAACGCACCGACATAGATAATATTTTTCAGCAGTGGGCGCATGCGGGGGTTTTCAAAGGTCTCGTTGCAGAGCAAGGTCAGGGGAATACCGATAACCGTGATATCCTCACGCTGAAAATCCTCGGGGAGCTGTTTGGAAGAATCATACAAAAAATAGCCCCCGGGAACCAGACTGTCATAGTCCTGACGCAGGGTCTGGCCATTGACTGCCACCACCATATCGATATCGCCACGCCTGCCGACGTAGCCCTCTTCATTCACCCGTACCTCGTACCAGGTAGGCAACCCCTGAATGTTCGACGGAAAAATATTTTTGGGGCTCACCGGAACCCCCATTCGAAAAACCGCCTTGGCAAAGAGGTTGTTGGCACTGGCAGAACCGGAGCCGTTCACATTGGCAAAACGGATGACAAAATCATTTACCCCTTCTAACTGTTTCATATCTGTCCTGCCTGTGCTGAATGGAAGAGAAATTTTTGCATCTCCCAGGCCGAGGTCGGACAACGCTCTGCACAGATGCCGCAGTGCAGACAAACGTTTTCGTCCTTGACCATGACCCGTCCGGTGGAAAGTGGCCCTGAGACATAGAGCGCCTGGCTCACATTCTCAGCTGGTGCCTTCAGACGGGTGCGCAGTTCTTCTTCTGTCCCGTTTTCCACAAAATTAATACAGCTCTCTGGACAGGCATCGACACAACCATCACACTCGATACACAAATCCGCATAAAAAACAGTCTGCACATCGCAGTTAAGACAACGCAGGGATTCGGTCTGCCCGATCTGCCGATCAAAGCCAAGCTCCACTTCAAGCAACCGATCTTTCAGAGTCTTCGCTTTCGAAAGCATAGGGACTATTTGACGGTCCGTTTCGGAGACCTGGTTATGATAGAGCCAATCATGCACGCCCATTTTCTGGCCAGCAAAATCGACCTGTGGCCCAGGTCGCTCATCGGTCAAGGAGCGCTCTTGACAGAGCAGATGAATAGAGATTGCAGCCTCATGACCATGAGCCACCGCAGTAATAATATTTTGGGGGCCAAAAGCCGCATCACCCCCAAAAAAAAACCTTTGGATTAGTTGCCTGTAAGGTCAGGGGATTAAGCAACGGCAGACCTTTATCGGTAAATTCAACCCCGGACTCTTTCTCGATAAATGGGAATGCATTAAGTTGGCCAACCGCCAAGAGTACCTCGTCACAGGGAATAAAGACAGGTTCCTGTCCGGTTGAGCGTAGCTGCCGTTTGCCCTTGTCGTCGTAGACCGGTTGTACCCGATCAAAACACATGCCCACCAAATGATTGTTCTCTACCACAAATTCCAGGGGGACATGGTTATCGATAATGGGTACATCTTCATGCACAGCCTCCTCGATTTCCCATGGAGAGGCTTTCATTTCTTCACGCGGTGAGCGAACGACTACGCTCACCTGCTCTCCCCCCATGCGCCGAGCCGTACGGCAGCAATCCATGGCAGTGTTGCCGCCTCCGAGGACCAGTACCCGCTTGCCAATGGCATTGACATGGCCAAAGACGACGCCGGCCAACCAGTCAATTCCCACATGGATGGAACTGGCTCCGGCCTCCCGACCTGGAAGATCGGGCAGATCCCGGCCACGTGGGGCTCCGGTCCCGACAAAGACAGCATCATAATCTTGACTAAGGATTGACTTCAGGCTGTCAACACGCTGGTTGAAATGGGTAGAGACCCCCATATCGAGAATATAGTTAACCTCGGTAGCCAAAACGGACTCAGGCAGTCGAAATGAAGGCAGCTGGCTCCGCATAAAACCGCCCCCTTTTTCCTGATCATCGTAGAGATCGATTTCGTAGCCAAGGGGCATAAGGTCACGGGCAACCGTCAACGAAGCTGGTCCCGCTCCGATAAGAGCGATACGTTTCCCATTTTTTTCAGCTGGAATTTCAGGTAAGAGCCCCAGAACTTCCTCTCGATTGTCAGCGCACAATCGTTTGAGGCGACAAATGGCCACCGGATCTGTCTCCACCCGCCCCCGCCGACAGGCGGGTTCACAGGGTCGGTCACAGACCCTGCCAAGCACACCGGGAAATACATTGGAGACCCAGTTCAGCATATAGGCCTCGGTATATCGCTTCTGGCTTATGAGGCGAATATACTCCGGAACCGGTGTATGTGCGGGACAGGCAAATTGGCAATCAATTACTTTATGAAAATATTGAGGATCTTCGATATCTGTCGGTTTCAAGGAATTGCACTCCAAGGGTTTGAAGGGAACAGATTACAGAAGCGAAACTGGAAAATGAAGGGAACACACAAAAAAAAAGAGATCCAAGCACAAGGGGTCACCGGTGTTCTCTCCATGCAATAGCAATAATGATGGTATCGTCAAAAGTCAAAAGCCCACGAATTGCATCAACAGGGCTCTCGACGAAAACGACAATTATTACCATGCCTGCAGAATAGAAAAATACGCGTCACAAAGAAAGGGTTTTTTCTCTTTTATTTTCCAGCAATACCTCGTCTCCCCAAATCATAGGGCCAGAAACAATGAAACGGATGCATTTCATCGAACCCATTCCTCTACAGAGAAAAAAGACTCGCCTCCCACAAAGAAAGGTGCGAGCCAAGGTGCGAAGAAAATTTTTCTTTTCCGCTCAGGCCATTGCATTACAACGGTTTCTATGCCACCATACCAATCATAGATAATCCTTGAATAAGTTATAGGAATCCTGAATAATTGCATTTTCCGCCAACGCCATGGATTCCCTGTACTCAGCTGGACCTGGTAAAAATTCCCCCTTTTTGCAAGTTATCTTATTCTCTGGCTCTCTCATGAAAATACAGCTACTTGTAACAGTTTTGCAAACCTTTGCGGTCGCATGGCTCTCGATAACAGCAAGTCCAGCCTGTGCAAAAAACATCCACCAACAACAAGTACTTGTGGTCCACAGTTACCATAAAGATCAGGTAGAGCATGTGATGGAGATGGACAAGGGAATCGCCCAGGTCCTGTCTGAAGGCAAATATGGTCTCCACTCTTACTACATGGACACCAAGAGACATACCGAAGAGAGCTGGAAGCGCAAGGCTGGTGCAAAGGCCAAAGAGATGGTGAGACAGATCCATCCCGAGCTAGTGCTTGCCATGGATGACAATGCCCAAAAGTACTTTACCCAGGACTATGCCGGCAAACCAGGTCCGCCCTGGTTTGTCTTTGGCGGAGTCAACAAAGAACCGGAAGAATATGGATTTCCTGCAGAGAACGTCACCGGTGTTTTGGAGCGCCCCAACATTCTGGAGAGCATAAAACTGCTTCTAAAAATCAAACCTGATGTTCGGCGCATCCTGATCATGGCAGACAAATCGGCAACCACTGACCCCATGATCGATTACTGCAAAACACTTTCTCTGCCGGTTACAGTGGTTGCTTATGAGCAACCGTTGACCCTTGAGGAGTGGAAAAAGAATCTGGAGCACTACCATGGTCAGGTAGATGCGGTCGGCCTTTATGTACTGCGTACCATCACCCGCAGCAAAACTGATTCGACCAAGGTCATGGAGCAGGAGCTCATAGATATCATCAACAGGGACTATCACCTCCCCACGGTGGGATTTTTTGACAGTGCGGCAGCCTCCGGCGTACTCTGTGCGATCTCAGTCTCCATGCGTGAACAGGGAGTGGCGGCAGCGACAATCGCCAAACACATTCTTGACGGCAGACGCCCGGGGGATATTCCAGTGCGGCCAACGGATCAGGGAAGGATTCAGCTCAACCTGCGAACGGCTGAACACCTTGGCATTCAGATCCCCTACTCCATTATCAAACGTGCAGAAGTCGTGATTCGCTGATTATGTCGCCAGGCCTGAGTCGAAAAATTCTCCTTCCAACGATTGTCATCATCGCCATTGGTCTCGTTGCAGTTCTGGTCATGGAACACTGGAACGCACGAACCATTGTCCGTGATGAACTTTCCAAACGACTTGATCGGGAAGTTGCTCTCTCTGCAAAACTCATCGACAGCTGGTTGCAGGCACGCATGATAGATATGCAGGCCTGGGCTCGGCAGGACGTGATCATAGAAGCCCTGACCGAAGGTGGCTATTACGGTCGCAGCGCCAGGCAAGGAGCCCTGGAGCTGCTGACCAATCTGAAATCAGGCTACCAACAGTATGAATCTATCTTTCTCACCGATCCCCAAGGCAGTCTTAAAGCTATTGCCCCCCATACAGTGGAAAGCGTGGATGGAATCCACCTGGCTGACCGCCCCTACTTTCAGAAAGCGCTTCAGGGAGAAACAGCACTCTCAGATGTTATCATCAGCCGTTTTTCCGATCACAAGACTTTTACCGTCGCCACCCCTGTCCGTTCAGGGGAAACCATTGTCGGGGTTATTGGAGGGGTAATCGATTTTTCCCTGTTCAACACCCTCTTTCTCAATGATTTCAAGGTAAAACAATTTGGTTATGCCTTTCTTATCGACGGAGATCGCCAGCTCCTAGGCAGCTCCCGCGACCTCGGGCCGAACCTGTTCGATCACGACTCTGCCCAGACCTTTAATCGGCTCTACGCCTCTGAAAGCGGTCAATTCATCCACCACGAAGACAACGGCGGCATCCTCACCGTCTTCCAGCACCTTGAACGGACCCAGTGGATCTTTGTCATCGAGCAGGCCCTGGATCAAACCCTGGAACCCATTGCCCGCATCTTTCGAATCAATACCCTGGGAGCGGCCCTTGTCCTCTGCATTCTCGCAGCCCTGATTATCGCTTTATTTCGACAGGTTATCGTCCAGCGTCTTCAGGACATGCTCCGTGCGACAATGACGGTTCGCCAGGGCGATTTTTCCCAGCGTATTGCCCGCTCAGCGAGTATTCCCGACGAGATATCCGAGCTGACAGACTCTTTCAACACGATGATTGATCAGCTGGATAAAACCGTCAGTACGCTCAATGAAGAAATTCGAGTCCGCCGCAAGACTGAGGCAAAACTGGCCCATCACCAGGAAAACCTGGAAAAAATCATCGAACAGCGCAGCCTAGAGCTACAAAAGGAGATTGGGGAACGACAGAAGGCAGAGGAGCGACTGGTTCGTGCGGAAAAACTGGAGATGATCGGCACCCTGGCCGGAGGAGTTGCCCACGACCTCAACAACATCCTCTCCGGCATTGTCAGCTATCCGGACCTGCTTTTAATTAAACTTGCCCCGGATCATCCCATGTACCCCGCACTCTGCACCATTAAAGAATCCGGCCAAAAGGCAGCCGCCATTGTCCAGGATCTGCTGACACTTGCCAGGCGCGGCATCAGCGTACGCGAACCGGTCGATCTCAATCAGCTGGTGGAAGAATACCTCAGAAGTCCGGAATTTCAGCTGCTCAAATCACACCACCCCATGTTGAAGGTTCAAACCGACTGTGCCCCTGATCTTTTGCCAATCATGGGCTCACCGGTGCACCTGTTTAAAACAATCATGAACCTGATTGCCAATGGAGCGGAATCCATGGAACAGGGTGGAGAAATCCGAATCACCACAGATAACCGCTATCTGGATAGTGCCCTGAAGCTCTACGAAAACATCAGCCAGGGTGATTATGTCGTCCTGCAAATACAAGATCAGGGCTGTGGCATTGCTTTAGATGATCTGGAAAAAATTTTTGAGCCGTTCTTTACCAGCAAAAGAATGGGATCGAGCGGTACCGGGCTAGGGATGGCTGTTGTCTGGGGGACAGTGAAAGATCACCATGGCTATATTGATTGCGAAAGTTCGGCACAGGGGACGGTATTCAGCCTCTACTTCCCTGTGACGGCACAAAGTCGGATTCACCCCCCCCTGTTCCACAACCAGAGCAATATCAGGGCCACGGGGAACATATCTTAGTGGTTGACGATATTGCCGAGCAACGGGAAATTGCATCAACCATCCTCACAGAGCTTGGGTACAAAGTTACAACCGTTGAAAGTGGGGAACAGGCGATTGCCCTTGCACGCAAAGAACACTTTGACCTTCTACTCCTGGATATGATTCTGGGTGAGGGCATAGATGGGTTAGAAACCTATCGCAGTATCAAGGAACTCGTCCCTGGCCAGGCAGCAATTATCACCAGTGGTTTTTCCGAAACCACCCGAATTAGTGAAGCAATTCGCATAGGCGTAGGTCGATATATTAAAAAGCCGTATATGATTAATACCCTTGGGATGGCTATTCGCCAGGAGCTCGATAAATAATCGCATGAGTGCCTCCTCATCTCCACCTAACACAGCCCTAATGGTCATCCCCTAAACAAATTTTGGTTTGCCTTTTGAGAACCGTGAGCATTGAGAATGAAGGGTGTTCTGTATCCCCGACCGAGAATTCAGATTAAAATTCAGGACGATGTAGATTAAACTTTTTCATCCGGTATCCCATTTGCCGCTGAGTCAACCCCAACTCCCGCGCTGCTCGTGACTGTACCCATCCATTTCGAATCAGGGCGGATTCCACCTGTTCCCGTTCAAGATCCTTCAGAGACTTTCTCCCTGCTGGCTGGGGGGTTGCAGCCTGGGGTGGAGCCATTGAGGGCAACACGGTTTCCATGGCCGGGGGAATTCGGCCGGAATCGGGGCTGGTCATATACTCTGGCAATTCTTCCACAGTGAGCACATCACCACTGGCCAGAATAACCATTCGTTCAACCAAGTTCTGCAACTCACGAACATTCCCCGGCCAGTTATAGTCAGTGAGAAAATCTAGAAACTCTCGTGACATTCGTAAATGTTTTTCGTTTCGTTTGTTACTGGAGCGGAGAAAGTGATCGAGCAGAAGAGGTATGTCGTCACGACGTTTACGGAGCGGCGGCAGATTAATTGGCACGACGTTCAAACGATAATACAAGTCATTTCGAAAAGTTCCCAGAGCAACTGCCCGTTCAAGGCTGACATTGGTTGCTGCAATAATCCGCACATCCACGTTGAGAGTGCGTGAACCGCCCAGACGTTCAAACTGCTGTTCCTGCAACACCCGCAGTAATTTAGCCTGCAACAGCAGGGGAAGCTCACCTATTTCATCAAGAAAAATCGTTCCGTGATCTGCCTGTTCAAAGCGACCGATACGGGCCACAACCGCACCAGTAAAAGCGCCTTTTTCATGACCAAAAAGTTCACTTTCCAAAAGATTTTCCGGCAGAGCCGCACAGTTCAACTTGATAAATGCCTCATTTTTACGAGGGCTGGCATCATGTACGGCGCGAGCGACCAGCTCTTTTCCCGTGCCCGATTCCCCTAAGAGTAGAACAGTGGCACTTGAAGGCGCAACCCGCTCAATGGACCAGTAAACTTCCTGCATGGCCTTTGACTGGCCAATAATCTGATGCCGGTGGTAGCGCCCATGCAGTTTCTCTTTTAGGCTCAAATTTTCCTGAACCAGTTGTTCCCTATCCTGGCGAATGGCCCGATTGAGACTTAGAAACTGGGCGATCAAGGTCGAGAGAACTGTCAGAAAACGCACATCTTCTTCAAAGGAGATGTCCGAATCAAAGAGCCGATCCACACTCAATACACCGACTGCGGCCCCGGACAGCATGACCGGCACGCCGATGAAGGAAATTTTGGTTTTTGAAATTCTGGGACGAGATCCGGTTCGGTTTAAAAATAAGGGTTCGCTATGGACATCGGGAACCACAAAAGGAGAACCGGTACTGAACACCTGTCCGTAAATCCCTTCGTTCAGGCCATAAACGCCGCGCTGTTCTTCCTCGACACTTAACCCATAGGATGCTCGAATGGTCAGGTGTCGCCCTGTCTCATCGAGCAAGGCCAGGGTCGCCCGCTCCATACGCAGGGTATCATGCAGTACCTTCAACACAGAAGAAAGCGCCGTATCGAGATGCACGGCCGATCCGATAAGATTAACGATATTGTACAGTGCCTGCACTTCCAGAGCGGCTGTACTGCTTGCGTCTATGGAAGGATCACAGGATGGTGGATTTGTATTCATAACCTTTTGCCTACCCACTTGGTCGTATGGAGTATCTGGTCTGACGAGCGTTGCGGCACAGCGCAGCGGACTTCGTCTTCACCGTCCCCCTCCAGACACGACCCTTTGTTGATAAATAGCTTCACCGACGCAAATTGGTGCTCTTGATGGCTCTTGCAGGGCAGAGGCTCCCACCACCATCGCGGCTTTTTGTTCACAGCAATCGGATCAAGAAAATTTTAATCCAATTATTCTCAACAAATTCCACACTCGAGCACGTTTTTTCCCTCGGATGCGATACGGATATTCCTCTCATTCACTCGTTACCTTGCAAGAACCATTCCCGGCTATCCACACCACTGCTTTGCAGAGCAAAAATACTGCTCAATCCAGCCCAAGGCAGTCCATTTTCCCTTTCATTTTCCCCTGGTAAGCCTCGCCTCGACCGTTCAAAGACAAAGCCTCCCCTTCCGCTTTCCTCTTGCCTTTTTATCATTCATTTCCAGCTCTATTTTTCCAACTGGGGAACACTACTTCCCCAACGGCACCGTACACTTTATTTCATATTTGTCAGCACAGAGCTGTGCACATTGCAGAAATGAACAGTTCAAGACCTTACTCAAGCCTGACCTTGCAAAAATGTGGCTAAATAATCAAGAATGATCAAGTCAGGCAAAAGAGCATGACATGATTCAATAAATGAGGTAGAGGAGAGGTTTCCCACCAAACAGGAGAAGCCCGGAGTTCTCTAAAGGCTTCAAAACGGTTATAGTGAATGTATTCTAACAAGAGCGTTTCTTGAAAAACTCAGGCAGGCGCACAAGAGTCATTGACCGGTACTGACCGGGCATAACGATTTGGCACCTCCGCCTGGAGCAAGAGCTAAAAAAACCCGCACAGATCGCATAGGGTAGAATCGTGCAGGGGTGAGATATTGAGGTAGGTTGTGTTAGTCAGCTGTGAACCACTGGGCTCCAAAGGACGCCCCAGCGGTGGAAAAAAAATCAGTAAAGAGGCTATAAACGAACTCCCTCTGGCCAGATGGCAGGGAGCCGTTCAACTCGTATCAACGACGGATGACGTAGAGCAGGCAGTCAAAACCTTGCAAAACTGTCCCATCCTTGGCTTTGACACGGAAACCCGTCCAGCCTTTAAAAAAGGGCAAAAATTCAAACCAAGTCTGCTTCAGCTGGCAACCGATGAGACTGTCTTTCTGTTCCAACTGCAATCAACCGGACTGCCTGAATCTCTGCGAGCTCTCCTGGAGACAAGCGCTATTATCAAAGCTGGCGTTGCCCCGGATTTCGACCTCCTCAATCTTCAGACGATAGCCGCTTTCACACCGGCAGGCTTCATTGACCTGGCTCAGATGGCTCGGCTGCGCAATATCCGTAACCAGGGGTTACGTGGCCTGGCAGCGCTGATCTGTGGGGTCCGCATTTCAAAAACCGCCCGCACCTCGAACTGGTCCAAGCCGGAGCTGACTCCCCAACAGATTCACTATGCGGCTACCGATGCCTGGATAAGCCGAGAACTCTACCTGCATCTGCAGGAATTGCCCCAATCCCCAAAAGAACGCTGAGCACCTTTCCCTAGAGTGGGGTGGTCTCCGTCTACACCACTCTACGCAGATAATACCGATAGTATCCAAGGAGGTTGCTCACAAGAAAGAGCCCCTCCATCAGCACTGCAGTTGGTGATCCAGCCAGCATGTTATGCACGAGCCACGTAGTGGTCGCTCCCATCATTACCTGGCGCAACCGCCTATCTTCGGCACAAAAAGATCCGATTGTCCCCAGCACCGCCCCCAGGCAACTCAGCACACTCAGTCCCCCGCCATAGGTACACAAAGCCAGCAGCAGGCTCCCACCGATAAAAACCAACATAACCTTTTTCGAGGTGGTGAAATAGCTGACACCCAAACGGACAGCTGCAAGAAAGGCGAGCCCCATGGCGGTCCAGATGCCAAGGAGGGCAAAATGAAGCGCGATCAGGCTGCAGGAACAGCAGAGACAGGCGACAATATGCTGCCGCTGCTTACATTGGAAGGAGATCAGATCAAAACAGATGGCAACGCCAACCAAGACCTGGGAAAGAGCAAAAGAAGACATGAATGAGAGAAAGTCGCGAAAGACCTCTGTCAGGCAGACACGGCCTGCGCCCCATAGGCTGCGGCCCCGATCAGGGCAGTCTCCGGATTGAGAATAAGCCGTATGGGCACCTGCGCAAGCCGCTTTTGATAGGTGCCTCGAGCAAAGATTCGACAAAAGCGATCCACATCCATGGCTCCATGAAGACGGGCTGCGAGTCCGCCTCCCAGAAAAAGCCCTCCAAAGGCCAGAGTTTTCAACACCAGATTGGCTGCCTCGTCGGCTAGAATGTCAAAAAAGAGCTGCAGGGTCTCCTCCGCGACCTGACAGGGCCGACCTCCATCCATGGATTCCAAAGCCGCAGCAATGATGATCGGCGTTTTATCCTGCGCCTGAGTCAGCATTTCAGCCAACCAACGGGGGGACGGCAGGCGGGTGTCCATGAAGGCAAACAGATCGGGCAAGGCAAGCCC
This sequence comes from uncultured Desulfobulbus sp., assembly GCF_963664075.1. NCBI lineage: Bacteria > Pseudomonadati > Thermodesulfobacteriota > Desulfobulbia > Desulfobulbales > Desulfobulbaceae > Desulfobulbus > uncultured Desulfobulbus sp. The sequence goes on from NZ_OY760916.1 coordinate 3,623,064, forward strand.
GGAGCAGACCTGCTCCACCGAGACATGTTCGTGCTCTTGACGCATAAAGGCGAGTAACTCCGCCTGCAGTTCGTTTCTGGGGGCAAAACTTGCATGCCCCCCTTCCGAGGCACAGGGCAGGAAGGCATCCTGCCAGGGCAGCAGGAACCCCTCTCCAAGACCGCTTCCCGGGGCAAGTACTGCTTGCACCTCCTTTGGAGCAGCCTTTCCAGGCTGAATGAGCAGGAGATCGGCTGTGGGCAACTGGAGGGCACCAAATCCTGTGGCCACGAGATCGTTGATCAGGTGGAGCTGCTTCATCCCAAGCAGACGGCAGAGTTCTTCTGCATCCAGAGTCCAGTTCAGATTGGTCAACTGCACTGTTTGACTCACCACGGGACCTGCCACACCAAGGCAGCCGTATTCAGGCCGTAGATCACACGGGGAGAGAAATTCAGCGACAAGGGGCAAGAATGAATCGTACTCAACGTTTAGAAAACGTTGCTGGCGTATAGGGAGCCCCGGCCAGGCTTCATAGAGCGCGAGGACAGTCTTGGTCGCCCCGATATCTCCGGCAAGCAGCATCTTCAAAAATACCCCCAAGCAGATTCGAGCGACCTCGCATGGGCCTTGGAAAGAGACAAGGTCAGTTCTCCTTGATCAGGCGAATATCCCAGGCTTCCGAACGGTTGTTGTTGGCTGGATTCTCTACAACCCGAAATTCAAAAATCCGGTGAGGCTCCTGAAAGAAATGATCAGAGCCGAGGGTGGATTTGGAGAGATGGAAAAAGACGGTTTCTGACTCCAGGCAGTTATTTTCCAGGCGATAGTAGCGGAAAAATCCAAAACCGCGATCCTGGTTAAAGTTGGCCACCGTTCCCCGCTGCCATTGCTCACCATTATCCCCATGGGCACCCGCAATGGGCAATAAGCCGGGGACAAGAAAACCTGAGATATAGGAGTCTGCCACCTCGCGTAACTCTTTATTCACATTGTGAAAGCCGATGACCTCTACCCGGCAGCCCATATTCTGCAGCGCCACTATCAGGCGGAGGAAATCACCATCCCCGGTCAGGAGAATAATCCGATCAAGGTTGCGGGCCTGGAGCAGGGCGTCAATGGCCAGGTCCATATCGGCATTCGCTTTAGTGGTGATATTGCCATCCTCGTCTTTAAAGCGACGCACAAATTTTTTAATAATCTTAAAACCACATTGACGGAGGATATTGTGATAGGAATAGACTTTTTGCCTATATTCGCTGTCACGCTGGGTCCGCTCGTGATCCTCGGCCAGGTAGCAGTTGGCTCGCAGCATGACTGAATTATGGTTATTGGCCAGATCGACAAGCACATCATAGCGCATGCCGTAGCCACCGCTCATTTTAATATTTTCTGCATCAACGTAAATGGCTGTTTTGAGCATGGAATTTTTCAATTTGTTCGAACAAGCAAAATTAGAGAGTTTATAGAAGGACACCATGAGCTCACAAGAAACAAAGCTCTGTGCCCATGATATTTACGGCTCTATCATGTGTGGGAAAAAGCGCAGGGCCGCACAAAACTAAGAAAAATAGTGAACCGACCCCACACAGAAGATGCAGGATCGGTTGATGTCGCAGGAAAAAATTTCAGGGAAAGTAGGCCTGAACCCGTCACGGATTCAGGTTTTACTCCCATTCGATAGTCGACGGCGGTTTGGAGGAGATATCGTAGACTACACGATTGACGCCGCGGACCTCGTTGATAATGCGGTTGGAGATACGTCCCAGCAGGTCATAGGGGAGCTGCGACCAGTCCGCGGTCATGGCATCACGACTGTCCACACAACGAAGGGCAATAACATGCTCATAGGTACGTCCATCGCCCATGACGCCCACCGTCTGAATCGGCAGGAGGACGGCAAAAGACTGCCAGACCTTACGGTACCAGCCACTGTCCTTCATCTCCTCGAGCACGATTACATCGGCCTGGCGAAGAATGTCAAGCCGCTCTCCACTGATTCCGCCCATAATACGGATGCCAAGCCCCGGTCCGGGGAAAGGCTGACGATAAATGGCCTCCTCCGGCAACCCAAGTTCCAAGCCAAGCTCACGCACCTCATCTTTGAACAGTTCACGCAGCGGTTCAATTAAGGCCAGTTTCATTCGTTCAGGTAAACCGCCCACATTGTGATGTGATTTGATGGGTGCTTTCCCGCGGAAAACGACCGACTCAATCACATCCGGATAGAGTGTTCCCTGAGCCAGATAGTTTACATCACCAAGCTTATTGGCCTCAGCCTCAAAGATTTCAATAAAACCGTAGCCGATACGTTTACGTTTCTCTTCAGGATCTGCAATACCGTCAAGCTGCTGGAGAAAATATTCGCTGGCATCAACATCAATAACATTGAGATCGGTTTTCTCGCGAAAAAAACGAAGAATAGCCTCCGACTCACCGGTGCGCATCAGGCCGTTATTGACATAAATGCAGGTCAGTTGATTGCCGATGGCACGATGGACCATCGCCGCAACCACAGAGGAGTCGACACCACCAGAGAGGGCACAGATGACTTTATCCGATCCGACCTTGGCCCGAATATCAGCAACCGTGGCATCGATAAAGGAATGCATGGTCCAGTCCGGCGTACAGTCACAGAGACCAAAAATAAAATTGCGGAGAATATCGGTACCAATCAGGGTGTGCGCTACCTCGGGATGAAACTGAACCCCGACAAAAGGCTTTTCACTGTGCCGAATAGCGGCATAGGGGGAGTGCCCACTGGTAGCCGAGACCACAAATCCCGGAGCCAATTCCTCGATACGATCACCGTGGCTCATCCAGACCTGGTGATGGGCCGGAGCTATCTCCATTCCAGCAAAAAGTCCGCCGGTGTATTCAACTGTGAGCTCGGCCTTACCAAACTCACGTTTCTCAGCCTTTTCAACCCGTCCCCCCTGCTGGACGGTCATCAGCTGGGCACCATAACAGATCCCCAGGACCGGCACGCCCAGCTCGTAAACACCGGGATCGCTGATTGGCGCGTCATCGTCGTACACACTGGCCGGACCGCCGGAGAGGATAATGCCGGTGGGTTGCATGGCTTTAAGCCGCTCAAGCTCCAGTGTGTAAGGATGGATCTCGCTGTAAACTTTCTGCTCGCGGATACGACGCGCTATCAGCTGGGTTGTCTGCGAACCAAAGTCAAGAATGATGATTTTCTGCGTATGCGTAGACATGGCTACCTATGAATGAGGGTTTAAAGACGAAAAATCGCTGATTCCGTGTGAGGCTGCGGGTGTCGCTTAAACCAGCCTTCTTCTTTTGCATAGACCGTCGTCCCTTGCAAAAGAAAACAGGTTCAAGCGATCATCCGCTGTCACGGCTTAAAATTACAGACCTTCAGTCCGATAGTTGGGAGCTTCCTTGGTGATGATAACATCATGAACGTGAGATTCGCGCAGGCCAGCAGTGGAAATCTGGACAAATTGCGCTTTCTCATGCAGTTCCTGAATAGTAGCTGCCCCAACATAGCCCATACCAGAGCGCAGGCCGCCAAGAAGCTGATAAACCATCTCAGAAATCGGTCCACGATAGGGAACCTTTCCTTCAATACCCTCAGGAACCAGTTTACTGCTCTCTTTATCCTGAAAATATCGGTCGGAAGACCCTTCACGCATGGCACCGATGGAGCCCATACCACGATAGCCCTTGTATTTACGGCCCTGGTAGAGAAAGGTTTCCCCGGGAGTTTCATCGGTACCGGCAAACAAGGAGCCGATCATGACGGCATCAGCTCCGATCCCCAAAGCCTTGCAGACATCTCCAGAGAACTTCACACCACCATCGGCAATAACCGGAACATTGTGTTTGGAGGCAGCCTCAACACAGTTCTGAAGGGCCGTCAACTGGGGCACCCCCACACCGGCGACAATACGGGTGGTACAGATAGATCCAGGTCCGACACCTACTTTAACGGCATCGGCGCCAGACTCAATCAGCGCCAGAGCACCTTCGGGAGTAGCAATATTACCGGCGATGACCTGCAGCTCAGGAAAACTTGCCTTCACTTCACGCAACGCTTTAAGAATGCCCGCTGAATGGCCGTGGGCTGAATCAAGCACAACCACATCCACACTGGCCTTAACCAGTGCCTCAGCACGCTTCATCATATCCGGGCTTACCCCCAGGGCAGCACCGGCTAACAGTCGGCCATATCCATCTTTGGCCGCATTAGGGTATTGCTTGATTTTCTCGATATCTTTAATGGTGATCAATCCCTTGAGGCGACCATTTTCATCGACGATTAACAGTTTTTCGATACGATGCTCATGGAGCAGCGCCTTACAGTGGGGCAAATCAATACCAACCGGGGCGGTCACCAGATTTTTGGAAGTCATGACATCATTAACCCGCAATCCATCATCGGAAACGAAACGAAGGTCACGGTTGGTCACAATGCCGACAAGTTTATCACCCTCAATAACCGGGAGGCCTGAAATGCGGTAGGTGCGCATGATCTGTTGCACCTCAGCCACACTTTGAAAGGGACTCACCGTGATGGGATCTGCAATCATCCCTGATTCAGATTTCTTAACCCGCTCGACCTCCCGTGCCTGCTGTTTGATCGACATATTTTTGTGGATAATTCCGACTCCACCTTCCCGGGCCATGGCGATTGCTGTCTGGTGCTCGGTAACTGTATCCATAGCCGCACTCAAAAGAGGCGACTGGAGATTTATTTTACGAGTTAGACGAGTCTTCAAGGAAACCTGGGAAGGTAATACTTCAGAAGCTCCTGGAACCAGAAGGACATCGTCAAAAGTCAGGGCCGAGGGAATAGTTTTTTGCTGCATGCGTGCTCCTCATCTGCTGGAGTAAAAAAACGGGAAAACCAGTCCCGAAAATGCGTCTACCGTACAAGTGGCGCCCTAAGAAATAAAAAGTGGAGCCTTATCACTCCACTCAAGGTGCAGCCATAAAGCATCCATAGATTTACAATAATTCAGGTCACGTATGGACCAAGTCGAAGAATAAATGAGCCGGGCAAGGACCCGGTAGCTCAATACAGAGAACTCATAGGTCAGGGTTTGAAACAGAAGAATAGTTATTCTCTATCACGTTGCCACCTAAAAATAAATACATGCCATGAAAAAAGACTCTCGAGAGGTCTGAGGAAAAAAAATATTTCCCGGATGAAATCAAGGAGAGCGGCAAATGTTTGCATGTGGCTGATTTTTTCTGACAAGCAGAGAAAAAAGCGGTAGCCAACACAGAGATATCCTGCTTAAGTAGCGGGATTGCCCTCCCTGGAGGCTTTATGCGTACTCGCAATGAAAAACGCTCTCTCTTTCCCTGAGACAGCTTAACCATATGACCACTCACCGAGACCAGATCCATGGCTAAAATCATTTCCATTAACCCAGACAACCCGCAGGCACGCCTGGTTGAGCAGGCTGCCGACGTCCTCCGCCGCGGTGGTGTAATCTGTTACCCGACCGATACCATGTACGGAATCGGTTGCGATATATTTAACCAGAAAGCAATCAAACGCGTCTATCAGATGAAGCAGCGCCCTAAAGACAAACCATTTAGCTTCATGTGCGACTCGCTCACCGACATCAGTCAGTATGGACATGTGGGGAACACAGCCTACCGAATGATGCGCAAAAACCTGCCGGGTCCATACACCTTTGTGCTCTCAGGAACAAAACTGGTCCCCAAGATCATGCTCACCAAACAAAAAACAGTGGGTATTCGCGTACCCGATCATCGTGTCTGCCTTGCTATTTTGGAAGAACTTGGCAACCCGCTGCTCAACACAAGTGCCCAGCCTAGCAATGACGAAGAGATGCCGATCCGCACCGCCGATGATGTCGACCTGCTCTTTGGCAAACAGATTGACCTGATCATCGATAGCGGTGAAATCATTCCTGAACCCTCCTCCGTCATCTCACTGCTTGACGACCAGCCTGAAATTCTTCGTCAAGGAAAGGGTGATCTCTCACCGTTCACCTGATGATCCACTTCCCCTAGGTTATCGAGAATCAAACAAAAAAAGACCGGCCCTCCTAAAGAGGGCCGGTCTTGAAGCCTGTAAAAGAAACCTGATTACTCTGCTTCTTCGATCAGCACTTCCTTTAAAGATTTGCTCATGGTGAAATGCAGGGTCTTGCGGGCCGGAATGTTCATCATTTTACCGGTTTTTGGGTTTTTGGTTGTACGCGGTTTACGTGTGCGCACTGAAAAACTTCCAAACCCTCGGATTTCCACCCTTCTCTCTTCAGCAAGTGCCTGCGAAATCTCTTCAAGAATGATTTCAACAGCTTGTGCAATATCTTGCTTATAATAGTCACCAAGCTGTTCTGATACTTGATTGACCAATTCACGCTTAAGCATGACTACCTTTCCTCTTTAACAACCGCAACGGCAGACGGGTACCGTTACCGCTCACGGGTAATAGAAAGGGCGCTTCACCAACGCAGGAAAACCTGGTCGATGAAACACCCGATGTGTTTCAATAAGGGTGAAACTTTACTTACTTGTTATTCAGGTCCTCACCAGCGGCAGCCTTCAACAGATCACCAATGGTGGAAGGTCCTTCGCTCTGAGTATTCTGCATGTACTCGTCAGGCAGGGCGCCGTTATTGTCGTCTTTCTCCTGCAGAGCTTTGACAGACAGACCAATCTTACGGTCGTCTGCGGAGACGTTGATCACCGTGGCTTGCAAGGTATCGTTGACATTGAACATGCCAACTGGAGTTTTCACCTTGTCACGGGAGATCTCGGAGACGTGTACCAGACCTTCAATACCTTCTTCCAACTGAACGAAGACACCAAAGTCGGTCACGTTGGTGATGGTTCCTTCAACAGTGGAGCCAATCGGGTAGTTGGAGGCGGCAGCCTGCCATGGATCCGGCTCAAGCTGTTTTACACCCAGGGAGAAGCGCTCGTTCTCTTTGTCGATCTTGAGCACAACAGCCTGAATGGTCTCGCCCTTGGCATACTTCTCGGACGGATGTTTGATGCGCTCGGTCCAGGAAAGATCGGAAACATGGATAAGACCATCAATGCCCTCTTCGATACCGATAAAGATACCAAAGTCGGTGATGTTCTTGATTTTACCCTCGATAACCGAACCAACCGGGTAGCTTTCTTCAACAACATCCCACGGATTAGGCTGCAGCTGTTTCATCCCCAGGGAGATACGTTTGGTCTCGGCCTCGACTTTGAGTACCTGAACCTCGATCTCTTCGCCCACGCCAACAATCTTGGATGGATGACGCGGCTTCTTGGACCAGCTCATCTCGGAGATGTGTACCAGCCCCTCCACACCCTCTTCCAGCTCGACGAACACACCGTAATCGGTAATGGATACAACTTTACCGGTAACACGCGAACCCGGCGCATACTGCTCAGGCACACGCTCCCAAGGATCGGATTTGAGCTGTTTCACACCCAGGGATACGCGGTCGGAATCTTTGTCGTATTTGAGAATTTTGACCTCGATTTCCTCGCCCACGCTGTAGAGTTTGGACGGATGGGAAACGCGGCCCCAGGAAAGGTCAGTGATATGACAGAGACCGTCCATGCCACCGAGGTCAATAAATAGACCGTAATCGGTGATATTGGTGATGGCACCACGAATGATCTGGCCCTCGGAAAGGGTGTTGCGCATCTGCTCACGCAGGGCGCTCCGCTCGGACTCGAGGATGGCACGACGGGAGATAACCACGTTGTTGCGTTTACGGTTGAACTTGAGAATCTTGAACTCAAAAGTCTCACCGATCAGGCCGTCCAGATCTTTTACCGGACGCAGATCAATCTGCGAGTACGGCAAGAATGCAGGAACTCCGATATCAACGGACATACCGCCCTTGACACGATTTTCAATACGTCCCTCAATGGTCCCGTCTTCTTCCTGAATCTTGGCAATCTGCTCCCAAACTTTGATCGCGATGGCTTTTTCACGGGAGAGCAGCAGGCCGCCTTCATCTTTACGTTTTTCAATGAAGACTTCAAATTCATCGCCAAGTGCAATTTCCCGTTCAGGATCTTCGTGGCGGAACTCTGAAAGCGCGATATAGCTTTCAGCTTTGTCGCCAACGTCGATCAGTACTGCATCGTTGCTCAGCCCAACAACTGTTCCAATGGCAACCTCACCGACATTGATAACGGTGTTATTGTCCTCTTGTTCAAACAGTTCAGCAAAGCTCAGATCATCAAAGCTGGAATCATCTGCCGCAAAAGCGGGTTGAGTTTCGTTTTTTGTCATGGAATGTTCCTGTGGTGACCGCAGGCGGTCTTTGATAAGTGGTTGATGCGGCGAACAAGGGCAAACTTCCTCGCTCTGTTGAGTAAGAGAAGTTTATTTAACAAAGTTTTTTCTGAAAAACAACTGTTTCCTCTTGAAAAAAGGCATTTCTTCGCCCCCATTCAAAAAAGTAATTCACGCTTCCACCGCCCCCTCGAACCACACTCGGGCCCATTCACCGGCATCATCCCCGGCCATAAGCCTCCAACTCTTCGAGAAAGGTACCAAAAAGCTCTTCATAAGCAGGAATGGCCTTTCGTAAAATCACATCAAGGTGCCCGATATCAGCAGTCTTAACTGTCAGATTGGCACTACAGGCCAATGCCTCGAGATCATAGAGGGTGTGCAGCCCTTTTCCCAGGAGAATGTAGAATACATACCGCCTGCGATCCATATGCAACGTGCACATATGGTCATGAAAAGGAGATCGATCCTGCCCCCCTTCCATATCAATATGAAAGACTATGCAGGAAAAATTAACAAACCGCATTCTCTCCAACGCCTCAGCAGAAGTCTCGCTCACAAAAACCTGATAGCCAACAGACTCCAACGCCTCGACCACCTTGCCCCGCTGCTCATTGCCCTCATGAAGCACCAGAGCCATGGGCACATCCTCCACCTTCTCCTCGCCCTGATACAGCCCGGTCTGTAGCCAGTCCAGATTGGGTGGTGGCGGAGGCGTCACATGACAGACCGGATTCTGAGGCAATCCACCGGTCTGATCAAGACCTATCGGCTCCCGACAAAGGGGACATTTTATGGTTAACAATTTTCCTGGAGCCAGCTGCAAGAGAGCCTGTTTCAGCCGGGAACTTTGCTCATCGCTCAAGTGGAGCTTTTTTTGGCAATGGGGACATTGAGACAGCATGACAACTCCTGCAAAATAAGGATCGTGAACAGCACAAGCCAACGGTAAGATCAAGACATAGAAAACGTTGCTACCAGTTATTATAGGGGTCTTTTTCCTCTTGCTCCATGGAGAGGTTGTCAATATTTGAAGTCCGCTCGCCACGGGCCGCCTTGACCGTGTCCATCCCCCGCTTGATTTCGCTGCGATGCGAGGCAAAAAGCATAGCAGACTCTTCTGTGATCAGGCCAGTTTCAAACAGCTCAAGCAAATGCTGGTCAAAGGTCCGCATATCCTTGGTTGTCCCCTCTTTCACCACATTATAAAATGTCTTTTCTTCAGTCTCACCGTTGATAATCAAATCACGCACCCGCAAGCTGGTGCAAAGAATTTCCAGCGCAGCCACCCGCCCCCCACCAATACGAGGCAGCAGGCGCTGACTCACTACCCAGCGAATGGTATCAGCCAGGCGATTGCGAACCTGGGGTTGCTCATCTTGTTCAAACATCCCCAGAATACGGTTAATCGTCTGCCCGGTATCGATGGTGTGCAGAGTAGAGAAAACCACATGGCCGGTTTCCGCTGCAGTCAGAGCGATTTCCAAGGTTTCCCGGTCACGGATCTCACCCACAAGTACCACCTTGGGCGCCTGACGCAGGGCCGCACGCAAACCGTTGGCAAAGGAATCAAAATCATCCCCCATTTCCCGTTGATTAAAGGTTGCCTTTTTGTGGGGATGAACGTACTCAATGGGATCCTCTAGAGTCACGATATGCACAGCCCGCTCTTCATTGATTTTGTTGAGAATGGCGGCCATAGAGGTGGTCTTTCCGGTTCCTGTGGCACCGGTAAATAAAATTAGACCATTGACTTCCTGTGCCATTTTGGTAAAGGCATCGGGGAAATTGAATCCTTTAATTGAAGGAATTTTTGTTTCCAGCTTTCTCAGAACCGTAGAATAGTGCCCTTTCTGAGAGAAGATATTGACCCTGAAACGGACCTTGTCATCAAGCGAACAGGAGAGATCGCAACTCCCCTTGGTCACCAAATCGCGCAGCAAACGGCGGTTGCCGCCAATCAGGTTCAGCGCAAAGACCTCCGTCTGAAAGGGGGTCAGCTCGGCCACCGGCGGCTCCACTTCCACGGGGACAAGGACCCCATCACTCTCTACCTGCAGGGTTTTTCCCACGGTTATATTGAGATCCGAAACCCGGCTATGCTTGTTGAGCATGGCCGTAATCCAGTAGTTAATCTCCTGTTGTTTCATGGCGTTTACCAGTATAGTATTGACGAATTCGATACTATAGGTTCTATCGCTTCAGCAGGAAAAGAAAAAGAAAAAAATCACATACATTCATAGAGGTGAGGAGATGGCGAATCCACTGCGGAGTTCGGCGACAACAGAAGGCAGAAGAATGGCGGGGGCTCGCGCCCTCTGGCGCGCCAACGGTATGCGGGAGGAACAGATCGGTAAACCAGTCATCGCCGTGGTTAACTCATTCACCCAGTTTGTTCCCGGTCACGTGCACCTGCACGAGATTGGCCAACAGGTCAAGGCTAAGATTGAAGAACTCGGCTGCTTTGCGGCAGAATTCAACACCATTGCCATTGATGATGGTATCGCCATGGGCCACGATGGCATGCTCTATTCCCTGCCCTCGCGCGATTTGATCGCCGACTCGGTGGAGTACATGTGCAACGCTCACAAGGCCGACGCCATGGTCTGCATCTCCAACTGCGACAAGATCACTCCCGGCATGCTCATGGCAGCCATGCGTCTTAATATTCCGGCGATCTTTGTTTCCGGTGGCCCCATGGAGGCAGGACGCGTCGGTGACAAAGCACTGGACCTGATCGATGCCATGATCATGGCCGGTGACGAGAGCGTGAGCGACAGCGAGGTGGATGAGGTTGAGCGCTCCGCCTGCCCCACTTGCGGCTCCTGCTCAGGCATGTTTACCGCCAACTCGATGAACTGCCTCAACGAGGCTATCGGCCTAGCCCTGCCCGGCAACGGCACCGTGGTCGCCACCCATGCGGCCCGTCTCGACTTATTTAACCGGGCAGCCGAGCGTATTGTCGCCATGTGCGAAGCCTGGTACGAAAAAGGGGATGCCAGTGTCCTCCCGCGCTCCATCGCCAGCAAAGCCGCCTTCAACAATGCCATGGCTCTTGATATCGCCATGGGTGGATCCACCAACACCGTACTCCACATCCTGGCGGTGGCCCATGAGGCCGAGGTCGATTTCACCATGGAAGATATCGACGCGCTCTCCCGCCGTGTTCCCAACCTCTGCAAGGTTGCCCCCAGCTCTTCCTACCACGTTGAAGACGTCAATCGGGCAGGTGGTATTCTCGGTATTCTTGGCGAGCTGGCACGGGCGGGTCTGGTCGACACCTCCGTGTCCCGGGCTGATGGACTGAGCCTGGCCCAGGCACTTGCCCAGTACGACATCATGGAGCCTGGCGCCAGCGAAGCGGCAAAATCTCTCTACAAGAGTGCACCCGCCGGAGTCCGCAACCTGAAGATGGGCTCACAGTCGACTCTCTACGCAGATCTGGACACAGATCGCGAGAAAGGCTGCATTCGCAGCATCGAACACGCCTACTCCAAAGATGGCGGTTTGGCTGTCCTCTACGGTAACATCGCCGAGAAAGGGTGCATTGTCAAAACAGCTGGTGTAGATGAGGCCATCCTCCATTTTATAGGTACCGCCAAGGTCTACCACTCCCAGGAGGAAGCCTGCGAGGCCATCCTTGATGGGTCCGTTGAAGCCGGCGACGTGGTCTTCATCCTCTACGAAGGCCCCAAAGGCGGTCCGGGCATGCAGGAGATGCTCTACCCCACCAGCTATCTCAAATCACGTCACCTCGGCGCTGAGTGCGCCTTGGTCACCGACGGTCGTTTCTCTGGCGGTACTTCAGGGCTTTCCATCGGCCATGTCTCTCCGGAAGCTGCATCCGGCGGGGCCATTGCCCTGGTGCGCGAGGGAGATAAAGTCGATATCAACATCCCCAAACGGTCCATCTCACTGCTGATCAGTGATGAGGAAATGGCGGCTCGCCGAGTTGCCGAGGCCAGCCGCGACAACGGGGCCTTCACCCCCAATCGCGACAGACAGGTCTCTAAGGCCTTGCGCATCTATGCCCGCTTTGCCGCCTCTGCGGATCAAGGCGCGGTACGCATCATAGATTAAGAGCAAAATCCACAACCGCGGGTGAGCACTGAAAACAAAAAACGCCCGTTCCCTCCAAGTGGAGGAAACGGGCGTTGCCTTTTACAGCCGGAAAAAATCAGATTTTGTTGACCTTCTCCGCAGCAGGCCCTTTGGCCCCGCTGACGACTTCAAATGAAACCCGCTCACCTTCTTTCAGCGACTTGAATCCCTGTCCCTGAATTGCGGAGTAATGAACAAACACATCGTTACCGCCATCCTGCTGAATAAAACCAAACCCCTTGGAATCATTAAACCACTTTACGGTTCCCTCTGCCATTACCATTCCTCCTTGTGAAATGTGGCCTATTCTGTCGGCCTATTAATTGCCTGGTTACACGGAAATATCAGGGCAGTATCCCTGCCGCCCCTTCCCGCTTCCAGGAAAAAACCAACATCAATACATACGCGCGCATTCTCTCAGACGGGAAAAATCCCGATGTCTAAGTAGGGCTCGACGCATGATGCACACCATCCTTCTCCATTGCACAACAAGAGAGATGAGCTAGCCCCGCCGGACCGACCTGCAATATCCACCAGGACACCAAGGCCCGGGAATCATTACAGAGAAGAGGGCCAGGCACGCTCGAGGTGGACGTATGGCCCATGGGGGGAGAGAAGAACAGAACGGGGTCAACCACCCTCTGCTGGCAGCCAAACATCGACCTTTTTGCACAAGACGATATCGCCGCGCGAGGTGATGTTGCGTAGATAGGACAGCAGAACGTGTGAAAACTTGGGAACGCAGGACGAAGAGCAGACGGTTACTGCCACGGATAGCGTGGGCACAAAAAGATATGTAACCGTTGCGTCCTTTCATAGAGCAGAGGAGCGACGCAGGAAATGAAAACGGCAGGCGCAGTATGGACGTTGAAACAGGTTTGAGCGCGGAAAGGAGCTGTTGTGCAATTGAACCACAGGAACTCGAACTGTATTACCGATTTCAGGGAACAAAAAAAGGGATGTCGCCTTCATGCGAACACCCCTTTCTTACTGCAAAGATTGTCGAAACGCTAGAAAATTTTTTCGCTTTTTCTCAATTTTTCAGGCAATTCCGCCAAGGCCCCTGTATTCACAGGGTTCACTTATCGTCTTTGAGGAGCGGATGCCCCATCTCGGCTCGCTGTTCAACGTAGCGCTGGGCTACCTGCCGAGCAATTTGACGAATTCTTCCTATGTAGCGGGTCCGCTCGGCCACTGAAATTGCCTTACGCGCATCCAGCAGGTTAAAGGTGTGCGAACACTTGAGGCAATAATCGTAGCCAGGGAGAATAAGTCCCTTCTCCACCAGCTTCAACGCTTCACGCTCATAGTTGTCAAAGGCCTCGGTCAGGTCGCCCACATTGGCCTCTTCAAAGTTAAAGGCCGAGAACTCTTTTTCCGCCTGATGAAAGATCTCCCCATAGGTAACATGCTCGTTCCAAGCTATGTCGTAGACCGAGTCCACTTTCTGCAGGTACATGGCGATACGCTCAAGCCCGTAGGTGATCTCAACGGTGATCGGTTTGAGATCGACGGATCCCGCCTGCTGAAAGTAAGTGAACTGGGTGATCTCCATGCCATCGAGCCAGACCTCCCAGCCAAGGCCCCAGGCCCCCAGCGTGGGAGATTCCCAGTCGTCCTCGACAAAGCGGATATCATGCTCCAGGAGATTGAGGCCGAAACGTTCCAGGCTCTCCAGATACATTGCCTGCACATCTTTGGGTGAGGGTTTAATCACCACCTGGTACTGATAGTAATGTTGCAGACGGTTGGGATTTTCACCATAGCGCCCGTCGGTGGGACGGCGTGAAGGCTGGACATAGGCCGCTTTCCACGGCTCAGGGCCCAATGCACGCAGCAGGGTCGCGGGATGAAAGGTGCCGGCACCGACTTCCATATCATAGGGTTGCATGACAACACACCCTGCGGATGCCCAATAGCTGTTCAAAGTGGCAATGATGTCCTGAAAATACATGGCGAAATCTTTGAGGTATTGAGAGTTGCTTGAACACCGCGCTCCCAGCGACTGCAATCAGCTCTTGAGAAGGCTGCGCATAGCTGGGCAAGAGGCAATTATTCAAGGCTCCCTTGATTGTTAACAGATAGTGGCTACAAGTATGCGGCAATCTACCATAGGCGCAAGCCATGGTAAACGAAATTCCTGAATCCATGACGGCGGGTGGGCACTGAACACGCATCTTTTTAATGCCACGAAGTTTATAAACAAATTCATGTATTGTTCAGTTTCACCCGCCGCCCTTAAGGCCCTTCAGCAGCGCGCCACCTTCATTGCCCGCAACCTACCGATAAAGTTTACTTTAATCGGCAGGTTGCTGACAACAAAACTGACGCACTGCTGAACGCTCACGGATTCAGGAAAATTGTCCATAAGGGCGTTCAAGTTGCTGGCTCAGGGTATCTGGGGCTTACATTGTCAATGCTTGGCGCCGCTGAAAAATAAAGAGGCGTGCACCTTCCACGCCTGCGCACACGTCAGTACACTCCATGGAACCGCAACACCTTCGCATTCGCGGCGCGCGCATGCACAACCTGAAAAATATTTCAGTGGACCTGCCGCGCAACAAACTGATTGTTTTCACAGGTCTCTCCGGCTCCGGCAAGTCCACCCTCGCCTTTGACACCCTCTATGCCGAGGGGCAGCGTCGCTACGTCGAGTCACTCTCCACCTATGCCCGTCAGTTTCTGGGACAGATGAATAAACCCGACGTCGACCTCCTGGAAGGTCTCTCACCTGCGGTCTCCATCGAGCAGAAAACCACCAGCCGCAACCCCCGTTCCACAGTGGGCACGGTCACCGAAATCTACGATCACCTGCGCCTGCTTTTTGCCCGCGCTGGCCAGCCCCATTGCCCGGAATGCGGCCAGCCCATTCGCTCCCAGTCGATTCACGATATGATCGAGACGATTCTCGCTCGCCCCGAGGGAGAGAAAATGATCCTGCTGGCCCCCCTGGTCACACAGAAAAAGGGGCAGCACGAGCAGGTTTTTCAACGGTTACGCAAGGAAGGTTTCGTCCGCGTTCGGGTGGACGGCGAGGTTCGCCAACTCAGCGAGGAGATCAGCCTAGAGAAGAACAAGCACCATTTCATCGAGGCAGTGGTCGACCGCCTGGTGATCAAACCCTCCATCCGCAGACGGCTCGATGAATCGGTCTCAACTGCGGTAGCGCTCGGCGGTGGCACCATGCTGGCCCACTTCCCTGACAGCGGTGAAGAGGTCCTTTTCAGTGAGTCCGCCGCCTGTCACCAGTGCGGCATCTCCCTGCCTGAACTCTCGACCCAGCTGTTTTCTTTTAACAACCCGCAAGGAGCCTGTCCGGTCTGCAGTGGCCTGGGCATCAACCAGTTCATTGACGAGGAGCTGATCGTCCCTGATGATTCACTCTCCTTACTTGAGGGAGCCATTGTCCCCTGGACCCGGCGTCGGCTCTCCACCCAGGCAGATAATTGGATCGAGGCCTTTGCTCGCCACTATCGCTTTGACCCGGCCACTCCTTTTGCCGACCTCCCGGCTAAGGTCAAGAAAGGACTGCTTCACGGAACCGGCAAAACCAAGCTGGAGTTCATCCATACCCGGGGCAAACGAAGTCTGGTTTCCAACCTGGCCTTTGAAGGGGTCGTGCCACGGCTCAATCGTCTCTTTCGTGAGACCAGTTCTTCGCGCATGCGCGAGGAGATCGAAGGGTTCATGACGGAACAGGGCTGCCCGGCCTGCCACGGAGCCCGGCTCAAACCCGAGGCCCTGGCTGTGCGCGTGGGGCAATGGTCAATTATTGACCTCTGCCGCATGGCCATTGAGCAGTTAATCAGCGAGATGGAGACGATCAGCTTTGAAAAACGCCAGGGGATTATTGCCGCCCCCATTCTCAAAGAAATCCGCGAACGGCTCTTTTTTCTCCATGGCGTTGGCCTGGGCTACCTTTCCCTGGACCGCCGCGCCGGAACGCTTTCCGGTGGAGAGGCCCAGCGCATCCGACTGGCCTCACAAATCGGTTCGGGCCTGGCGGGTGTTCTCTATATTCTCGATGAACCCTCCATCGGCCTGCATCAACGTGATAACAACAAGCTGATCAAGACCCTGATCACCCTGCGTGATCTCGGCAATACAGTCATCGTGGTCGAGCACGACTCTGATACCATTGCCAGCGCCGACCATGTGCTTGATATCGGCCCAGGGGCTGGCGTGCATGGTGGCGAGATTCTTTACTCCGGACCAGTCCCAGGTCTGCTGGATTGTGAGGAATCGCAAACCGGCGGCTATCTCTCCGGGCGGCTCAAGATCGAGGTGCCCCAAAAACGCCGTCCCCAACAGATCAAAATAGGCCGCTGCATCGAGGTGGTCGGAGCGACCATCAACAACCTACAGAATCTGAGGGTTCAGTTTCCTTTGGGCGTCATGACCTGCGTCACCGGTGTTTCTGGCTCTGGAAAGAGTTCGCTGGTCATCGAGACCCTATTCAATGAGGCCCAACGTTCCTTCACCGACCGCAAAGGCTACCTGCGTGGACCTCAGTTGCTCAAAGGCCTAGACCTGCTCGACAAGGTGATTGATATCGACCAGAGCCCCATCGGTCGTACGCCGCGCTCCAATCCGGCGACGTATACCGGTGTGATGACACCGATTCGCGAGTTGCTGGCCCGTCTGCCCGAATCCCGGGCCAGGGGCTACCAGCCCGGACGTTTCAGCTTCAACCTCAAGGGCGGCCGTTGCGAGACCTGCGAGGGAGATGGAGTGCTCCGCATTGCCATGCATTTTCTCCCAGATATCTACGTCACCTGTGAACGCTGCCAGGGGAAACGCTACAACGAGGAAACCCTGGAAATTGAGTACAAGGGCAAAAACATTGCCGATATTCTCCAGATGACCGTGGAAGAGGCCCTGGACTTCTTCCAAAACGTCCCCCCCATTGCCGGACGACTCCAGACTATTGTCGATGTAGGTTTAGGCTATCTCAGCCTGGGACAGAGCTCCGTAACCCTCTCCGGCGGTGAGGCTCAGCGGGTCAAACTTGCCAAAGAGTTGAGCCGACGCTCCACCGGCAAGACCCTCTATATTCTCGATGAACCCACCACCGGCCTCCACCCGGCAGATATTCAGCACCTGTTGCAGGTGCTCAGTCGCCTGGTGGACAGTGGCAATACGGTGGTGGTGATCGAACACAACCTGGATGTGATCAAGACTGCAGACTGGGTCATCGATATTGGACCTGAGGGTGGCAGCGGCGGTGGCCAGGTCATTGCTGCGGGTACTCCAGAGGACATTGCCAAGGAATCCAAATCTTACACCGGCATGTTTCTTAAGCAGTTTTTAAACGGAACCTCGTGAATCCATGATGGGAGTGAATGATTTGCGCCAGCATGCGGCTGAGAGAAAAGCAATAATTCAAGACTTCTTTGAACGCGATTTTTCCTTGTCCTGTGCTGGCTGAGCCGTTACTCTTGCCACGCAAGAAAAAATCTATGTGCGTTCTCTTTACGCATCCTTCCTCGACGAATACAAACAGTAACCCCGCTGGCAACAATCCTTTGCCAGCTTTCATTGACTACGACAACAAGGACTCAACATGGCAGACCAGACCGAGCAACAGAATATCCCGATTTTTCGTATGCAGAAGATGTACATCAAGGACTTCTCTTTTGAGAGCCCTGGGGCTCCCAAGGTATTCCTGAATAAAGGTCAAAACCCCAAAGTAGACTTCAATCTTCAGCTGAAAAACCAAAAGCTCGATGATGATCACAGCGAAGTTTCCATTGCTATTACTGCCAAAGTTCTGGATAACAACAACGAGGATCAGGTAATGTTCATCGTTGAAATCGAGCACGCAGCTGTCTTCATGATGAAAAACATTCCAGAAGAACATCACGAGCGCGTATTGTCTGTAGACTGCCCGTTGATGCTGTTTCCCTTCACCCGCCAGATCGTCTGTCAGGCAGCTGTTGACGGTGGTTTCATGCCGTTTCTGATGGAGCCGATCAACTTCGTTGCCCTCTACGACAACGCCAAGAATCAGAAGCAGGACGCCTGATAGTCTCCTTCCAGGTAAGGTTGAACAGTATAAAAAAAGCGGTGCCCAGGTTCAACAACCTGAGCGCCGCTTTTCTCTTTACAGAAAGAAGAAAACATCCCTCCCTAAGTTTCAGAGACTTCTATTCCACCTTTCGAAAAATCAGACAGGCATTGGTCCCACCAAAGCCGTAGCTGTTACTCATCACCGTGGTGAGCCCTGCATCACGATTCTCTGTAACGATATGCATACCTTCAGCTTCGGGATCCATCTCTTCGATGTTGGACGTACCGGCAATGAAGTTGTGGTTGAGCATCAACAGACTGTAGATGGCCTCATGGACCCCGGCGGCTCCCAGGCTATGACCGGAGAGGGACTTGGTGGAGCTAATGGGAGGATTGGCCTCGCCAAAAACCTCACGGATGGCCCGCAACTCGACCAGATCACCAATGGGTGTGGAGGTGCCGTGGGCATTAATGTAATCGATCTTGTCTCCTGCTGTGGCAAGTGCCATCTGAATACAGCGCACCGCCCCCTCACCTGAAGGCTGAACCATCTCGGCACCATCGGCAGTGGCACCATAGCCGACCACCTCGCCATAGATTGTTGCCCCACGCTTTTTCGCCCGCTCATACTCCTCAAGCACGACAATACCGCCGCCATTGGCCACGACAAAACCATCACGGTTGCGATCATAGGGGCGAGACGCTCGCTCCGGGGTCTTGTTATACTTGGTGGAGAGAGCACCCATGGAGTCAAACATGGCGGTCTGGGTCCAGTGCTCCTCGTCTGAGCCACCAGCAAAGACAATATCCTGTTTTCCCAGCTGGATCTGCTCCATGGCCGCACCGATACAGTGCGAGCCAGTGGCACAGGCTGAGGAGATGGAGTAGCAGACACCTTTGATCCCGTGGGTGGAGGTGAGGCAGGCGGAAACCGTGCTCGACATGGTTCGTGGTACCATGAAGGGACTCAGCCGCTTGAGCCCTTTTTTTCGCATGACATCAGCCGTGGCAACCACATTTTCCGCCGAGGTCCCCCCTGAACCAATAATCAGCCCGGTCCGAGGAGTTGACACTTCATGCACCTTTAATCCGGCATCGACCACCGCCTGAGAAAGGGCTATGGAGGCGTAGGCTGCTGCATTCCCCATGAAACGCAGGTTTTTCTTGTCCAAATGATCTTTAATGTCAATCCGGGTAAAACTGCCGATCTGAGCACGCAGGCCAATCTCCTGATAGTACTCGTGAAAACGAGCCCCTGAACGCCCTTCCTGCAGGGACTGCAACACCTCAGAGGTGCTATCTCCCAGCGGCGAGACAATACCCATCCCTGTAATAACTACTCGTCGCATTGGCTCGGTTCCTTACTCGTCTCGATGAATGGCCAGGGGACCGCAGCTTTGGCAGACCGGCATGACCTCTACAGTGTTTATGTTTACGTGCGGTGGCACACTGGTCACCCAATGGACAATCTCAGCGATATCCACAGGCCTGAGCGGTTCGGTGCCCTTATAAACCGCGTCCGCCTTCTGCTGGTCGCCATGAAAACGAACCACGGAGAACTCACTCTCGGCCAGACCGGGCTCGATATTGGTCACCCGGACCTTGGTATGATTCAGGTCAGTCAACAGGTTCCGGGAAAACTGTTTAACAAAGGCCTTCGTCGCACCATAGACGTTACCGCCTGGATAGGGGTAGTTTCCGGCGACAGAACCCATATTGATGATATGCCCCTGATTGCGCTCGACCATATGCGGCAGAACGCAGCGGGTCAGGTAGCAGAGCCCTTTGACATTGGTATCGATCATGGTCTCCCAGTCGGCAATATCGGTTTTGTCCGCCCCTGCCAGCCCAAGGGCCAGCCCGGCATTATTGACCAGAACATCTATATCTTGAAAAGCTTCAGGCAGGTCAGCCACCATGGCTTCAACCGCCTTGAAATCACGCACGTCAAGCTCAGCTATATGGACCGGCACCGTTGCACCCAACTTCTGCTGCAACGCCTGCAAACGGTCGGTTCTTCGGCCGGTGAGAATCATTTGCCAGCCTTCAGCGGCAAAACGTTCGGCGCAGGCCAGACCAAATCCGGAGGTAGCTCCGGTAATACAAATAGTTTTCTGCATAGTTCTCTCCTTATAGTCACCTAAAGGAAACAGGTTTCCCTATAAATAACAACAAATTTCCAGGATGACCTGGAATTCGTCATGGTTGTGCTTATAGTCGTTTCATTGCGAATACATCCTGTTAATTTACCAACAGACACGTCCCATGGAGAACAAGAATGATGAAGAAAAAGATGCTCAAAGCCCTGAACGAACAGATCAATGCAGAAATGTTTTCATCCTACCTCTACCTGTCAATGGAATCCTATTTTCAGTCCATTAGCCTCACCGGTTTCGCAGCCTGGATGCGGGCGCAGGTTCAGGAAGAGATGATGCATGCCATGAAATTTTATGACTTCGTCAATGAGCGTGGTGGCAAGGTTATCCTTGAGGCCATTGACAAACCCGAATCCACCTGGGATTCGCCCCTGGCGGCCTTTGAGGCAATTCAAAAACACGAAGAGCATGTAACCAGCCTCATCAACGACTTGGTTGACCTGGCGATCAGCGAGAAAGACCACGCCACCAACAATTTCCTCCAGTGGTTTGTTTCTGAGCAGGTGGAAGAAGAAGCCTCGGTCGGTGAGGTTGTCGAGAAACTGAAACTGATCAAGGACAACCCCTCTGGATTGTTTATGATGGATGCGGAACTGGGGAAACGCGTATTCACCATGCCCGCTGCGACTGAATAAGAACACTCTTCTCTGATTATCGTGAGTAGCCGCACAACGAAAAAAAAGGTCCTGGCCCTGTTTCAAGGTCAGGACCTTGACCAGATTCTGACAGAGCTGGACCGCATGCCAGCGAAAGATGCCGTCAATGCCTTGTTTTCTCTGATCTGCCGTGATGAGCTTTCCCTGCGCTGGCGGGCTATCACCTGCATGGGAGCTCAGGTCGCACGCCTGGCCGAGGAGAATATAGAGGAGGCCCGTATAATGATGCGCCGCTTTCTCTGGAGCCTGAATGACGAGTCCGGTGGTATTGGCTGGGGGGCTCCTGAGTCCATGGCAGAGGTCATGTGCAATCACCCAGCGCTGGCAGAAGAATATGTACACATGCTCATATCCTACATGCGGGAAGATGGCGACGAACCGCATCAGGATGGGAACTATATAGAGCATCCACTGCTCCAGCGCGGCTTGCTCTGGGCTGTGGCTCGACTGGCGGAATATAAACCGGAGCTCCTCTTAACGCGAGGTGCGGACACAGATGTGCTTCCCTACCTTGAGTCAAGCGATGCTGAGGTTCGCGGGTTGGCAGCCCTTGCCTGTGGGCGTTTGAAAATTGCAGAGGCAAAAGATGGCCTTCACCTGCTCTGTCAAGAGACGACCACCATTCCTTTATACCATGAAGGTACGCTCACCCAGGTAAGCCTGAACGAACTGGCACAAGAGGCATTGGAGGCAATAGGGTAAACATGCAAGACACCCTTTTTCCAGCAGCAAGCTGCCTCCAATTCTCCATTGTGTCGGGAGAAATTGCGACAAATCTTCAACGCGTAGAAGACGCCCTGACATCCCAACCGCCTGTCCCGGGAACCCTGGTGGTTCTTCCTGAAATCTGGGCGACCGGCTTTGATTATCCCAACACGGAGAGACTGGGGCAACGTACGCCGGAGATACTTGCATGGATGCAGGAGCAAAGCCAAAAGGGCGGTTACTTTCTAGCTGGATCCCTGACAAATCTCACTCCTGATGCGCCCCATCCATTCAACACTCTTTTTCTGGTTGGTCCAGAAGGCGTGCTGGGTTCGGTCTCCAAGCAGCATCTTTTTGGTTTCTGGCAAGAGGATCACCATTACGCTCCAGGAAAACCAGCCCCTCTTTTGCACTCGCCCTACGGCGTCATAGGCGGCTTGATCTGTTATGACCTCCGCTTTCCCGAGGTCGCCAGGCGCCAGGTTTTTGGAGGTGCCCGACTGCTCATTGTCTCCGCCCAATGGCCCCTGAGCCGACTTGATCACTGGCAAACACTCCTGCGGGCGCGCGCCATTGAAAACCAGTGTTATATTATAGCCTGTAACGGTTGCGGTACCACCGGAGCCATGGAGCTGGCAGGACACTCCATGATCATTGGCCCCGATGGTCAAATACTGGCCCAGGCGGAGCAAGAACCAAAGCTCATAACCGCCCCCCTTGATGCCACAGAGGTGGACCAGCAACGCAGCCGCTTTTTTCCTGCAGGGGAAAGAACCTGGACAGGACTGGACAGGGAAAAAATTGTTTCTCTTGACCGGCTGCAGAGCGCGCTTGCACGAATGGGCCGTCACGGCAGCCGCTTTGACCTGGTGACGGGGGACTTCACCCGTATTGAAGTTGAACAGGTGGAGCAACTTGAGCGGGCACGCTCTCAGTCAGAGGGGCTGGTGGTCGGCATTTTGGACAATGGCGATACCCCGCCAGGTGCTGCAGATCAGCAAAAACAAGCTCGAATCCTGGCGGCACTGGGCTGCGTGGACTTTGTCGTCTTCTACACGGCAGAGCATCAGCTCCAGCTGGAACAACTATTCAACCAAACCACGATTACTTTCCTTTGAAGAGGTGCACGTATGGCAACCCTGCGTATCAACGGCATGAAGTGTCAACATTGTCAAAAAGCAGCCAAGAAAGCACTTGAAGATCTCGGCGCCACCCAGGTCATAATTGACCTCGAAAAAGGTGAAGCCAGTTATGAAGGTGATTTGAGCAAAGAAGCCATTGGCAAAGCATTGGCAGACAAGGGGTTTGAGCTCGCTCACTAGTGTCCAGCCAGAAACGGTCTTTTCGGAGTCTGCGCTTACCTGCCCAATTTCGGCGTTATGCTCAAAATTTCATCCTCGGAATATCATCTATATGCCTGCGGTTAAATTTTTCGCATGCCTTGAACTTGAACAAAAATCCTCGTTTCTGGACGGACACTAACTAATTCGTGAAGCATTCAGGATTGTCGTTCTTTTAAAAAACCCCGAGAACGACGTTCCGAGCTTCGTAACCTGCTGATTTCACGATGGGGATTTTTCCGCATTTCGACTTTTTACGAAGGTATCAGGATTAAAGTAAGCCGTATTTTTCCTTTCTGGAAGAATACGGTTTTTTTTATTGTCTCCCAATGGTTTCCCAAGCAAATTCAGACAAGCCCCCTGTCCCTGGTTGACCAAGTCTCATCGGGATGTTACCTTGCCCCAACTTCTGAACCTGGCAGTTTTTTCATTTTCTGGAAAACGTCCTTCATCCGTGGCCATAGACCTTCCATCACGGAGCCATTATTACATCATCAACAAACACGGCGGCTTGCGCGCTGGACCCTGAGCTGCTTTATCTCTAACCTGGAGAGCGGGTAATGAAACTCAAGGCAATTCTTTTTAGTCTCGCAGGTATCGCTGTGGTGGTCGGCCTCCTGGCCGGGACCAAAGTCCTGCAGATTTCCACCCTGATCGAACACAAGAAAAAGGCGACGCTGCCGCCAGCCATCGTCACGACCTTTGAGGCCCAGGAGCAACAGTGGGAATCCCTGGTCAAGGCAGTGGGCTCGCTCGAGGCGGTTCAGGGCGTCACCGTCACCGCTGAAGTAACCGGCAAGGTAGTCAAGATCGCCTTTGAACCGGGAACCCGGGTCAAAGCGGGTGACCTGCTGGTGCAACAGGATATCAGCGCAGAGGAGGCCCAGCTCCGTTCGGCAGAGGCTGCAGTCGAGCTGGCCAAACTTACCCTGGCCCGTGCCAAGAAGATGCTCGCCACCAAGGTCGTTGCCGAATCCAACTACGACAACGCCGAGGCCACACTCAAACAGACTCGGGCTCAGGCCGACAACATTCGTGCGGCCATTGCCAAAAAAACCATTCGCGCCCCCTTCAGCGGACGCCTGGGGATCCGCCAGATCAACCTGGGCCAGATCATCAAAGAGGGGGAACCCATTGTCTCACTCCAGGCTCTGGACCCAATCTACGTCAATTTTCTCGTCCCCCAGCAGCAGCTCCCCCTCCTCAAAATTGGTTATACGGTTCGGCTCAGCTCCGACGGCCTTCCCCCTGAGCGGGTGATGGAAGGCAAGCTCACGGCGATCAATCCCGATGTGGATGCGTCAAGCCGCAATATTCGGGTGCAGGCAACGATCAACAATAAAGACGAAGTACTGCGCCCAGGGATGTTTGTCCAGGTGGCGGTGGTGCAGCCCCAGGACAAGCCGGTCCTCACCATTCCCGCGACTGCGGTGCTCTACGCCCCCTACTCGGATTCGGTCTTTCTGGTGGAAGTAGCCAAGGAAGGTGGTCAGGGTAAGGTGGTCCATCAGCAGTTCATTCGCTTGGGTGAACGGCGTGGCGACTTTGTTGCCGTCACCTCCGGTTTGCGGGCCGGGCAGACCGTGGTCAGCAGCGGTGTCTTCAAATTACGCAACGGTCAAAGTGCGGTCGTCGACAACAAACTTGCCCCAGAGTTCAAACTGCACCCCGAACCCAAGGACAGCTGAGCCATGAAATTTACCGACATCTTTATTGAGCGACCAGTCCTGGCCCTGGTCACCAGCTTGCTGATCCTCATTGCTGGACTGCAGGCCATTGGCTCTCTCTCCGTACGCCAGTACCCACGCAGTGATAACGCCGCGGTCACCATCACCACGGTCTATACCGGTGCCAGCGCTGAGCTGGTGCGCGGTTTTATCACCACTCCGCTTGA
Source organism: uncultured Desulfobulbus sp. (assembly GCF_963664075.1). Lineage (NCBI taxonomy): Bacteria > Pseudomonadati > Thermodesulfobacteriota > Desulfobulbia > Desulfobulbales > Desulfobulbaceae > Desulfobulbus > uncultured Desulfobulbus sp. Next base: position 3,648,161 of record NZ_OY760916.1, read on the forward strand.
GCGCGCCATTGCCGCCGCCGACGGAATAGACTACCTCCAGTCCGAGAGTTCCCTGGGGCGCTCGGTGATCACCGCCCGCCTGCGGCTTAACTACGACCCGATCAAGGCTCTCTCCGAGATCAGCTCCAAGGTCGACCAGGTGCGGGGTGATTTGCCTCCCGAGGCCGAAATCCCCATCATCAATGTGGAATCGGCGGACTCCCGTTTTGCCTCGGCCTACCTCAGCTTCACCTCGGATGAACTCAAACAAAATGAGATAACCGATTACCTGGTGCGGGTGATACAGCCCCGCCTCTCCGCTCTGGATGGGGTGCAACGGGCCGATGTCCTGGGAGCGCGTACCTTTGCCATGCGCCTCTGGCTTGATCCCATGCGCATGGCCGCCTTTAATGTCAGCCCGGTCCAAATTCGCCAGGCCCTGGCCGCCAACAACGTCCTGGCCGCCGTGGGCAAGACCAAAGGCTCGCTGGTCCAGGTCAATCTCACCGCCAACACCGACATGCGCTCGGTGGCCGACTTCAAAAAACTGGTAATCCGTGAGGATGGCGGCGCTATCGTTCGTATTGAAGATGTGGCCGAGGTCGTACTCGGCGCTGAAGATTACGACACAGAGGTCCGTTTTTCCGGCCAAACTGCGGTTTTCATGGGAATCTGGCCTCTCCCCAACGCCAATGCCCTGGATGTGATCGACCTGGTGCGTAAGGAGATGAAGGATATCACCGCCCAGCTCCCCACCGGCTTGACCGCCCGAATCGCCTATGACGGCACCAACTACATCCATAACGCCATTCAGGAGGTCATTAAAACCCTGAGCGAAACCCTCTTGATTGTGGTGGTCATTATCTTCCTCTTTCTCGGTTCGATTCGTGCAGCCCTGATCCCGGTGGTCACCATTCCCATGTCCCTGATCGGTGCCCTCTTTCTGATGCAGGTCTTCGGCTTTACTATTAATCTCCTGACCCTGCTGGCCATTGTTCTCTCGGTAGGACTGGTGGTGGATGATGCCATTGTCGTGGTGGAAAACGTGGAGCGGCATCTCAGCGAGGGAAAAACTCCCATGCAGGCGGCGCTGCTCAGTGGCCGGGAGTTGATCAGCCCGTTGATCTCCATGACCATCACCTTGGCCGCAGTCTATGCCCCTATTGGCCTGCAAGGCGGCCTGACCGGCAGCCTTTTCCGGGAGTTTGCCTTTACCCTGGCCGGAGCGGTTACCATCTCCGGTTTTGTGGCCCTGACTCTCTCGCCGATGATGTCATCCCGGCTGTTACGCGCAGGCATGAACGAGCGTGGACTGGCCGGTCGCATCGAACGCGACTTTAAACGACTGCGCCAGGCCTATGGCCGCTGGCTCAACCGCACCCTGGACAACCGCCCGGCGGTCTATCTGGTCTGGATCGTTTTGGGATTGCTGGCCATTCCCATGTTCTCCATGTCCTCCAAAGAGCTCGCGCCCACTGAAGACCAAGGCGTTATCTTTGGTATCGTTAATTCGGCGGCCAACTCCACCCTGGATCAGAACGCCTATTATACAGCTGCGGTCAACCGGGCCTTTCAGAGTGTCAAGGAAACCAACTTCGTCTTTCAGCTCACCCAGCCCAACTCGGGGTTCAGCGGCATGGTGGTTGCCCCCTGGCAGGAGCGGGAACGCACCATCTTTGAGATCATGCCCGAGGTGGCTAAAAAGCTGCACATGATCCCAGGCATTCGCGTCCTCCCGGTGACCCCGCCTGCCCTTCCCGGTGGCGGCCAGTTTCCGGTTGAATTTGTCATTGCCTCCACTGCCGATCTGGATCAAATCCTTGGCTTTGCCAAGCAGCTTCAATTCGCAGCCATTAAGAGCAAGATGTTTGCTTTCCCCCCGTTAATTGATGTCAAAATCGACCAGCCCCAGTCCGAGCTGGTGATTGATCGCGACAAGGTGGCCGACCTGGGCCTCAACCTCCAGCAGGTTGGTGGAGATATCGCCACCATGCTGGGTGGGAACTACGTCAACCGCTTCAATATTGCCGGTCGCAGTTATAAGGTCGTACCCCAAGTGATGCGGGTTGATCGCCTCAACCCGGAACAACTGGGACAGATTTACGTCACCGGACCGGCAGGCCAGCTGGTACCACTCTCCACCATTGCCACGATCAAAGACACCACCGTGGCTCGCTCGCTCAACCGGTTTCAACAGCTCAACGCGGTGACCATCAGCGCCTATCCGGTGCGTCCATTAGATGAGGCTCTCCGCTTTTTTGAAGACGAGGCCGCTAAAATCCTTCCCCAAGGCTACACCCTGGACTACACCGGTGAATCTCGCCAGCTGCGAGTGGAGGGCAACACCTTTCTCCGGGCCTTTGGTTTGGCCATTGTTCTGATTTTTCTGGTTCTTTCGGCCCAGTTCAACAGCTTCCGCGATCCCTTTGTCATCCTGGCGGGCTCTGTGCCCCTGGCCATGTTCGGCGCTCTGGTCTTCACTTTTTTGAAGATGCCTGATCCCAATGTGCCCTTTTTCACCACGGGCTGGACCACCTCGCTCAACATCTATTCCCAGGTAGGACTGGTCACTCTGGTCGGGCTGGTATCCAAAAACGGTATTCTGATCGTTGAATTCGCCAACAAGATGCAGGTGCAGGGATTAAGTAAACGGGAGGCGATCCTTGATGCGGCCATGACCCGGCTCCGGCCTATTCTCATGACCACGGGCGCCACCATTGCCGGCCACTTCCCGCTCACCCTGGTCACCGGTGCAGGTGCTGCAGCCCGAAACTCCATCGGTCTGGTGCTGGTGGGGGGAATGGCTATTGGCTCCCTGTTCACATTGTTTGTCATTCCTTCGATTTATATGCTGGTCGCCAAAGACCATGCTCAGGGTAAACGGACTGGTATCGACCACAATCCATGACGGCGGAGGGAGACGAAACAAATTTTTCTTCGCCAAAAGACTCAGCCTGCCCCCCCCCTCAACAAGGGGGACAGGCAAAACACCATGCAGGCACTGCCCAAAAACTGGAGAAGCTCCAATATTTTTTGGGTTTCCTGACGACGATAGGTAGCATCTTTTTCCCGGTACTCAAGGCATCCATGCTTCCAGGGAGGAACGATGGACTCTCAAAAAACAGGTAGCGTCAAAGGATATTCGCCCAAACAGCCTTTCGCGTCTACTTCCCTCATCCGTCCTTGGCCCCTTGCCCTTGCTGGAGCGCTCCTGCTTGTGGCAATAGTCCTAGGTATCAGTGCTCTTTTCATTAGCACGGAATCAACAACTGATCGTATTGCCCGTACGAAGGTGGTCCGTATCGGCTATGCTGTCGAAGCGCCTTTTGCTTTCACCGATCCTGAGGGTACGGTCACAGGTGAGTCTCCCGAGGTCGCCCGAGCCGTATGGCAGCGCCTGGGCGTTGCGCACATCGAATGGATCCGCACAGATTTTGCTTCCCTCATCCCCCAGCTCCGAGCTGGTCGCTTCGACCAAATCGCTGCTGGTCTTTTTATCCGTCCTGACCGGAAGCAACTGGTCGCATTTACCAGCCCATCGCTTTGCCTTTACCCAGCACTCCTTGTCCACTGGGGTAACCCTCTAGATATCCACAGCTACAAGGACATAGCCCTTCAAGAAAAAACACGTCTCGCGGTTATTCAAGGCGCCGTCGAACGAGAAGAAGCTCTCCGTGCTGGTATTCCCCCTGAACGTATCGACATCTATCCCAACATTCAGCTTGCTCTAACCGCCCTCAACAATAACCTTGTTGATGGCCTTTCCCTCAGCGGGCCGACAATTCGCAGACTCGCGGAAAAACAGAGTAATTTTCAACAAGCAACTCCCTTTGAAGCAAGTTATGCTCCCCCTGGATGTGGAGCCTTTGCCTTTCGCCCCAAAGACACACAACTTCAACAACGCTTTGATCAAACTCTACGCCAGTTTCTCGGCAGCCCCGAACACATGCAAATACTGCACAGATTGGGGCTGAATGCCAGCGATCTACCTTCATCTGTAACCTTTGGCCAACGGGAGAATGAGTAAATGCCACTTTCACGACTTCAGGACAGTTCCCAAGGTTCTACGTTCTTCAGTGAACGTGCCCTGCTTCTGCTTGGAGTCATTGCGTTCGTCTCTTCGCTTTTGCTCTGGTGGGGAGGACAACTCAATCGAACGGCCTATCCACAGCACATTGCGATTAGCGACAATCTCCATCAGGCAAGACGCTCAATCAATACAGCAGTTCTCAACCTCAACCGCTATCTGGCTGGTGAAAAGTTGGATCGCCAAGATGTCCTTACCTATCTGGAGGTTTCTTTACTCAAAATACGAGACTGCCTTGATGGACGTTCTTCTTTAAGCGGCATTGAGGCCATGCCCTCCAGCGGCCCCAGCAAACTGTATTTCCAATCTTATGCCGAGGCCCAGGTCCGGCTGGAACACACCATTCGAGCACTGATGAGCTCTACAAGTTTCCGAGTTTCCCTGCGTATTCAATTACTTAAAGAGTTACACGAGCTCAATCAAATTGGAGACACTCTGGAAACCCAGCTGGCAGAGGATCTTACCCAGGTCATCGCCAGCACCCGGCGTGAACAAAACGTTATCCTGTTCATTTGGCTTATCTTTCTTGTGGCTGCCTTTGCCTTGCTCTACCGAACTGCTCGTTTTGAAAACTCCCAGTCACAACAGGAACAACTCATCTACACCCTCCTTGATTCCACCAGCGACATTATTTTCGTCAAAGGAATCGATGGCCGCTATCTCTTCTGCAACCAGGCTGCCTGCTATTTTTTCGGCAGAGAACTCGAAGAAATTCTCGGTCAGGATGATTCCACCATCTTTCCTCAAAAAATAGCAGAAAGGCTCGCTGAAACTGATCAATCCATCCTTCACTCTGGAGCCACGGTCCAGCATGAAGAACAATTACCTTCTCACCAGGGAGAGGTACACCAGTTCCTGGTCGCCAAGGGACCGCTTAGGGATCGCAATGGCAAGGTCAGTGGTCTTTTTGGCATCTCCCGCGATATCACCCAACAACGGCTCGACGAAGAACAACTGAATCATCACCGGCTCATGCTCCAACGTACAAGCAGGTTGGCCAAGGTTGGAGGCTGGGAAATCGACCCCTGTACCCTGGAAGGATCCTGGACTGAAGAATGCGCACGTATCCATGATCTGGACCCGGAAAAACAGGTTAATCTGGCCGAGGGGCTCAGCTTTTTTCAAGGAGATTATAGGCGAAAAATTGAACGTGCAGTCCAGGCTGCTGTCAATCAGGGGACTCCTTACGACCTCGAACTGCAAATGACCTCGGCGGCGGGTATTCAAAAATGGGTGCACACCCAGGGCGAGCCGGTGATGAAAGACGGTCAGGTTATCCATATCTATGGCGCCCTCCAGGATATCACGACACGCAAACTTACAGAAGAGGCCCTCCGAACAAGTGAACAGCGACTCAAGGAAGCCCAACGAGTCGCTGAAATCGGCAACTGGCGATGGGATATGCTTTCCGATACCCATACCTGGTCGGACCAGATCTATCGCATTTACGGACACTCGCCGGAAGAGAAACCCATCGGCTACCCCGCAGTCAAACAGTATTTTTCAGAGGAAAGCTGGCTTTCTCTCAACCACGCCATTCAACTCTGTATCCAAACAGGTAAAGGCTATACCTGCGATGCCGAACTCATCCGCGCCAACGGTGCGCACCGTTGGGTAACCATCCGCGGTGAAGCCATGCCCGGGGAAGATGGCGCTGTTCACAGTCTGATCGGTACTATGCAGGACATTACCGAGCGTAAAGAGATGGAAGATACCCTGCGTGACTCTGAAATGCGCTACCGGGCCCTCTTTGATCAATCCATGGACGCCATTGCCATCATGGAGGGATATCCACCGAGAATGCGCTACATTAATAATTCCTTCACCGAACTCTTTGGTTACGATCAAGAGGAAATGCGAGCCTTTTCGGGAGAGCAGATATGGGCCTTGGTCTATCCAGAGGATCGGGCTCTTGTTCAGGAAAAGCTGAAAGACCGCATGGAGGGGCGCACGACCAGCGCACGCTATGAATTTCGCGTGCAACGTAAAGATGGCAAGATTCGTTGGGTTGAAGTAACCGGAAGCGTTGCCAAACTCGGACTCCAATTAATCAATCAGACCATTTATCGTGATATAACTCCTCGTAAAGATGCTGAAAAGGCCCAAAACACCCTTCAGGAACAACTGAACCAGGCGCAAAAGTTAGAATCCATAGGGCAACTTGCCGGCGGTATAGCTCACGATTTTAACAATATGCTCAGTATCATTTTAGGCGGTATTGACCTGATGGAAGAACAGATTTCCTCTGGGACTCTGCTTGCTAAAGATCTCACCGATATCAAAAAAGCAGCCGAACGTTCAGCAGATCTCACTCGGCAACTGTTGGCTTTTGCCCGAAAGCAGACTGTGGCCCCAAAGGTTCTCGATCTCAACGCAACCGTGGAGGGGTTACTTAAAATGTTGCGCCGACTGATAGGCGAGGATATCGAACTTGCATGGAATCCGGGTTATCCCTTATGGCCTGTGCATATTGATCCTTCCCAGGTGGATCAACTGCTGGCAAATCTCTGCATCAATGGCCGCGATGCCATAACAGAGGTGGGCACCCTGACCATCGGAACGGAAAATGCTGTTTTTGATGCCAACTACTGCACGCAACACGCCGAATGTGTGCCCGGTGAATATGTTTTGCTTGCGGTGAGTGATAACGGATGCGGCATGGATAGAGAGACCCAAAAACGCATTTTCGAGCCTTTTTTTACCACCAAAGAGGTGGGGAAAGGGACGGGACTTGGCCTGGCCACAGTGCATGGTATCGTCCACCAGAATAAGGGGTTTATTCATGTATACAGTGAACCAGATCTGGGAACGACCTTTAAAATCTATCTCCCCAGACACAAAGCCGTGCCTCAAATCGGCCAGGAAAACAATCAGACGGAAGACCTTTCGGCAACCGACACCACGATCCTGCTGGTTGAGGACGAAGCGGGCCTGCTCGAGCTCAACCGGCGCATGCTCCTTGGCCTAGGCTACACAGTGCTTTCCGCATCTACAACCGCCGAGGCCATACGCCTGGCCCATGAACACGCCGATACCCTGGACCTGCTGCTTACCGACGTAGTGATGCCTGAGATGAATGGCCGGGATTTAGCCCAAAGACTGGCTTCTTTTATCCCCAATCTCCGTCTGGTGTTTATGTCAGGGTATACCGCCGATGTCATAGCGCACCATGGGGTGCTCGATCATGGCGTTCACTTTCTCCAGAAGCCGTTTTCCAAGCGAGAACTGGGACGTAAGTTACGTGAAGCCTTAACACAGAATCCGGTTAACGGCTTCTGATACGCACTGAGTATTGGTCAATTTTGGGGCAAATCTTTAAGCAGAAGCAGCTGAACCTTTCCCTGAGCCCGCATGAGCCCTGCTTCGAGCCCCGCCTGCTCACCTGTTCCCCAGAAAAGGTCCAGACGCTGAGCACCCTGTATGGCCGAACCGCTGTCCTGGACGGTCACCAAACGGTTCATAGGCAGCCACCTGGTCAGATCTTTTTCGACAACCGGGCGTGCTGCCTGCAGCCAGAGAATCGATCCCGGAGGATAAACCCGTTGATCTGCTGCCACAGAACGTCCAGGAGTCAACCCCCTGTTGAGACTGCCCACTGCTGGACCGGGATCTGTCCAGTCAAAAAAAATATAAGATGCATTCCGGTATAAGATCTGCTGACGTTCGCCGGGATGAATGTTCAGATAGTCCCGTATACTTCCCATATTCACCTGTGCAAGCTCCATACGCCCGCTTGTAACTAGATACCTGCCGATACTTGTATAGGGATGTCCGTTTCGCCCGGCATAATGCACTCCACGCAAAGAACCATCTTCAAGCATGATGATCCCAGATCCTTGAACATGCAGGGTAAAAACATCAAAAGAATCCCCTAACCAGACCAGCTCTTGGCCTTTGAGCAGTTGGCGGGTTTCAATTTCCTGCCTGGTCCAGTAGGGAAGCAAATTCCCTGCAACAAGTCGACCGACCTGTATTTTTTTGGGGGAAGTATGCACAACGACCAGATCTTCCGGAAGCCGATACAGGGGGTGGGTATAGGGAGGATGCGGCTGGAGACTGCCACGAAAAACAGGTTGGTAATAACCCGTGATCAACGGTAGTTTTTCAGACGACTCAGCAAGCGAAAGCCAGAGAAAATCCTGCTGCAGTCGAGCTTGAAAAACCGCTGGATTCTCGAAGCGTTGGGCAAGATTACTCAGATGTCGAGCTGAGGCGACAAGGCGGGAGACGGGGATGTTCAGTTGACCGAACCGGTAGCTGGTCGTTAGCGGTCGTGTTTCCAGATAGCTGAGGCTCTGCTCAAGCACTTTGATCAGACTCTGCCGATCCAGGTCATCGCACACGGGCTGTTTCGTCTGGGCCTGAAGTGTCCAGGCCCAGAAGGTGAGTACGGAGCAGAGGAAAAAACTGAAGAAAAACAATCGCCCCATCCCCGCCGAAACGGGGGCCAGGCGACCTCGCAGGCTACAGTTAGGGCAAGGGTTCACTGAACTGATCGTTAAAGGCCGCAAGAAAAGTTCCCAATTCCTCGGCGGGAAGTTCATTGATTCCGGCGGCAGCAGCCCTGCCACCACCGGTGACAAAGCCACGGCAAAGCACATCAGCACCCTCTCGGATTGCCAAGGGGGCACGCACGCTCACCAGATAGCTTCCTGTTGAACGTTCAATCAGGGTAGCGTGGGCCAACCGCGGTTCTTCCCGGGCCAGCTGATTGGAAAAAACACCCACGACCCGTTTAGCCCAGGTGGTCTCCGGCAAAATAAAAACGCGGCCAGCCGTTGAACTCTGCGTAGGGCTCAGCGCCGTGGCTTGGTTCATATCTTCCCTATAGCCCTGACGTAAACGGGCAAGAATCGAAGAGTCCCGCTCCATATCAAAGGGCTCAGCAAAACGGTGCACCTCTTGAAAAAGAGCTGCCGGATGGATGAGCAGATCCGACTCTGCCATACCGTACCCGTTGTAGTTGAGCAAGCGCCCCATTTCCTGGAGGGAAGCAACCTGTTCACCAGAATACCCAAGCCTCTGGGCAAGTTCTGAGGCCACATCATCAAGGTTATCACCAAAGGCACCGACAATAGCCCAGGCCCGATACTTCCCACCGAGAAGAGCGTCAATGATAATGGAGGTGCAGGTCAGCGGTGAGGGATCGATGTGGGTTTCCAGCGAGGTAAAAAGGGGAATATTTCCACTGTAGTGATGATCGGCATAAAACACCGTATTGTCCTGTTCTAGGAGCTGAACCAGGGCGTCCCGGTTTCGATCCAGGGAAATATCGAGCACAGTAATGCGACTCTCACGTACATCCCGCAGCCGGGAAAGCAACTGAATATCGCGTTTAATGCCCGTGACAAGCTCAGCATCAGCACAAGGTGCATAGAGGCGCAACTGATGCAGAGCACAAATACCATCTGCATCCCCGTTGAACACATCAAAATGGGAAGCTGTGGAGGAAACTGTTGAAGGGGTCATATTGTAGAGAAAGAGTAATGAACTCTGGTAACTTTTTTTACTTTGAACTCAAGTACTGAGATCGTGTGCAATACATGATGATGCGCTTATGCCGCCTCACCTGCAACCACCACGAATTCAGTCAAGTGATATCATTGACCGGTGAAATCAAAGCCAAAAGGATTGCCGATATTCGCGAGACGAAAGGTGAGCATAAAGGACTGGTCACCAGACTCACTGTGGGAAGAAAGTTCAACTGACCAGCAGGGTTGGATATAGCGCAAGCGGATGGTCTCCTCAATAGTGTCATGATCTTCAATATTCCGCTCCAGCGAGTACCCCGCCGCAAAATTATACGGCAAAAAATACCAGACACTCCCCTTTATTGAATTGACATCGGTGAGCTGATTGTAGCGATAATCCAGGGAGAGCGTATCCCCCCGACTGCTGGTATAATCGGAGTCGATTGAGTGATAATAGGCGCCATCGCCGTAGACATCAAATTTGGCGGTGTATTTAACCCGCATCTGCCTGGCGGGATACCAGGCGGCTTCCATCTCGATGGGAGTCAGAGGGGAATCGTTTTCAGTAGAGCGCAGATCGTAGCCCTGTTTAAGTTTAAAATAGGCATACTGACGATCAAAGCTTTGTCCATTATGGATCCCGCTGATTGAAAAGAAATTATTTATCCCTAGATAGAGGGTATTTTCCTCTTCCAGATCATCGACCCAGTCAAACTGGGGCATGATCTTCGCCCGGGGTATTTCGGTATAATTGTAGGCCAGATAAGGGCGTACAGTGTGGGTCAGCCCACTCACCTCACCAAAATCCACTGAAAAATCACGAGCCAAAGTGGTACCCACTTCACCATTCACAATATAAAGAAATCGATTTTTTGAATCCGTATCTTGCCACTGACTAGAACCGTTATCTTCAATCAAATAGCTGGTGTTGCGAATGCTGCCACTGATATAACTCTCTAGATAGGGGGAGAGAGGGAGGCCTGTGGTAAGAGTGGGCATCAGATCAAGACGCTGCCCTTCTACGCCTTGATCCCTCCAGAAGGAGGTGTAATTGGCTGACCAGGAAAAATCTGGACCGTTCTCATTCCAGACAGGCAAAAGACCGCTATAGGTGAGCGAGGGGAGCTTCCAGGCAAGGGAGGGATTATTAGCGGTGTAGACCGTCTCGCTGACATCGTTAATGGCTGAGAGTTCAGCAAGCAGTGCTGTACCATTATCCCAGTTGCGCAGGGCGGCCAGGGTATTTTCACGGTATCGGTTGCTTTTGTCTATAAAACCACGCCCAAAAACATCGAAAAAACGGTGCTGATTGGTATAGAAACCTGTTGACCCACTGGTAAACTCACTTAAATAATCTAGGTCAGAAACAATATCGAGATCAAGCCTCGCCACCCAGGGACCAAAATTTTGATCGACCTTCCCCCGAAACCAGTAACGGTCGGGGTTGGTGTGGGTAAAATCACTGTTGGCGTAATAGTCGACTTCCGAGGGATCGGAGAGATCATCATCAAGATAGTGACCTACAAACATCCCCGTGCTCTCGTCACTGAGAACATAACGATATTCACCACCAAACATAAAACCGCGTTCCGCAAAGTAGCGAGGATAGAGGGTGAGGTCACTGCTGGGAGAAAGATTAATATACAAAGGCGTTTCCAGGCTGAAGCCCCCCGTATCAGACATGGACATGGACGGAAAAAGCAGACCGCTTTGCCGCTTGTGCTTTGTCGGCAACAGCATTACCGGAGTGTAAAAAATCGGAACGTCCTTAATTCGAAAGGTGGAATGTTTCAAGAGGGCGTAGCCTCCGTCGGTGATCTCGGTATCAGCAGCGGCAAAGCTCCAAGGCGGGACTTCGCCCGGTTGCAGTTTACAGGTCACCACCCAACCATCTTCGATGTGGTAGGTGCGCTCACCGGTCTTTTCGATAAGTTGCCCCTCGAAATGAATATCTTTTTCATGCCGAATAATCGTGGCGTGGGTAAAGCGACCGGTGGCCGTGTTGAGATCGATTACTCCGGCATCGGCACTGAGGACATCAGCCCCAACTCGTATTTCCAGGTTACCGGTCGCCTCTAAGCTGCCCTTGACAAAGTCATAAGCAACTCGATCCGCCTTGACCGTCGTGACAGTCTTCAGCTGAGGCGTTTGCAGAGTCTCATTGTGGGACATATTTGCCTGCGATTCGGCGGGCTCTTTTTTCTCCAGGAGCACATTCCCTTCCGCCACCAGAAGCGGGGGATTGTCTTCACGGATCATCTTATCTGCAGTGAGATTCCACTGTTTGGCATCAATCAGCACATTGGCCATTGCCATGGAGGGAAACTGTGCAAACAGTATCCCAACGATACATACTATGGGCAGGGCCCGGGAGAGAGCGGGATGCGTCACCTCGAAAAGCTCCTTTTCTGGTCAGAAATGATCAACGGAAAAACAGGGAGTCCGGTTGAGCGGAACTCCGACAAAAAACACCTCCCAACCGGCCGGAGCGATTAAAGAAACGGAAAATCAATAACCACTGTTAGCTGGCCCGAATGTACGAGCCCCCCGGTGGGGTGTCAAGTCAAAAGCGTAGATTTGCCTTGCGTGCGCCAGGAAATTAGTTTACAAAACTCCAGTTGTAAAATTGCCTAATAACCTGATTTTCCAAGGCTTGCATCTTTTATAGTATACACGCTTTTACCAGCGCTTCAAACAGTCACAACCCTACATGAATTGCATTTTCGGCCCGGTGAACTCCAGACGGCTTGGCCGGTCTCTGGGTATTGATCTCTTTTTAGATAAGATCTGTAATCTTAACTGTCTTTACTGTGAAGTCGGGCGAACAATCACGCCCACTGGCAGACGAGATTATTATTCTGATACAGATACCATCCTGGCTGAGATTGATCAATTCTGTAGCGACACAACTCGCCTCGCCGACGTTGATGTAGTCACGGTTACAGCATCAGGTGAACCGACGCTACATCGTGATCTTGGAAAAATCCTGCACTTTATCAAAGCAACCACAAATAAGCCGCTTGCAGTCCTCACCAACGGGACCACGCTTTCTGATCCCGAGGTTCGAGCTGAATTGCTTGTAGCCGATATTGTTACCCCTTCTCTTGATTCAGCGCGGGAAGAAAGTTTTCGCAAAATTGATCGCCCCATGCAAGAGCTGCATCTCAGCGAGATTCTCGCTGGACTGCAGGCTTTTTCCCATGAGTACCAGGGCAAACTCTGGCTGGAGATTCTTTTTGTCCAGGGAATAAACGATACGGATGCAGATATCGAAGCCCTTATAGCTGCATTACGGCCGATGCGTATTGACCGTATTCAGCTCAACACTGTTGTTCGCCCGCCTGCGGAATCCTATGCCCACGCAGTTTCTTCCCAGGAACTCTCCGCAATTGGTGCGCGTTTTCAAGAATCCCTTTCCCTGCCGGTCGATCTTCCCTTTGCACCGGCATCCCAACCTGATTTTCCCGAACAGTCTCCTTCTGCTCTCTCTCATACGGCGAATCAAGAGCAGACTGTTCAGGCTATTGTCGAAATGTTGCAGCGACGCCCCTGCACCGCTGCGGATATTGACCGGACCTTTCACTTGCAAGGTCCGGAAAAAGTTGAGCGTCTGCTCGAACCGTTGATCCGTTCCCGCTCCCTCCAAATTCAGGAGCATGGCGGCAAACGTTTCTATCAAATTGCTTCGTAAGGAATTCCCGTGCAACCGTTTTCTGTCAACAGCACGTCCTTCACCAGCGCAACGATTCGGCCGCTTGTAACAAATTACTTAAAGGACACGAATGACCAAGAACGATTCCAAAGAAAAATCCCCCCCTGTTCGCAAGGCCAAAAAAGGTGCCTGGTGGAAAAGTCTCACCCCCGAGCCCTCTGAAAACCCCGAGGAGAAAAAAACACCACCACGAACAGCGCGATCATCACGAGCCAAAAGCAATAAATCTGCTCAGGTTCAAACTGCCACGTCTCCGGTTCCTGCCGAGCCGATTCAGGCCGCACTTGAAACAGAAGAGGCGTCCCCCCAGGAAGAAATCTCCGCACAGCCTGTGGTTACAGAGCTTGAGATCACCCCTTCGGTCATGGAGCCGGAGGCCTCGCCTCTGGAGCCAGAGCCTGATTCTGCCCGGACCGCTGTACCGGCAACAAAATCCACCGAGGTACAGCCAGAGATACCTGTCGAGGCTTTTGATGCAGAGAAGCCCCTGCCCGTTGCTGAAACGATCTCCGAGCCCCCCAGCCAACCGGCTGAGGAGACCACGGACAAGGAGGCTGCTTCCCAAGAGGAAGCTGCGCCCAGCCCGGTAAAGGCCGAAGGTCAGGAATCCCCTCAACAAGATGAGGAGCCGACTGAAGAAACGGCTGAACCTGTTGCCCCCAAAAAACGACGTTCACGCCGTGGTGGGAAAAAACGCAACAAGCAACAGACCGAGGCAGCACTAACAGAGCAGCGTGCTGAAGAAGAGCAGCCCATCACGACCACTCTTGAATCGGAGAGCGAAGAAGAGCTCGACAGTGACCAGGAGGCGAGCGCAGAGAGAGAAGAATCAGAAAAATCTGTGGTTTTCAAATTGCTCGTTAACGCTGAAGAACCTGAAGAATGTCGTATTGCGCTGATTGAAGATGGTCGTTTGGAATCCTTCCACGTCACCACAGTTGACCGTGAACCCACCAAAAACAACATTTATAAGGGCCGCATTGTTTCCATTGAAGCCAATCTTCAGGCTGCCTTTGTAGATATTGGCACTGGACGCAATGGCTTTCTTCCCTTTAACGAAATCCACCCTGAATATTATCGTCAGGATGTCAATGAACGGGTACGCTCGCTGATTGCCCAACAGCAATGGAAAAAGCTGAAAATTGAAGATGTGATGCAACGCGGGCAGGAGGTCCTTGTCCAGGTGGTCAAAGAAGTCACCGGCAATAAGGGGGCGAACATGACCACCTACCTCTCTCTCCCGGGTCGTTTTTTAGTTCTCATGCCCGGGAGCGACAGCGCCGGTATCTCCCGCAAGATCGTGGGCGAAGAGCGTCGTGCTGCCCTGCGCGAAATCATGAGCCAGTTCGACATCCCCGAAGGGATCGGCTACATCATTCGCACTGCCTCTGTGGATATCACCCACAATGCCCTGGAAAAAGACATCGACTCCCTGTTGCACCTCTGGCAGACCATCAAACACCGAGGGCAAACCAAGGAAGCTCCTGCTCTGGTGTATGAAGAGCAGGATACGGTGGTGCGCTTCCTGCGAGATCAGTTCAACCCCGAGATTCAGGAAATCCTGGTGGACACCCAGGAGTCCAAGGATAACGTTAACGACTTTATCGAAACGCTCCCAGCGAAACAACGGGATGTTAAGGTTCGCCTGCACCGGGGGAACAAACCGATCTTCAATCAGTTCAATATTGAAGAACAGATTGAATCGATCTTCAAACCCCAGGTCGCCCTCCCCTCTGGTGGTTCGATTGTTATCAACCCCACAGAGGCCCTGGTCGCCATTGACGTCAACTCCGGCAGAACCTCAAAAAATGCCGATTTTGACGAGACTATTTTTCTGGCCAACATGGAGGCTGCCGCCGAGTTGGCACGCCAGCTGAGGCTCCGCGATCTTGGTGGACTGATCGTGGTCGATTTCATCGATATGCGGAACAAAAAGCATATTCGTGAAGTTGAACGCCAGGTCAAGGCGAGCATGAAACGGGATAAAGCCAAGGTCGATATCTCCAAAATCTCTCGCTTCGGCCTGATGCAGATCTCCCGACAAAAAATGGGTGCCCCCATTGAAAAAGGAAGCTACCGAACCTGCGAATACTGTCAGGGGCGCGGTGTAGTTCGTTCTGTAGAAACCCTGGCCTTGTTTTATCTGCGTCGTATCCAGACCGGCATCACCCGTAAGAAGGTTGCCCGGGTCGAATGCCGCTTGCCCCTGGATGTGGCTCAGTACCTGCTCAATAAAAAACGTGCCGAGCTGAGCGACCTGGAGGAGAAACATCGGGCGAAAATCGATATCATCCCCCGCTACGAATTCAAACCAGCCGACCATCAACTCGACTTTCTTGAAGCAGACAAAGACAGCTGATGACCAATAAATGGCAAAAAAGAGATCAACCTCGAAAAAAGATCTTGCCTTCCTCAGCTTTTTAGGATATAAAGATCTTCACATTTGCGCCTGTAGCTCAGCTGGATAGAGCGCCGGACTACGAATCCGTAGGTCGGGAGTTCGAATCTCTCCAGGCGCGCCAGAAATACCAGGGATTTAAGCTTTATGCTTAAATCCCTGTTTTTCTTTGTGGGGAATTTGTAACTTTAGCCTTTCTTTAGCAGCCCCCTCCCCCACCCAAAAGCCAACGCCGCTCCAGTTCACTACTACGTATCCTCCGAAATTTTTCTCATACACATATGGCCCCGCCATGTACTCTATGAGGTCACACACCCCAAGGTAGTATTCCCTGAAATATGTCTCAAATTAAGCAGTTAAATAAGTTGACATCCATCTGTTAACTTTTTAACACAAATATACTTTTTATATTTTGATACAGCATAGCATCACTCTCGACATGACCAGCGCAACTCGGTCGCTTGACTCAACGCTGGTCTTCAATATTACCACGGCAGCACCAGTCCCCGTTCCGTCTTCAGCACTCCTGCTCGGGTCAAGACTGATAGGGTTTGGACTGGTTCGTAGAAACAAAAGGCCCCTTGAATGAACAACTCTATTTCTTTCCGATCTCTTCTCATCATCTTTCTCCTTTTCACTCCATCCGTCGCACTATCCTGGCCAGCGCAGGTTATCAAGGTCTTGGATGGCGCGACCATAGTCGTGTTGCATTCTGGTGTTGAGGAAAGAGTTAGGCTGTATGGAATAGACACTCCCGAAAAATCACAAGAATATGGCCAGCAAGCAAAATCCCTCACCAGTGCTCTCATCGCAGGGAGAAATGTAGAGGTAAAGACGGTAACAGCGGATCGATACGGGAGAACAGTCGGCCTTGTCAGTGTCGATGGCCAGAGCCTCAATCAACTTATTGTTCAGAATGGGTACGCCTGGGTATATCGACAGTATTGCGCGAAACGCATCTGTTACGACTGGCAAAAGCTCGAGAAAGAAGCACGCAGGCACAAGAAAGGGTTATGGGCAGGATCTAACAACGTACCTCCTTGGGAGTATCGTAAGCAAGTCAGAGCTTCGAAGAAGAAGCCTGAGCCGCCTCTTATATTGATTGGCGGCGGCAATCAATCAGGCGGTCGTTTTCGCTGTGATGGTAGAACTCATTGCTCTCAGATGAGATCATGCGAAGAAGCAACATTCTTTATACGGAACTGTCCAGGTACCAAGATGGATGGAGATAGAGACGGTGTTCCTTGTGAGAGACAGTGGTGCCGGTGATCAGATGGGGCGAGAGGGAAAATCCGTATTAGGGATAGATGGTACGTATAAATTGGAAAAAGGTTGACTATCGGTAGATTTACTTTTTCCTAATTTGTTATACCAAGAAAACTCATCAGTTCGACTCAGTGAAGCCAATTTCAGGTTTCTGATATCTCTTAAAATTGCATAACATCCAGTTAACTAAAAATCAAAAAACGCATTTGAAGCCTATCTGGCTCTGGAAATAGTGGATGATAGCATGGGGCTGAATAACAAATTGTTATTTGCTTGGCAAATTCAACCGAGGCTGTTCCACTCGGGCAAAAACAATGGCGTGTCCTGTTAGCCCTACAACGCAACTTACCAAAACACCGCTTGATTTAACCCATGCCTACCTGCTATCCTGTTCGAAACTCAAACAGGAGGTAAGCTATGTTGCCAGATATTCGTCAAAACGACTACTTGTATGCTATTCCGAAATTCGAGTTGGACAGAAGTGACGTAACTGGATTGCTCACTGAACTTAAAGGATTTCATGAACATTTTTCCGATTGTTTCCTTCGGAGTGAACTGCGAGATAACTTTTTTCGATACATGGCCGGACAATTCAGCCAACTTGAGCGTAAATCCATCGAACCCATTGCATTCGCGGTTGAAGGGGGCAAGGTCAGGGCAATGCAACGCTTCATATCCGATGCTCGCTGGGATGATGAGCGAATATTGGACAAATATCGTAGTCTAATTAATGAAGATATGGGGCACCCTGACGGCGCAATCGTTTTTGACGAAAGTGGTTTTGTGAAAAAAGGCAACGACTCTATTGGTGTTGCTCGGCAATACTGCGGCACCATCGGTAAGGTCGATAATTGTCAAGTCGGTGTTTTTGCCGCTTACACATCCCCCTATGGCTACGCTCTTGTTGATAAACGTCTTTATATACCTGAGCACTGGTTCGCGGACGAGCATTCCTTAAAACGAAAAAAATGTGATCTTCCCGATGAAATAACGTTTAAAACCAAACCACAATTGGCGGTTGAGATGCTTGGTGAGATTACCTCCAATCAGCAACTTCCATTTCGTTACATTCTTGCTGATTCTGTCTACGCAACCAATCCGGAGTTTATTGAGGCGGCAGAAGCCATTACAGGCGTGACTTACCTGGGGCAAGCACCAGAAAACACGCTCTGCTGGCCGAAGAAGCCGTCGGTCATCAAAAAAGAATACAAATATAAGGGCAAGCACCAGAGCAAAAAGGTCCTGGTAGACAGCACAAAAGAGCCGATCTCTTTCAAAACGCTCGCCTGTAGCATCAACGACTATTTTTGGTACCGAAGAAAGGTCTCTGAAGGGACCAAGGGCCCCATTGAGTATGAATTCACAAAACGACGGATCGTCCTTGCTCGCCAGGGGCTTCCCGTTAAGACCATCTGGCTGCTTGTGCGAAGAACTTTGGAAAAAGATCCTCAATATTCGTATTTTATTTCAAATGCGCCGGTCAGTACCAAGCTGGAAAAATTTGTTTGGTTAAGCGGCCTGCGGTGGTCCATAGAGCAATGCTTTGAAGAAACCAAGACGGAACTGGGAATGGATCAATATGAGGTGAGAAAATTTCCAGGGTGGCACCACCATATTTTGACTTGCATGCTTGCTCATTATTTTCTCTGGCACCTCAAAATCAGATTGGGAAAAAAAAGCTCCAGCTATTACGCCATCGCAGCTTAGATTGCTACTTCGAGCAATCTTGCCGATGAGAACAATGAATATTGAAACAGCAATTTGGCTTATCCAATGGATTCAGCTTCGAAATCATCGGTCCTACCTTGCTCATAGGAGGAAGAGGATAAACGAACCTGATTCTAGGCGTTAAATTGCGTTGTAGGGTTAGATCGGGTGCAATATGTGAAAATTTAAAAAACGCATCAAGCAAAAATGTCGCCCTATTCACAGAGGGATATTTTCCCCGACAAAACGCTGCTTGTTGCATTGACAGGTTACCGCTACCGGCCCTGGACCTTGGGTAAGAGTATGAGCATCGAAAATTTAGCTGAAAACGAAATGTATCCAATCTTCCTTGAACTGGGTAAAGCACTGTTTGTCTGCCAGTCTCTCGAAGTTAATTTACGCTCTTTAAATGCTCAGTTGATGCACGATGATGCCTATGGAGAAGAAGAGACTTTTGGCTCATCATTGGATTTCTACTCAAATGAAACGTTGGGTCAGTCAATCAATAATCTTCGCAAGCGAATCAATATCTCATCGGACTTGAGTGACTATCTTGAGTCCGGTCTAAAAATTCGCAATGAAATCGTACATGACTCCATAGCCAAGAATATCCAAAGATTTGCTTGTCCGAAAGGTCGGCTGGAAGTGGAATCTGAACTCACTTTCATGAAAAAGGAAGTCCAGAAGCGAGATGTGCTGGTCAACAAATTGCTAAATTCTCTCATTGCCAAGAATGAGGACAAGTTCCAGGGACGGCATACAAAATGACCGATTTATTTGGATTTGGGGATATGATACTTAATTCCAACAAATACATCCTTCGGGCAAGCCACAGATGTTTCAGCAAGGAGTTACGATGTCTCCTGTTATGGTTAATCTTCGTCAATAGCAAACAGTAATCCACAACCTCTTTTTCATCGTAAAATCAACGTAGATGACGAGGTGATTTAACTCTTCCAGTTCATGGCCAGAGGCGGGGTCAGAGTTACAACGGTTGATCAATCTGATATACGCGGGTTGGGTACCGAATGAATTGGTTTCGTCGTGAGCTGCCTCTACTAAGGCATTGCGTACATGCCTATTTCCCGTTTTTTGTGATGGGCCCTTTTTTCATTTTTGCCCCACTTGAATGCTCAGAGGGGATGAGGCCAAGGAACGCCATAAGTTTCCCAGGTGTTTCAAAGCGGGTGAGGTCGCCGAGCTCAGAAGCGATGGTAGCTGCAACGATCAGTGAAATTCCACGCATTGCCTGTAGAGCTTTTATCAATTCGCACCTGCTGCTTCGCTGGGATTGTAGTCGAATTTGTTCGGTAAGTCGCTGAACACGGTTGCTGGTGTCCGTAACCGTATCGATATACTCTTGCAGAACAATCCTTTGCGCAGGATGTGGCATCGCAACGGTTGGGAGCCAATTGAAATATGTTTTGGTCCACAGCGATTTCCCAGGATAAACAACATTATGCCGGAGCAGAAATGCGCTCAGTTGCTGCTTTGCTACCCGCAGAGCCCGAGTTGCATCTATTCGTCGCATAAGATCCCGCAAAGCCTCGTCTTCCGGTGTGGGTACATAGACGGAGGTGAGTTCACCAGCACGGTGAAACCTAACAAGAGTGAGACTATCTCTTCGGTCGTTTTTGAGACGATTGCCGCTCTGTTGAGGTATTTTTGAAGGAGCAACAACTGTGCAATCGATACCGTTGCCTGTTAGGTGCCGATAGATTCCGTAACCGCAAGGCCCCGCTTCGTATACAAATCGAAGTTCCCCACCTTCGGAAATGAGATTTCTGATGACTTTGTCTAATTGGCTCAGATCATTATTGATGGTGCCGTAATACCTGACCTCTCCATGGCGGTCATCATCCGCAATACTGATAGCTATGGAGTTTTTGTGGACATCCAATCCGACATTTTTTATCGTCCTTTTCATGACCTGCCTCCTTGGTATTGGCTCTACGTTGATTGATTATCTCTCAACGCAATCCACGGTGACAAGGTTGGCAGGTCTGTTGCCGTTCAATGATTAACCATGATATCTGTGGATATTGACTTCTCAATCAACAAACTTGCCCGTAGCAACCTACCTTTTTTAGTCCTGCCCCTTCAGCCAATACCTCCTCGTAGGCTCGCCGTCACGGTACCTCCTTTTCCTTTTCCATCCCAGTTGAAAAAGGGCGGAACCGAGGGCTTGAGGGGAAGAATCTGTGAAGACAGAACGGAGATCTGTCATGGTCCACTCACGCCTTCTTTCTTCTAATAAGGCAGTCGCCCATACCCTGAACATGTTGCGACGGCTCATTGGTGAAGATATCGAGCTTCTCTGGTTACCGGCCCAAACTCCGTGCACCATCCGGATGGATCCAAGTCAATTTGACCAAATTCTC
Organism: uncultured Desulfobulbus sp.; assembly: GCF_963664075.1. Classification (NCBI taxonomy): domain Bacteria; kingdom Pseudomonadati; phylum Thermodesulfobacteriota; class Desulfobulbia; order Desulfobulbales; family Desulfobulbaceae; genus Desulfobulbus; species uncultured Desulfobulbus sp. The sequence continues at coordinate 3,669,162 of NZ_OY760916.1, forward strand.
ACAAATTTATGTGTCAACGCCCGTGATGCCATTGATAATGTTGGGCAAATTACAATCAAGGCCAGCACCGTCTCTTTCAATAACGAGGATTGCAAAGTCAATCACGATTGCCCCCCTGGCCAGTATGCTCTCTTGAGCATCATGGATAACGGATGTGGCATAGAGAAAAAGCGAGCCAGGCTTAGGCACCACATTCAACTTGTATATTCCCTTACACTGTGAGGGCTCCGTAGAATGCGCCCCCAAGAAGAGGCAACAATCACATTCGGCCAGGCAGAGACCATCCTCCTGGTGGAAGATGAGCCAGGACTTCTTACGATGAGTCGAAGGATGTTAGAAGTCCTGGGATATAACGTTTTACCAGCAAGCACACCAGGTGAAGCCATACAACTCACCAAGGAGTACGATGGAAAAATCCACCTTTTCCTCACAGATGTCGTTATGCCGGAAATGAACGGAAGAGAACTCATTGATCAGCTGCTCCTGATTCGTCCAGACACCACGTATCTTTTCATGTCAGGGTATACTGCGGATGTGATTATTCATCGGGGCGTTTCGAGGAAGGGGGACAATTTCATTCAAAAACCATTTTCATTGACACAAATAGCCGCTCAAATCCGCACACTTCTGGATGGATGCGAAAAGACGTCTAGTTTTCAGCCGCAAGACACCACGTCAGCCCGACTTGACTCTTTGCCCCATTCTTAAATACTTATCTCCTGCCAGAAATCTACAGCCCTGCCATCGGTGAGCCTCGTGTCGGTTCAGTCAGCTGGCATCCCCCCACGTATCCGAGGCTCGTTATACCTTGACCACCCGCACAATCTCGTCCATATCACACCCAATCGCCTGGGCGAGAATAATGGATACAACGATTCCAGATAAACGGATCGACGATTCAGTCTGTGAGAATCCAGGTGCCCCCTTTTCGATTTTCGTATACTCTATTCAATGATTAATTGTTTTATCCTCTCACCAAAGGACTCATCTACACGCCCCAGAGGTTGCCCCTCAAAACGCTTTATCTGCCCATGTATAACCTCACCCCACCAGATCAACTTCCACCGTTTCTTCCTGTCAGTCTCACCTTTCTTTTAAGCAACTGGTTTGAACGACAAACGCTGGACCAGGGCTATAGCTTACTGCAACAGGGTAAACTCACCCGGTTCTTTATGTATCGTCACGCGGCTGCAGGCTTTATCGGATCCAATCCACTTACGATTCTTTTCCAGGACAACCAACGCTTAGAGGCAGGTTTTTCCCTTCAAGACAGCCATTGTACGCTCTGCGATACCTCAAAAAAAACACAGCGATGTGCACATCTGGCGGCACTCTGCATTCTCAGCCTTCAGGAACAGGCCCAGGGGAAATACCACCCACTGCCACTGCTTTTTAAGTCCTCTGCCTGGGGGTATCTTGCAGGATTTTTATACACTTGGTTTAAAAAAACCACGGCACCTCTACAATTCACCGAAACAGAGCATACCTTCACACTGACTCAGGTCACAGAGACAGGTCATATTCAGGCCACCTTATCCAAACTCCCACTTGAAGCGACGGCACTGCTTGAACCTGATACCACAAACGGCCCCCACACTCTTTTTGCCCAACTGCAAAAACGTTGCACAACCAGGAACGAACAAAAATTACTTCAAGCCGGCGCAACCAGCAAAGGACTTCAAGAGGATGGCTCCCTCTGGAGCCGACTCTGCACTCTCGTCTTTGTCCGTCTGGGGGCAACCAAGCCACACGTCCGCTACTTGCCCAAAAACGAAGAATTTGAGCTTTCAGTCAACGAAGAACAAGCAGGCATTACGCTTTCCCTGCCCCTGCCACGAAGTCACACCGTCGAACTGCTCAAAAAATTGGATCTCTTTGATGAAACCGTGCGACAACTCCCGGATGGCCGATCCGGCTACGATGTTTCCCTGACGCCAAATCAACAGGTATCTATCCGCCCCATTGCCTGGTTAGACGATATGCAATGCATGTTGCTTAGCGAACTGCGTCAACACAAATTTGGCACGCACTATTATGTACCCTCACAAGGATTTATCCGTCTTGCTCCCCCAAAAAATTCGGCAACGCTCCAGGTTGAACCGGCGGCCCAGGCCTCAACGCCTCTGCTTGCCTTTATCCAGCAAAAAGATGAGCAGATTGTTGAACAAAAACATCTGCCCCAGTTTTTGAAGGAGAACCAAGAGCAACTGCGGCATCCCGATAATCGGGTTACCTCCGACGTCCTTGCTCTACGGTACATCGATATACCTGACAGTCTCGTGCTCCTTGATCTCAAAGAACAGCAAGGCTGGATAATTCTCTCCTGCCGGTTTGGCATTGGAGCAGAGCAGATTCTTCCTTCACAACTCAGCAAAGCAAGCAAAAAAAGCAAGCCTCTGACCTGTGGTTTAACGACCCTGCGGACCAGTGGTGGTCCTCTTTCCTCGATCTATCAACGTTTGCACCAGCCCCCGCAAGAACTGACCGAACTCCCTCAAGAGGCCTTATGCCTTTCCCGAGGTGAGTTCGCCTGTCTGCTTTCGGCCATTCCACATATTGAACACCAGCACAACATTCCCGAACTGCAACAACGGCTAAACTACTTCACCTCCCTGGAAAACCAGTCGTGGCCTGACACCACGATTCACCAGCAAAAACACCTGCGGGGGTATCAAAAAGTCGGGTTGTCCTGGCTGCTCACCCTCTATGAGCTGGGAATGGGAGGGATTTTGGCTGATGATATGGGACTTGGAAAGACCCATCAGGCAATGGCCTTAATCGATACCGCACTTCAAGAGCCTACCGATTCACCCCCTATCCTCGTGGTCTGCCCGGCTTCTGTCCTCCTGCACTGGGCGGATAAGCTGCATCGCTTTTATCCTGAGCGAACATTCGCCCTCTACTACGGTCCCGAACGCAATCTGGACACAGCTCGGCAGGCACACATCATACTTACCACCTATGCCATTGCACGCGCAGATGTTTCCCGGCTCAGCCAAGAAGACTTTCTACTTGTGATCTATGATGAGATTCAGGCACTGAAAAACAAAAACACCGCAACCCATCAGGCCTGCAGATCCCTGCGCTCCCGGGCAGTGTTTGGTCTGTCGGGTACACCGATCGAAAATTCACTTGCCGACCTCTTTGCCCTTTTCTCGATCTGCTTGCCGGGTTTCTTTGGCACCTTCAAAAATTTTCAACATTCCTTTCTCACGCCTATTGAAAAGCATAATGCTTCCCAACAGCGAGAGCTATTACGCCAACGCATCGCTCCCTTTGTTCTTCGACGCACCCGCTCTCAGGTCCTAACCGAGTTGCCGAAATTAACTGAAAACAACCGCAGTTGCAGTCTCAGCACCACTCAGGCACGATTGTACCGGGAAACACTTGCGGCCCAGCAGCCTCTCCTCGCCGATATTGCCCTGGAAGAGAAGCCCATAGATTATCTCCACGTCTTTGCCATGATGACCCGACTGAAACAGATCTGTAACCACCCCTGCCTGGTGGAACACTGCACAGATCCCGAACAATATACAAGTGGCAAGTGGGATCTTTTCGTCGAACTCCTGCACGAGGCATTGATCAGCGGCCGCAAGGTGGTCGTGTTTAGTCAGTACCTCTCCATGCTGAGCCTGATAGAAACCTACCTCAATGCCCACTCCCTCGGCTATGCCTTACTCCGTGGAGACATGGCCCCCGGCAAACGACAGGCGTCGATCGAAGAATTCGCCCACAAGCAGAGTTGCCAGGTTTTTCTTGCCAGTCTTCTGGCCGGGGGAACGGGGATTGACCTGGTAGCGGGGAGTGTTGTCATTCACTATGACCGCTGGTGGAATCCGGCAAAAGAAGAACAGGCAACCGCCCGTGTCCACAGAATGGGACAAAAAGAACCTGTGGATCTCTTTCGCCTCACAACAAAAAATACCCTGGAAGAAAAAATCGACACCATCATCGCCGCCAAAAAACAGCTCAGCGATACCGTTATCAGGGAGGAGGAACAGGCAATGATCAAACAATTCAGCCGAGAAGAGCTCCTGGAACTCTTCAGTCTTTGACCTGCATCAGCTCTAACTCAAATCTCCCCAATACCATCCCCTCTGCAACCAGCCTTTGCTTTTTCCTCTACGCTTAGGGACTCTCAAACCCAAAAACACTCTTCTATGCTGAGCCAATAACAGCTTAAAGTTTTTTGACTTTCCCTCGGATTTAACGATAATTGAATCAGGCACGAACACATTGCACTGACATGCATTTCCGAAACCGTTCACTGGAATCGGCGGATCAGTTTCACGGTGTCCGGCATGCGATGTAAAGCTGAAAAAGCTCTTGAGCTCTGCCTCATCGACCATCAACATTCAACCTTAGGGAAAATATTCTTGGACATCGCAACAGCCGCCACCACAGACCTGGCCCCTGAGGCTGTCTTCAGCCTCTACCAATCATTGATAGCCGAGCTCAACCAGCCCCCAGATTTTGTGGTTCTCTTTTGCTCCAAAGAGTATGACATCGCTGCCATCATCGCAGGCCTGCGAAAACAGACCCCCCAGGTCGCGCTTCATGGAGGTACTTCATGCAAAGGGGTTATGACCCAAATGGGACTGGCGGCAGGAGATAATGGAGGACTGGCCATGCTGGCGATCAGCGATCCCGATGGCAGTTACGGGGTCGGTGCAGCACGGTGCACGGCTCATGCCAAGGAAGCTGCGCAGCACGCCATCAATCAAGCACTGATCAATGCGGATTGCCCAGGAGAGGTCCCAAGTATGGTTTGGCTTTCCGCTGTCCCCGGTCACGAAGAGGCCGTTCTTGAAGGGATAGCGGAAGTTCTTGGACCCGATGTCCCCGTTGCCGGAGGCAGCTCCGCTGACAACGAGCTGGATGGTTCTTGGAAACAGTTCACCAAGGATGAGGTCTTTGACGACGCCGTTGTGGTGACCGCCCTGTTCCCCTCAACGGATGTGATGTTTGCCTTTCACAGCGGCTATGAACCAACCGATGCAAAAGGATTAATCACCAAGGCCGGGGGCTATGAGGCAACAAGCAATAAGGGGGTTGCCACGGCCACCAGCCAACGAACACTGATAGAAATCGCCCAACGTCCTGCAGCAGAGGTCTACAATCAATGGACCGAAGGTCTGATTACCGACATGCTCGGCAACGGTGGCCATATCCTTGGCCTGACTACTTTGCGCCCACTGGGACGGGTGGCCGGCTATATCGGTGAGGTCCCCTATTTCCAGCTTTCCCATCCGGATTCAGTCACTCCCGACAATGCCTTAACCTTATTCTCCGATATGGCCGCAGGCGATGAAATTGTTCTGATGCGGGGAACCGTCGACAGCCTCATCACTCGGGCAGGAAGAGTGGCTACCTCGGCCATGGAAACCCATATGGCTCTCCCCGAGGACGTGGCAGGCGCTTTGGTTGTCTACTGTGCGGGGTGCATGCTGACCGTGGAAGATCGATTACATGAAGTGGTGGACAGTATCCGTGAGGCACTGCCTGGTATCCCATTTCTGGGCACCTTCACCTACGGAGAGCAGGGCTGTTTTCTTAACGGGGGCAATAAACATGGGAACCTGATGATCTCGGTTTTACTGTTCACCAAACAATAACAAACTGGTCCTTCGACAAACACAGTTATGGTCATTAAATCTGAACAACTCCTGGAAACCGTACTGGATTTGGAACGATCCCGGCAACGAGAGCGAGACACGCGCCTGGAAGCCGAGGCCCTGCTCGAGGGACTGCGTGGAATGAGTGGCGCCCAGGGCAAGGAAGAGCTCTTTGCAGCTCTGGTCCAGGCATTGCGGAGTGTGATTGATTTTGACCAGGCCTTTATACTTCAGGCTAAAAATGCCAACTCGATGACGGTTCTGGCCACGACCTGTGCAACAATCCAGGGCAGTCAATGGGAAATCGGGCCGGTTTTCGGCAAAGCTCTCTCTGGAAAGCCTGTGGCCTCCTTTGATATTGCCCAGGTCCCGGAGTGGCAACAGCTTCCAGCAGGGACGATTGCAACCATTCGTTCGGCCCTGCATATCGGTCTCTCCGGCAGCAGCAAGAAGACCTTGCTGATCGTCACTCACCAGGACAAGAAACATTTCGGTCCCAGCCACGTGAAAAAGGCCAGACGTTTTTCCCCCCTGGCCTCGCAGGCCCTGCTTACCCTGGAACTCCGTAACGCCCTGATTGAACGGGACAGATTCTACCAACTCTCCCTGGATGCGATGGCCATCTTTACCCTCGAGGGAGCCTTAGTCCAACAGAACCAGAGCTGGAGGACCGCCTTTGATGACAAAGATACCCTGGCGACCACCATATTCGCGCTGGTTCACCCAGAGGAGCTCGAGCCTTTTCAAGAGGTTATCAACCAGTTGCATCAGAGTGAAGAGAGCCAGATTTTCAAGACACGTCTTCTTGAAAAATCAGGGAATTACAGCTGGTTCTCCTGCAGCATCGCGGTCTATGCTGATCAGATGATGTATTACATCGTTGCCAGAAACATTCACGAGTCTGTCCTCTTTGAGCAAAAGCTTGCCTATCAGGCTGGTCATGATTCGCTAACCGGATTAAAAAATCGGGCAGAGTTCATGGAAAGTCTGAAATCCAGCTTCAGCAGATTTAAAAAAAATAAAGAGTTTCAAACTTTTGCACTTCTCTTTCTGGATCTTAACAAATTTAAGCAGATCAATGATACCCTCGGCCATGATATTGGTGACGAACTGCTCAAGGCATTTGCCCTGACCCTGCAGGATGTCGTGCGGGGCGACGATGTGGTTTCCCGCCTGGGAGGCGATGAATTCACCATTATCCTCTCCAAAATCAACTCCATTGAAGATGCGAAAACTGTGGCCGACCGCATTCAGACCCGTTGCCAGCCCCCCTATGTACTCAAAGGCCATACAATCCAGGCCTCGACCAGCATCGGCATTGCCCTCTGCACCCCTGACTTTACCCACGAAGAAGAAATTATCCACGCGGCCGACTTGGCCATGTACAATGCCAAACAGGATAAATCGCTCCCCTACTCGATCCATCAGGGCCCCTTACAGTGTAATCTGGTCAACAATCCCTGAGCCCTGCCCTTTTTCTGGTTTGCGTCCTCCAAGCGCTGAGCCTCTGAACAGGAGATCGCTTCACTCGCATTCGCTCATCAAAGCGCAGCTGACCTGAGAATGAGCGTGCAATCGAGTTTTCCCCTAACGGTGCTCTATTCGTACCAGGCTCTTTTTTCTCCCCCATTCCAGCGCATCCTGGTGCGAGTCGAAATAAAGATCTATTCGATTGGGTCCCTTGATTGCGCCACCGCGATCCTCAACCCGCCCCCAGCCATAGCCTTCAACGTACATGCGCGTGCCAAAAGGATAATACCGGGTATCGGCTGCAATGGTGCCGTCTTCGTCAAACCATGACCAGGTCAAGATTCGCACCGGGACCATCCAGGGCCGCAATACTGTATCCCAGGAAAAAAAGCCCTGCTGGGGTTCTTGGGGTTCTGTCCCCATGGCTGTGTGCCCTGTATAGGGGCGACCTGCGTCGGAACCAGCGCTGACATAGCGGTTCCAGAAATCAAGCTTCATATAGGTCCAGCTTCCCCGTTCCCAACTGCAGCACTGACCGCACCCACAGTAAGCAGTGGTTTCCATTCTCCGTCCGATGGGCTCTCGAGCGCAGCCGCCAAGCAATAACAGTAGAACGACACACAACAGTTTCCCTTCCAGCCACCGACGATTACCTGGTTGATCTTTCATGAAGACTCCCCTCCTTCTACACCCCCTCTCGGCTTTAATCAATATAACCATATAACAATACATAAAAAAACAGGACAAGGATTTTCAACCTCTGGCCAAGTCATCGTTGAGTCAACCACTGCAGACTCAAGTTCTGTTTGTAAACAAACAAATATGATTGCAGTGATTGCAAATCAACATTACCTTTGGCACCGCCAAGAGTTAGACCGTTTTTATCCCAAAGACGCACATTTCTTTTTCCCGAACTCTTTTGCTACAACACGCCACGCATGACCAATATACCGCACCTTCTTGAACAACTAGTCAGCATGACCGCCAGCCAGGACGTCGAGCTCATGGAGTTCAGCCTGCTGAAAACGTTGGGAGAGTTCATAGTTTCCAGGGAGCTGTTTATTCTTCGGCTGGACCGCAACTGCCACCCCTACTATCAGCTCAGCCTTTGTGGCGAGCATTATACAGTCAACCTTGATCAGATTCTTTTGGAGACAGGGGTACAACAGGCTATAAGTATCGCTTGCCATGACCCAAGCCCCCTGCACCATCAGCTGTCCACCGGTGAGACGGTCTCGGTTTGGCACCTGATGCATCTCAAAATCATGGAAATCATTCTGGTGGCCATCACCCCTCAACCACTCTCCACCTTGGATGCCCACATGGTTTCTGGCCTCCTCGGTGTCTATCGAAATTTTTTCTCTGTCCTCAACGAGGCCCAGCACGATCAACTCACAGGCCTGGCCAACCGGAGGACCTTCGACAATATTATCAATAAAATTTACGCTTTGCAGCATCCGGCAGAACTCGCTGCGCCCCTTGAACGAAGGACTACTGCAGATCACTCGCCGTACTGGCTGGCCATGGCAGACCTTGACCACTTTAAGCGAATCAATGATACCTGGGGCCATCTTTACGGGGATGAGGTCTTGCTACTGACTGCACAGCTCATGCAGAGTCATTTCCGCGCTACGGACCATCTTTTTCGATTCGGGGGCGAGGAATTTGTCATTATCCTGCGTGCCCCTAAACAGGCAGATGCCCTCCGTGCTTTTGAGCGATTTCGGCTGGCGATTGAAGAGCATACCTTCCCACAGGTTGGTCAGGTGACTATCTCTCTTGGAGCCATCCAAATGGATCCCAATCAATTTACTACAACCCTCCTTGACCATGCAGACCAGGCGCTCTATTTTGCAAAGGAACATGGCCGTAATCAGACCTGTTTTTACGAAACCCTGGTTGCCAACGGAGAAATTGAGGAAACTGAAATCATTACCGGCGATATCGAACTTTTTTAAATTCAGCCCCGCCGAACAACCACCTTCAACCAAACGTAATCTTTATGAATACTTTAGCTCCCCTTCCCAACCTCCCCATGGGCCGCTACCGTCACTACAAAGGTGGCGATTACGAGGTGCTCGGGGTTGTTCGTCATAGTGAAACGCTGGAACCCCTGGTTCTCTATCGCCCCATGTATAATGAAACTGGTCTCTGGGTGCGCCCCTATACCATGTTCACCGAATGGGTGGACTGCGAGGGACAACACAAGCCCCGGTTCTCTATGGTGACGCTGCCAAAAAACTAAGCTTTCCTTTCGGAAATCGTGCAGTGGCCCACCACGCAGTACAGTTGGTGGCACATACTCCGGCGAAAGCTCACTCTTCCATCATTGTTTAACTCCCCCTGCCCCAGTCTTCTGGAAAGTCTGGGGTTAGGCTCTGGTTTGTCGTTTATCCCTTCACCTACACCGTAGGACTTGTCCATGTCCGAGCATGCCTCGCGTATCGCCGCATCACTTCGCATTCATAACCACCAGGTTGCCTCAGTGCTCTCTTTGCTTGATGACGGCGCAACCATCCCTTTTATTGCCCGTTACCGCAAAGAGGCCACCGGCTCTCTTGACGAGGTCCAGCTCGCTGCCATTCGCGACCAACGCCAGGAACTGGCAGAACTGGATAAACGCAGAGAATCCATCCTCAAATCCCTTGGTGAGCGCGAGCTGCTTTCCAAAGAGCTGGAGACCGCCATTGGCGCAGCCCCGACTCTCACAGAACTTGAGGATATCTACCTGCCCTTTAAACCCAAGCGTCGCACACGGGCCCAGATAGCGCGGGAGAGGAATCTGGAGCCACTGGCGAAGCTAATTTTTGCCCAGAAAGGTCAAGCACTGCATCCGGAAGCCTTTATCAATCCGGAGCTGGAGGTGCAGAGCAAAGAGGATGCGCTTGCTGGCGCACGGGATATCATCGCCGAATGGATCAGCGAGACGACCGAGCTGCGTGCCGGGCTCCGCGCCCTCTTTCAGCAGAGAGCTGTCATAACTTCCAGGGTAAGTAAGGGCGCAGAGGAGAGTGGCAACAAATTTCGTGACTATTTTGACTGGCAGGAACCGGTGAGCAAGGTGGCGGGACATCGACTCCTGGCCATGCTCCGAGGTGAGGCAGAAAAGGTGCTGCACCTGCATTTTCTCCCCTCTGAAGAGGAACCACTCAGGCTCATTTCCCGGGCCACTGTGCGCAGCAACGGGAGTGACGGGCAACAGGTCCGCCTGGCGTTGGAGGACAGTTATAAACGCCTTCTGGCGCCATCACTGGAAAATGAACTCCGAGCCACACTCAAAGACCAGGCTGAACAGGAGGCGATCGGGGTCTTTGCCGAGAACCTGCGTCAGTTGCTTTTGGCCGCTCCACTGGGAGGCAAACGGACCCTGGCACTGGATCCCGGTTTTCGTACCGGAGCCAAGCTGGTCTGTCTGGACTCTCAGGGACAACTGCTGCACAACACCACCATCTATCCCACCTTATCGGCCAAGCAACAGGAGGAGGCCGGTAAATGCGTGGTTGAACTCTGCAAACGCTATCAGATCGAGGCCATCGCCATCGGCAACGGTACCGCCAGTCGGGAAACCGAAACCTTTGTTCGCGCCCTGCCCCTGGCAAAGGAGATCATCATTACCATGGTCGATGAGAGTGGCGCTTCGATCTATTCAGCCTCGGAGGTCGCACGGCGAGAGTTCCCCGATCACGATCTCACCGTTCGCGGGGCCATCTCCATTGGTCGGCGCCTGCAGGATCCCCTGGCGGAGTTGGTCAAACTCGACCCCAAGGCCATCGGTGTGGGCCAATACCAACACGATGTCAACCAGAAGTCCCTCAAACAGGGACTAGATGATGTGGTCACCAGCTGTGTGAACCGGGTGGGGGTTGAAGTCAACAGCGCCAGCCAGGAGTTGCTGACCTTTGTCTCCGGCCTGGGGACAACCCTGGCTGCGAACATTCTCCACTACCGCAACGAACAGGGCCCGTTTACAGATCGCAGACAACTGCTCAAAGTTCCGCGTCTGGGCAAAAAGGCCTTTGAACAGTGTGGAGGATTTCTCCGCATCCGGGGGGGAAAAAATCCGCTGGACAGCTCCGGGGTCCACCCGGAGCGGTATGCGCTGCTCGAGCAGATGGCCAAGGACTGCGGCTGCAGCGTCAGCGAGTTGCTCGCCCGCCCAGAGCTGCGCCAGAACATTGATCTCAACCGCTACGTCAGTGGTGAGCTGGGGCTCCCGACCCTGGAAGATATTCTCGCAGAGCTTGGTAAACCCGGCAGGGACCCTCGCCAAGAGTTTACTGCCTTTGCCTTTGCCGAAGGCATTGAAAAGATGGAGGACCTCATTGAGGGCATGTGGCTCCCGGGGATAGTGACCAATGTCACCAAATTTGGTGCCTTTGTGGATATCGGTGTCCATCAGGACGGCCTGGTCCACATCAGCCAACTTGCCGATCGCTTTGTCAAAGACCCCACAGAGGTGGTCCAGGTCCGTCAGCAGGTCCAGGTTCGCGTCCTGAGCGTGGATCAGGCCCGAAAACGGATTGACCTCTCCCTGCGCAGCAGCTGAGCCCTCTTATTGAGGGAGGGTGAAGCTGGCGTAAAGAGCCTGAATTGCGGCAGCCCAGTACTGAAAATTTTTCTTGGCCTGTGCTTGACTTGCCCCCAAACCACGACAGCTCAGCGACCAAGTCAGACCGGGGGTGGCTGTCATGCTCACTTCGCCATAGAGATATTCGTCAAGTCCCTGGCGTAAGCGATAGGTCGCCACATGGGTTGGCCGCTGCTGCAGACGTCCCTTTGCAGCAGCAAGGACCTCAAGATGGTCCTCACTCTGGCCCAAAACCTCCTGCAATTCCTCCACCGTGGGTGTGGCGGTAAACACCTCATCGATCTCTTCCTGGCGGGCGTGCGCCGCAGCGGGATACTCTTTGACCACCACCGCGCACTCAGCATCCGGCTCTCCTTCCGGGGCAACGATCCGCACCCGCATATCCCGTTGCGGGCTGTGGGCAAAAATCCAGGAAGCCGGGTAGCGGAAACTAAAACCAAACTGTTCGTTGGTGTACTGGCCAGTTTTCTTGGCAGCACGGACAGTATCCGGCCCCAGCACACCAACAAGGAGCAGCATTATCCCCAGCAGAGTGCAGATTCTTCCCAGCTCTTTCCCCTGACCTCTTCCGAACAAGTGATACGAAGTACGTTTCAACGATTCCATTCCCGTTTTTCCATAATGAATTGTATTACCTGCATCCCTGCGCATTTTCTCTGCCACAGTTGCGATCTTTCTCTCCTGCCAGAGCAGCTGTCTGCAAGGAGACGAGGGACAATTTCTTCCACTCCTTGCTTTACGCGCGGGAGCCTGCGAGGTATGGTTATCAAACCATTTAGAGAGGATTTCCCGTGCCTTGGCGCACTATCATGCGAACTGAGTTGTCGGAACCGGGCCTATAGCTATCCCTCAGCTCTTAACGAGTGTCCGTCCTGAAATGAAGATTTTTGTTCAAGTTCAAGGCATGCGAAAATTTTTACCGCAGGCATATAGATGATGTTCCGAGGATAAAATTTTGAGCATAACGCAGAAATTGGGCAAAAAGACCGTTTCTGGATGGGCACTAACGAACCGAGTCCATGTCCAGCCAACAGATCCCCCCCTTCACTCCAGAGGCTCTGGCCCTGCTTTTTCGCCAGGATACATTTCTTGCCTTTCAAAAACCAGGGTTTCCTTCCCATTACTGGGCGCCCCTGCTGGCAGCCTGCTGTGGTGCGAGTCGCAATGAGGTTTTTTTTCTCCTTCCCGCTGACCTGATGCAGGAGCAGGGAGTGTGGTTCCTCACCCTGCGCAAACTGGGAATACCTGATGCACTGACACGCAGGATCCCCCTACATCCCTGGTTGCAGCAGTTGGGCCTGATTGACTTTATCCTCCACTGGCAGCAAACTCGGCCACACGATCGACTATTCTGCGAATACCGTGCAGGACAGGAAAGTGCGGGCATGCTCTTTTCGCGTAACTTTGTCCAATGGATCAAAACCACTGTGGCAACTCTGTCCCAGGAAGAGCAGCAACTCTTTGCAGCAGACTTTCATTTCCCTTCACTGCGGGCTCTGTTCTGGCAGTTGGTGGAAGAGGCTGAGCTGAGTCCACAAACAGTTGCACTGCTGCACGGACAGGAGGGAAAACTGGTCCAGGCGGCGGAAGAGCTTGCCACCCTGCCCATTCAAGAATGCTTTCCAGCACCGCCGAATTTCAAGGAAATTTTCTAAAAACCGTGCATCTCTCAGCAAAGGGAGGCACCTTATCGCTTCATTACTTCAGGGACAAAACACCATGCAACCATCCAACCCCACCTGCGCCGCCTGCCCGTTTAAACCCGATGAACGTATCTGTCGCACCGAAGGAGGCCGTCATCCGGACAATTGCCCCACGGTCTGCAAGCCTGAACTGATCGATGCATCCCGTTTGGAATACAAAAAGGTCGAAAATGCTGAATTCGCTCGTCAGGCTTCCCTGCAAGAGCGTGATGGATACAGCAATCGCGAACTGGGCTATGCCAAGGTCCGCCCGGCAAAGCCACGGATTGAAGAAATTTTAGAGTTTATCGGCAAGATGGGCTACAAAAAGGTCGGGATGGCCTTTTGTCTGGGCCTGCGCAATGAAGCAAAAATCGTAGAGCATTTTTTCCGTAATCACGGGATTGAAATGGTCTCGGTCATCTGTAAGGTAGGCCGTGTCCCTAAAGAAGAACTCGGACTCGGTGATCAGGACAAGGTCAGCGTCTGCACCTTCGAGACCATGTGCAACCCTGTCCTCCAGGCCCAGGTGCTCAACTCAGAGCAGACCGAGTTCAATATTCTCCTGGGGCTCTGTGTGGGCCATGATTCGCTCTTTCTCAAGTATGCCGAAGCTCCCTGTACCGTGCTTGCAGTCAAGGACCGGGTCACCGGCCACAACCCACTGGCGGCAGTCTATACCTTGGACTCGTACTACCGGGCTTTGAAATAATTCATGAATCCGTGATTCATGAATTATTTCAGTGATTCGCACCAATGTTCAGAAGCTCTGCTTACGGGTTCCACGGCTCAGCGAAAGAATAACTCCTAGGCAGGAAAAACCGGAAAACAGCACCAGGGCAGTCCGCATGCTGTGGATAAACTGGTCCAGATTGGCGTCGGTGACCGCTTGATCCCCCATAAACAGGGAAAAGACAACGGTAATCGTGGTCATGCTGGTGGCCATGCCCAGGGTACGCATGGCCCCGATCATCCCCGAAGCCACGCCGAACTGACGACGGGGGACGCTGTCCATGATAGCCGTGGAATTCGGGGTGATAAATATACCGAACCCGGCACCGATGAGCATGAGCTCCAGCCCAACCAGCCAGAGGGGTGTTGCGGTACTCAGGGTAATGGAGGCAAGCAGCAGCCCAACAGCACTGATCAGCATACCAGTGGTGGCGAGCTTGGAGATTGCAATACGATCTGCCAGACGCCCGGAAATCGGTGAGGTCACCACCTGCATCAGGGGCTGGAGGAGCAGAATGAATCCTGCCTCGCGAGCACTGAGTCCCTTGGCATACTGCAAAAAAAGACTCATAAAAAAGACCACGCCAAAGGTGGCCGCGTAGTTGCCTAATGCCGCCAGGGAACTGAGGGTAAAAAACCGATTGTGCGAGAGAAGGTGTACATCAAGCAGCGGACTGTCGCTGCGCTTCTCCACAAGAAGAAAAAGTCCTAAGCCGATCGTTCCCGCCAACAACAGGGGCAAACCGACAACGCTTCCCCCTGCATGGGCGGCCCCGGTCATGATGCAGCCGACACTCAGCCCATAAACCAGGCTGCCGAACCAGTCCATTCGTTCGCCCGAGGCATTTTTTTCCATCTCGCGCATGCCCAACAGGCAGACGAGGACGGCCGCAACACCAATGGGTACAGGGGCCAGAAAAACGTGACGCCAGCCAAAATGCTCCGTGATATAACCACCGATGACAGGTCCGGTCGAAAGCCCCACATAGGTGCAGGCTGAGACCAGGCCGATCTTGCGGGCGCGCAAAGCCGGAGGAAAAGCGGCTGCCACCAGGGCCATACTCCCCGACAGCATGGTTGCGGCTCCAATCCCCTGAAAAAAGCGAAGAAAGATTACAGCATAGATATTGGCACTAAAGCCAAGAATGCAGGTAAAACATGTAAAAATGGCCAGGCCAACAAGAAACATAATCCGTTGACCGACAATATCTCCCAGACGACCAAAGGTAAGCATGAACATGGCCAGGGAAAGGACATAGGTCTGTTCAACCAGACCGATCTGCATGGCCGAGGCGCCAAGATCACGCCCCATTGAGGGCAGGGCGACACCAATGGAGGTGAGCATGAACGGTGCCATGAACTGGGCAATACAGACAGTCAGCAGTATCATGGTCGCTGATTTTGCAGGTTGTTGTTCCATGGTGAGTGAAGCGCCTCCTCTGCTCCGGGCTCAGGTGACAATCAAAAGCAGCATCATTAATGGTACAGGGGGTAAAAGTCAAATCTTATGCAGAGTGAAAATTCACACCAATAAAAGACATGCTTAATAAAATTAGCGTGTTACGATGATCGAAACGTCGTTCATGGAGTTTTTTTTACGAGGGCGACAATTCTGATACACTGGAGTGGGGTTATGGATGTAGGAACTTTCAATGAATACCTCAAATTTTTTGTTGCCATGGTAGCGGTGGTCAACCCGGTGGGGATGATTCCGGTGTTCATCAACCTCACGGCCAATCAGGAAGTCAGCGAGCGCAACAAAACCGGAACCGTCAGCGCGCTTTCCGTGGGGATTATCTTATTGGCGGTGCTTTTCAGTGGTGAAGCCATTCTCCGCTTCTTTGGTATCTCGGTCGGATCCTTCCGCGTTGGCGGCGGTATTCTCATCCTGCTGATGGCTATTTCCATGCTCAATGCGAAGATGAGCAACATTCGTCAAACCAAAGAGGAAGAGTTGGACTCCGCCGAACGGGAGAGCGTAGCGGTAGTCCCCCTGGCCACCCCTCTGCTGGCTGGCCCAGGTGCGATCAGTACGGTGATCCTCTATGCCCAGCGTCACCACGCGCCTCTGCACCACCTCTACCTCAGTCTGGCGATCCTTGCCCTTGCCGCCCTCACGGCACTGCTCATGCGAATGGCTCCCCATATCAGTCAATGGCTCGGCAAGACCGGTATCAACATTGTGACCCGATTGATGGGCCTGGTCATGGCCGCCATGGGCGTGGAATTCATTGCCCACGGCTTGAAACAACTGTTCCCTCTCCTGGCCCAGGGCTAACCTTCTCCCCTGCCTGCAGGGGGAAGCACTGATGCATGCGTAAGCGATCACGGGGCTCCGAATATACGGGGCTCGTCCGGAGATTTCCCTCTGATCGGTTACATGCATGCTCTCGGATTCAAGCGCTCAACCAATCATTTTCTTTCAAGGACTTCCCATGCAAAAAATCCAAATCCCCCAACTTGTCTGCATTGGTGTCGTTCACGGCGACATCACCGATCTTGAACAGGCACCCAAGAATTATACAATATCCGATCACACCGGATTCCTTGAAATCAATCCTCAATACCAGGAGGCCATGGACGGGATCACAGCCGGCATGACCATCGTGGTTCTCTTCTGGCTCCACGAATCTTCCCGCGATATTCTCAAGGTTTATCCCCGGGGGGATAAGAGCCGGGGCCTGAGCGGTGTTTTTGCCACCCGTAGCCCAGTGCGCCCCAACCCCATCGCCCTCTCTGAGCTGAGAGTACTTTCGGTTAGGGGAAACCGCATCGAAGTTCAAGGACTCGATGTCCTGGACCAGACCCCTATCCTTGATATCAAAAAGAAAGTCTCCTCTACGGACTGAAAACCTTTTTGCTACCGCCTCTGCACCAAGAGGATATACACTACCTTTAGAAAGCCCATTTTCCAGCGGCTTTTTACAGCCATACCAGCCACTCGCCCGATCGCCCAAACACGATCACCGGTTCTTTTCGTCAACGAGGTCGAATATGTTTGAATCAGCTGAACTAGGACACAAGGTCAAAAAATCAGTCTATGAAGACGAGGTGCCTGCCCTGCGTGAGGCCCTGCTCACAGCACAGATGGAGTTGGCCCAATCAGGCGCCTTTCAGGTGATTATTCTCATCGGTGGCCTGGATGGCGCCGGACGCGGGGCCACGGTCAACCTGCTCAACGAATGGATGGATCCACGCCATATTCAGACCCATGGTATGGGTGAGCCCTCAGATGAAGAGCTGGATCGTCCTATGATGTGGCGATTCTGGATGGCCATGCCTCCCAAGGGAAAAATCGGGGTCTTTTTAGGTTCCTGGTATACCTGGCCTATTCTGAACCGGGTTTATGGCAAGACCGATACCGCGGATCTAGAACAGAGCCTGGGCCGTGCCAAACGGCTGGAAAAGATGCTGGTGGATGAGGGGGCGCTGATCCTCAAATTCTGGCTCCATCTCTCGAAAAAGCAACAAAAGAAACGGTTTACTGAACTGGAAAAAAATCCGCTGACACGTTGGAAGGTCACCAAGCGCGACTGGAAACGCTATAAACAGTATGACGTTTTTCGCGAGGTCCACGAAAACGTCATTCGCCATACCAGCACAGCAGAGGCCCCCTGGCTGATTGTCGAGGGTGAGGATGCCCGCTACCGTAATCTGACGGTGGGAAAAATACTGCTCAAGTCCCTGCAGGAACGTCTTGCCATGGCACAATCCCCAGTCACCAAGCCTCTAAGTCCCCCGTGGATGCCCCCCATTGACAATCTCCACCTGCTCAAAACCCTGGACATGAGCCAGACGCTGGAGAAAAAGGAGTACAAGGCGCAGCTGCAGAAATACCAGGCTCGCCTGGCCGAGCTCACCCGGGATCCCAAATTTAAGTATATGTCGGTTATTGCCGTCTTTGAAGGGAACGACGCTGCGGGTAAAGGGGGAAGTGTCCGCCGAATCACCCAAGCCTTGGACGCCCGTTTTTACCAGGTAATCCCTATCGCAGCGCCAACCGAAGAGGAACGGGCTCAGCCCTACCTCTGGCGTTTCTGGCGCCACCTGCCCCGCAAGGGACGAGTCACCATCTTTGATCGCTCCTGGTACGGTCGCGTTCTCGTTGAGCGGGTCGAAGAATTTTGTGCCGAAGCGGACTGGATGCGGGCCTACAGTGAAATCAACGATTTTGAAGCACAGATGGTCCGCCACAACCTGCTGGTGGTCAAATTTTGGTTGGCCATCACCAAGGATGAACAGTTACGTCGCTTCAAAGACCGTGAAAAAACAGCCTTCAAGACCTTTAAAATCACGGATGAAGATTGGCGCAATCGGGAAAAGTGGGAACTCTATGAGCAGGCAGTCTGTGATATGGTCGACAGAACCAGCACCCTTTTGGCCCCATGGACCCTGGTGGCGGCCAACAGCAAGTATTGTGCTCGCCTGCAGGTGCTGAAGACCCTCTGTGACCGGATCGAGACCAAGCTCAAAGAACTCAATGAGTCGGGGGTGAACTATCTGGATACAGAGAAAAAATAGCCTGAATCCGTGAAGAATAGTTAAAAGAACATGAACCAGAGACAAACTATTTCAGCTTGTTCTCTGGTTCATGAGTGGGCACTACCTATGCCACTCTTTGTTGGGCTGCTGTCTGGCTGAGAGGGTGACGAGAATCTCATCCCCACCGGGGATTCCTCCCAGGCTCAACTGCTCCTTAAAACTTGATTCAAAGGCTGCCAGCGCAGTGTAGGGTTCCTCTGCAATTTTTCCTACACCAACCCCTTTTCCTGCCGAAAGTGCAGCGGAGACTATTTCGCTCCAATGGGCGTCAAGCACTGCCCCGGGAGCGCACAGCTCTGCATAGGCAACGGTGGACGTTGTCCGGTAGTACACGTAGGGTTGAGGAATAGGTGAGCCTTCCCATTTGACTTTGGACTCAGCGACCATGCCTGTTCTTCCAAGTTCCAACTGACGACATGCGTACGACATATAAACCTCCTCATATCGTGTTCATCTGTTCGGGGCTTTGTAACAGCAAATTGCTCTCGCAACATGCCCCTTTGCATTGTTTATGCGCTCTACATTGAGGTGTCTGTCGATTCAGGCAAACATCTTTTTTGTTTATACTTAAGAGTATAAGCCCTTTGTCCTTAAGTGCAATCAACTTGCTCTTTTTCTTTTTACTTGAACCATTCTCCAGCTCCGCTTCTTGCAATATTTTACCGGCTTGGTACCGTACAATAAACTTTTGCACCACCTAAGGATCAAGAAGGAGTCACTTTCTATGCCCTCCACTGAGCAGTCCCTCTCCCCCTGCGGAATTGTTGGCATCGGCGCATCTGCTGGCGGTCATGCACCGCTTGAAGCAATATTCACGCGCTTGCCATCGGATACGGGCCTCGCCTTTGTTGTGGTCATGCATCTGCCTCCCCAAGGCCCTTCACACCTCACGGACCTCCTTCGTCAGTATACAACCATGCCTGTCCTCGCTGCCGAGGAGTCCATGGAGTTGCACGCCAATACCATCTACACGATTGTTCCAGGCTCCTTTCTCACCCTGAAGTCGCAGACGTTTCATCTGGAACCTTACCGCGAGCAGCAACAGCTCCCCCACCCCATCGACCGATTACTGGAAAGTCTGGCCAGTGAAAAAAAACACGCTGCCATAGGAGTGATCCTCTCTGGTTACGGTAAAGACGGCGCTCAGGGTGTGGAATATATCAAAGAACAGGGTGGCTCTGTACTGGTACAAGAACCAGGCTCCGCCATCAACGCTTCCATGCCCGACCAGGCCATCGATACGGGGTGCGTCGACCTTGTTCTGGCGGATCAAGATATTGCCTCCACCCTGGTAGGACTTGCCAAGCAACTCTGTGAGCATTCCATACCTAGCAAAAAAACACCTGTGGACAGTAAAGAACTCGACCAACTTTTCTCCCTGCTCAAGGCGCAAACCGGTCATGATTTCAGCGGGTACAAACGCAACACACTGCTGCGCCGGATAGATCGGCGCATGCTCGTCAAAGGGGCGGAAAATTTTCAACAGTATCTGAAACTCTTTGCTGAAAACGCCAGTGAAGCCGAAGCACTCTACCAGGAGCTGCTCATTGGTGTGACCGGATTCTTCAGAGATCCCGAGGCATTTGACCTGCTCCGCACCCAGGTCATCCCGCAGCTCTTTGCCCATCGACATGAGGAAGATCCTGTCCGGATCTGGCATGCCTGTTGCGCCACCGGCGAGGAGGCCTATTCGGTCGCGATCCTCCTGCTTGAGTACCTCAAGGAGAAAAAACTCTCTCACAAGATCCAAATTTTTGCCACTGATCTAGATGAAGGTGCAATAAATCAGGCCCGAGCCGGTCTTTACAGCAGCGCCATTGAACAGGAGGTCAGTCAGGATTGCCTGGAAAAATATTTTACCCAAACCGGTGCAAACTGGCAGGTTGCCAAGCAATTACGGGAAATGATAGTTTTTGCTCAGCACAACATCATCAAAGATCCCCCCTTTTCCCGCCTGGATCTGCTGGTCTGCAGAAATTTTCTGATTTATCTCAATCCGGAAATGCAAAAGCGCCTGATCGCTCTCTTTCATCAGGTGCTCCATCCCGGGAGTTTTCTTTTCTTGGGTTCAGCGGAAAACGTGGGGCTCCAGAGTAATCTTTTCACTCCGTTGGATAAAAAGTGGAAAATTTTCTACCGCCAGAATGGGGAACAGCGACACAACCTTCTCTTTCCCTTCTTTGGCCCGATTCGCCGTATCCCCGGGCTCTCCTCTCCGAGCAGGAGGACAGATGCGAAAGAATCAGTCCCCCCCGCCCTGCTCGCAGAACGGTTGCTGCTTGAGCGCTTTGTCCCGGCACGGATTATTGTCAACGAGCACAACGAGGTCGTTCATTTCTCCAAACAGGCGGGAACCTACCTGCTCACCCCTGAGGGAGAACCCACCCGGGATCTGCTGAAATTAATCCGTGAAGAGTTACGCCCAGCCTTGCGGGCTGCAATCTATAAAAGCTTCGCAGAAGACAAAAAAAATCAATTTCAGGGGATTAAATTCAGGGTTGATGGGCATGAACGCACCGTTAATCTGATCGTGCTGCCACTGCATGCGGGCACCTCCAGTGAACGATTAGCCATCGTGCTCTTTGAGCCTGCTCCTGCCCCTCTTACTCCGCCTGGCTCCCCCCGGGGAACCATGATAACGGATAACCAATCCTGCGAATCTGTTATTCACCACCTGGAGGAACAACTTCGGGTAACCACAGAACAACTACTGGCCACAGAAAAACAGCTGGAGTCCTCCAACGAGGGATTTCTTTTGGCCAACGAAGAGTTGATGGCAACCAATGAGGAACTCCAGTCTGCCAACGAGGAGTTACAGGCAACCAATGAAGAGTTGGAGACCTCCAAGGAGGAGCTCCAAGCGCTCAACGAAGAGCTCATCACGGTCAACGTCGAGTTACAGGGAAAAATCGAAGAGCTTGATCGAACCAATACCGACCTGGAAAATCTCTTCTCCAGTGCTGAAGTAGCCACCATCTTTCTAGATCACGCCCTCAACATCAAACGCTACTCACCGGCCATGGCCAGGCTGTGCAACCTGATTCCTGCTGATATTGGCCGCCCTTTCCGCCACCTCTCCAGTATTTCCCCCTGGTCCGAGTTGCCCACGGATGCAGCCAATGTTCTCCAGTCGCAACAGCCCCTGGAACGTGAGGTTGATCTCAACGATGACGAACGCAGTTTTATCATGCGGATGTTACCCTACCGCAATGCTGATAAAACCGTCGATGGTGTTGTCCTGACTCTGATTGACATTACCCAGCGCAAGCGGATGGAGATGGAGCTTGAGGAGACTGCCGCCAACCTCAAACTTCTCATTGAGCAAGCACCGGTCAGTCTGGCGATGTTTGATCGCGAAATGAATCATCTCCAGGTGAGTCGACGCTGGATGGTTGATTTTAACTTGGGAGATCAAGATATCATCGGCCGCTCTCATTATGAGGTCTTCCCTGAAATTCCTCAGGACTGGAGGGAAGCGCATCAAAAAGGTTTACGGGGTGAACTTCTCCAGTCGGATGGCGATCTTTTTGAGCGTCTTGATGGCAGTAAACAGTGGATACGCTGGAAGATTCGTCCCTGGAAAGATGCGGCCGGACAAATCGGTGGCATTGTCATCTTTGCAGAAGACATTACCGCCATAAAAGAGGCGAGAGAGATTCTGCACCGGTATGAACTCCTGGCCGAACACAGTCAGGATATAATTTTGTTTGTTGACCATGCAACAGGCCGCCTGGTTGAAGCCAACTCCACCGCCTGCGAGAGCTATGGCTACAGCCGTGATGAACTGCTGCACCTGACCATCAATGATCTGCGTTTATCCGATTCCGAGGATCTCTCCCGGCAGCAGATGGACGAGGCAGAGGCGCAGGGAATTTTGTTTGAAACCATCCACCGTCGTAAAGATGGCACCACCTTTATTGCCGAAGTGAACTCGGTGGGGGCTCAAATTGAAGGCCGGGACCTCCTATTAAGCATTGTTCGCGATATCAGCGAGCGTAAACAGGCTGCCCTGCAGGTGGCACAGCTGGCTTCCATCGTCGCCTCATCCGATGACGCTATCATTTCCAAGAATCTCGAAGGAATTATTCAAAGCTGGAACGCCGGGGCAGAGCGTCTTTTTGGATACCAGGCCACGGAAATCATTGGCCAGCACATTACAGTCATTGTCCCGCAAGAATTACGTGCGGAAGAGAAAAAAATTCAACAGACCCTGGCTGCCGGTGGGCGGTTGGATCATTTTGAAACTGTACGTCTGACCAATACCGGGCAACGGATCGATGTCTCCCTTTCTGTCTCTCCTCTTGTTGACGACAACAATAAGGTGATCGGTATTTCCAAAATTGCCCGAGATATTTCGGAAAAAATCCAGGCAGCTCGAGCCCTGGAACAAAGTGAGGAGCGGTTACGCCAGACCCTTAATGCCACCAGTGAGGCTATCTGGGACTGGGATCTGCGCAGTGGAAAGATTTACCGCTCATCGCGCTATTTCGAGCTGGTCGGCCGCGATCCCGCCGAGGATAGTAAAGACTTTGCCTTTTTCCTCAGTACGGTGCATCCCGATGACCGCCCCCAGGTTCTTGCCACTATCGAGGCCCACAAAAAGAGGCTGACACCTTCCATGGAGTATGATTTTCGCCTGAACCCTCAGTTTGGTTATGGGAAATGGCTGAAAGTTAAAGGAAAAGCCGTCCTGCGTGACGATTCCGACGAACCGCTCCGCATTGTGGGAACCCTAGCCGATGTCACCCACCTCAAAGTACAGGAACAAGCGCTCCTGCGGAGTGAACGACACCGCAAACTGGCGCTGGAAGCTGCCCAGGCCGCGACCTGGGAGTGGGATTTAGCCACCAATGACAATATCTGGTCCGATGAAGTCTGGAGTCTCTATGACCTGCCTCCCCACTCCGTGACACCTTCGTATGCAGCCTGGCTGGCGACTATGCATCCTGACGATCAGGAACAAATTGCCCAGGAGGTCCACAATGCGGCAGAAAATCTCGCCCCCTTTCGCCTCGAATGGCGAGTACCACGCAAAGATGGCTCGACGACCTGGCTCATGGCCCGTGGCAAACCGAGCTTGTCCGCAGAAGGGATGCTGGAAAAATTTACCGGTGTTGTCATGGATATCACCGAACGCAAGGAAAATGAAGCCGCACACAACTTGTTGAAAGCCCAGTTGCAGCAATCTCAAAAGATGGAGGCTATAGGAACGCTCGCCGGTGGCATTGCCCATGATTTCAATAATATTCTCGCTGCAATTATGGGCTATGCGGAGATGGCCAAGGACAAAAAGCTACGCCAGCAGGATATTGTCCAAGACCTGGACAAAGTCTTGGAGGCCGGTGGCAGAGCCACCAATCTGGTACGCCAGATTCTGGCGTTCAGCAGGCAAAGTCAGACCAAGTCTGTTGCTCTGGATCCCGTCTTCATGGTCAAAGAGGCGATCAAACTCCTCCGTCCGGCTCTTCCAACCACGATCACTATCTCCCCGATCCTCAACACCAGCAAATGCCACATTTTTGCCGATCCCACCCAGATCCACCAGGTGGTGATGAACCTCTGCACCAATGCCTTTCATGCCATGGAAACAACCGGTGGGGAACTGAGTATCGCTCTTTATGATACACACCTCACACCTCAGGATCTGGAGCAGGACTCTGGCGTAGGCCCCGGAGACTTTGTGTGCCTCTCCATTGGCGATACCGGCCCTGGCATCGCTCCGGAAATCAGAGAAAAAATATTTGACCCCTATTTCACCACCAAGGAGATTGGCCGGGGCACCGGCATGGGCCTCTCCATTGTGCATGGAATCGCGAAGGCTGCGAAAGGCTTTATTCGCTGCACCAGTTGCCCTGGTGAAGGGACCAGATTTGACGTCTATTTTCCGGCTTTCAACCAGATACCTGAAGCAAAACAAGTGGAGAGAGCGGAGGATCTAGAGGGGAATGAACATATCCTGCTCATTGACGACGAACCGATGCTTGCCGAGATGCAACGCACCATGTTGACAATGCATGGATATACGGTAACCACCTGCAACAATGCAGGAGATGCTCTGGCCTTGTTTGAGCAAACTCCGGACGCCTTTGATGCGGTCATCACCGATCAAACCATGCCCGGGATGACCGGCATGGAGCTCTCAAAAACCTTGCTCCAACTCCGCCCGGGACTACCTATTATTTTATGTACCGGCTACAGTAGTCTGATTAACGAAGAAAAGGCTCGTCAACAGGGTATTCAAGGGTTTGCTTTCAAACCACTGACCAACAAAGAACTGGTCCAGTTGCTTCGGGCGGTGCTGGACAGGAAGAAAAACGGCAAGGGGCCGGCTGCTTGAATTTTGCCCCGTGGGCACACTTTCTCCACGATACCTTTCTTGCAACTTGCTCAAAAAGGGTGCCCCCCTGCTTTAGGGAGGCACCCTGAGGTTGGGAACTATCGTGATTATCTGGTAGGGTAAAATAAAATCTCTACTGAGGGACAGAGCCCCCTTTGGGGAACTGTCATCAATTCAACTCCCTCTTCACGCGCTCTTCATAGGGGACGCGGCTGATCTCGCACCAGACATTCTCCCGGGCGACCAAACCACCAGAACTCTTATCAGTCAGCTCAACAGCTTCACGGCCATCCTCTGCATAGGCGACGCACCATTGAGTGCTGCTGGCATTATATTCGTGCCAGTCCTGGCTGAAGGTATCGCTGGGCTCTTTGGCGGCCTCAGAGACAAAGGGGTAGGAGTTCAGCGTCTTGGTATCGACAACTTTGGCCTCGCCATTATGGACAACATAAAATTTTTTCATTTGTAATCTCCAGTGCTAAGAGAGTAGAGTTCTGTTTGCTATGCACTACATAGTAATAATTCTCATTCTATTTTGGCAAGGGTAAAAATGAAATTTTTCTCTTTTCCTCTTTGTCGCCCCATTTCCCGCCATTGACGCCGAACTCTCTGATCATGTTTCCGCCACAACAACCTCTTTATCAACACTATATTGGCATAGACTACTCGGGTGCCCAGGCAAGTGACACCGGCATAAAGGGATTACGCGTCTATGCCGCATCAGGGACAACGCCCCCCAGTGAAGTACTCCCCTCGTCCCCAAGGCACCGCTTCTGGTCCAGGCGTGCCCTTGCCTACTGGCTTCTGGAACAACTCAACACCAACCAGCCAACCATCATTGGAATTGACCACGGATTCTCCTTTCCTCTTCAGTATTTTGAGGCCCATTCCCTTGAAAAATACTGGCCCGAATTTTTAAAAGACTTTCAGCACCACTGGCCCACAGACTTGCAAAAAACCAGCGTTCAACAGATACGGGACCACCAGTTGGGTAATGGTCAGGCACGCCAGGGAAACAGCCGCTGGCGACGCCTGGTTGAAGTGAGGGCCCGGGCCAAGTCGGTTTTCCATTTCGATGTCCCAGGTTCGGTGGCAAAATCAACCCATGCCGGACTTCCCTGGCTCCATTTTCTTCGTTCCAGGGTCACAGCTCCCCTGCACTTCTGGCCCTATGATGGCTGGCAGCCCTCCATGGGGCACTCACTGATTACAGAAATCTACCCTTCCCTGTGGAATAAACTCTATCCTCATCAGAATCGAACACCGGACCAGCATGATGCCTATGTGGCGACTCGTTGGCTGCAGGAAACCGATCAAAAAAGAGAATTGCCTCGCTACCTCCATCCCGAACTAACACTTGAGGAAGAACAAATTGCCCGCTTTGAGGGGTGGATTCTCGGCGTTCTTTAAATCGGAGCTGCATGGCTTATCCCCAGAATCAATGAAATACCTCCTTGCCAAAAGCGACTTTCCTCCCCTAAGATACCACTTGATATTGACCAGTTACTCTTTTCCACTTTGCCAGAACCTCAAGAACATTCCATGAACGCCCAGATCCCCATCCGTTTAAAACTCTTTTTCAGCCATGTACTTGCCGTTCTCCTTGTTTCCGGGAGCATAGGCACCTATTTCTACACCAGCGCTGCCGATAGCCTCCTCACAGGTCTCCAAGAACGATTACAATCAAGCGCTGCGCTCATCAGCCAGATGATCGATGCCAACATGTTGAGAAATATCACGACCAAGGCAGACATCACTCAGAAGCAATACACCAAGGTGCTGGAACAGCTCAGACAGCTGAGAAGAATGAACCCGGACATTGCCTTTCTCTATGTAATGCGCCAACAGGGAGAACAAGTTTTTTTTGTGATCGACTCGGATGAATCTGAGGAACAGGCCATGCCCGGACAGGAATACACGGCTGTTGTCCCGAGACTCCTCCAGGGGTTTACCAGTGTCAGTGTGGATGATGAGATCAACACCGACCAATGGGGATCATTTCTCTCAGGTTATGCTCCCCTGAACAACGGACAGGGGGAGTTTTTGGTAGGACTGGATATGCGTGCAGGCAAGGTCAGCAGCAAATACAGAAGTTTAAGGATTTCTGGCATCTGTTCTCTCTTGGCCTCTATTGCCCTGGCTTTTCTCTTTTCCAAGTACCTGGCCGCTCGCCTCACCGGCCCTATTGATCTCGCCATCACCCGCTGTACTGACATTGCCCGGGGAAAACTCGACGAACAGATCACCCTGACAACCAATGATGAGTTGGACCAACTGCTCAAGGCCTTTAACGAGATGTCTGCTGCACTTGCCCAGAGTGAAAAGATCAAGCAGGAGGCATTTACCGCCCTGCAACACTCCAAAGATGAGCTGGAAATTCGGGTCCACCAGCGGACCGATGACCTCAACGAGGTCAATACCCGCCTCAGCCACGAGATCGCCCAACGTATCATTGCCCAAAATGCGTTGCAGGAGGCGGCAATGATTGACCCGCTTACCCGTTTGTACAACCGACGGGCAATGCTGGAACGGCTGGAGCATGAAGGTGCACGCTGCCAGCGCAGCCATACCCCGTTTACCCTGATTTTTATCGACCTTGATCACTTCAAGGCAGTCAACGATCAGCTGGGCCACGACGCCGGAGACAGTGTCCTTGTTGAGGCGGGAATTCGCATGAAAAGCATGCTCCGTTCTCAGGATTCAGTATCTCGCTGGGGTGGTGAAGAGTTTGTGCTTCTGCTCCCTGAAACTGAACTATGCAGTGGTTTATTGGTGGCAGAGAAGATTCGGGCGCGTATCGGAGAGAGCCCTTTTTATGCCTGTGGCACTCCGGTCGAGGTCACGGCGAGCTTCGGTTTGTCCGTCTACGAGGCAGGGATGGAGGTAAAACAGGTGATCAGAGAGGCAGATGAGGCCATGTTCCTGGCAAAAAATAAAGGCAGAGACCGCATAGAACTGGCTGGTGGCAGAAGCTGCTGAACATAATCGCCTGCCCAGCAGCAAAAATTAAACGAACCGCACTCGTCAACTCCTGAGTGCGGTTCGTAGTGTTCAGTCCTTTTTTTGACCGAACTGCTCGTAGCTAACCTGGGTGGTTAAGAGCGAGGTGGCGGGATGCCCCTCTTTGCTGCCCTCGGGATAACCGATTCCCACCATGGCAAGCACCTCTATCCCCTCAGGTAGGCTCAGCAAGTCACGCATATACTCCTGCGAGGGAGTTCCATCTTCGCGTTCTCGCTGGCGCAGCTGTACCCAGCAACTCCCCAAGCCCAGGTCTGCCGCCTCCAGATGGACCAGAAGGGTGGCGATCGAAGCATCTTCAATCCATACGTCACTTTTGCTGCTATCCGCACAAACAACAATAACAAGCGGCGCGCCGGCAAGAAAGGTGGCGCCGTGGCTCTTCGCCTTGGAGAGGGCCTGAATACGATCTTTGTCCCTGACCACGACAAATTCCCAGGGATTGAACCCTTTAGATGAGGGGGAACGCAAGGCCGCCTCCAGAAGGAGGTCGAGCTTTTCCTGTTCAATGGGTTGATCCGTGAAACGACGAAGACTTCTTCTGCTGCGTAACAAATCAATCAACATATGCTTCCTCATGAAATTTTGATGGGACTGATGACCATTGAGAGCCTCTTGCCGCTGAGTCATGCCTGTGTTCATGCCAGTGACAGGGCTATCTCCCGCTGGATGGCGTTGATGCAGGCCTCGGGATCTTGGGCATCACGGATGGGACGCCCGATGACCAGATAATCTGAGCCATCGGCAATGGCCCGCCCGGGAGTGGCAACCCGCTGCTGATCGTTGAGATCGGCACCTGCCGGTCGAATACCGGGGGTGACCATGACAAACTCCTGGCCAAGCTGTTGGCGCAGCAAAGGTGCTTCCATGGCGGAACAGACAATGCCATGACAGCCGACGCTCAGCACAGCTCGTGCGCGTTGCAGGACGAGATCCTCCACGGTGCCCTGGTATTGCAGTTCACTAACCTGTTCATTTCCAAAACTTGTCAAGACGGTAACTGCCAGTATCTGGATATCGGTATTGGCTTCCAGGGCAGCCTCCACCACCGGACTGTACCCATGAACTGTGGTCAGGGAGATCCCCCGGTCGGCAAACTGTTCCACCGCCAGCTTCACAGTGGCCGGGATATCATACAGCTTGAGATCAAGCATGACCTTGCAGCCCTTGCGGACAATGTAATCCACCACACTCCAGCCACCGGAGAAAAAGAGCTGCATCCCCACTTTGAAAAAACGAACATGGTCAGATAGGCGATCGACCAGGGCTATGGCTTTGCGGGGATCAGCCACATCCAGAGCAAAAATAATACGTTCTTCCAGGGGAATATCGGTTACGTTCATGCGCTGATCATCTCCTCTTTGAGCATACGGTCGGCAAAATCGAGCACAAACTGACGCTGGGCAGCGGTGGCCTGAGCGATACAGGTGCAGTGCATGTTGCTGCCACTGCGCACCAGCAGCTCAAAACGAATGGCGGTTTCTTCCAGCACGACGGTACAGTAAAAGGGTGCGCAATCACCATGACCGATCTGCTCAGGCCCGATCAGATCAGGAGGAATTTCCAGAAAATAAACCCCCTCCAGCCCCCCGTGCTTCAAGGTCCGTTTCAGATAACTATCCAAGGTATCGCGTTCGAGAAACGAGATCTCGTCAATCATGTACTGTCGCATGCTCTTTCCTTTACAGCCAGTTTAGAGAGTGCCCCTGACGCCTTTTGGTACTCAGCGTGTACAAACGTCCGTGGGGTGTGAGTCAATTCAAGTATTCTTTGCTGCCATCGTAAATAGCCAAAATCCTGCAACCTCGCAAACGCAAAATCAAGATGATACCGCGTTCTGACAAACCATTTCAGAGGCGCTTGCGGGCACAGTATTATAAATACTCCGCCGCCAGCGAGGCCAGATGACTGCGCTCGGAACGGGTCAAGGTGATGTGCCCGCAGGTCTCATGCCCTTTGAGGCGTTCCACGGTGTAACTCAGCCCGTTACTGCTGGCATCGAGATAGGGGTTGTCGATCTGCTCGGGATCGCCGGTGAGGATCATTTTGGTCCCCTCTCCAGCCCGGCTGATAATGGTTTTAACCTCGTGCGGAGTCAGATTCTGCGCCTCATCAATAATCACATACTGACGTGAGATCGAACGCCCTCGGATATAGGTCAGGGCTTCCAGTTCGATACGGTCTTCCCGCAAAAGACGCTTGATGCCCAACTCGGCGGCCGCATCCTGTTTCCCCCCGTTGGTCAATCCCATGAGGTAGCTCAGGTTATCAAAAATTGGCTGCATCCACAGCTTCATTTTTTCATCTTTGCTGCCGGGAAGGTATCCAATATCCTTGCCCAGAGGTATCACAGGCCGGGAGACCAGCATTTTTTCGTACTTGTCCGCCTTGATGGAATTGGCCATACCCGCTGCCAGCGCCAGCAAGGTTTTACCGGTTCCGGCCTGCCCTACCATCGTCACCAGGGCAACTGCCGGATCCATGAGCAGCTCCAGGGCAACACGCTGCTCCATGGAGCGGGGGCGAAGATTAAAGGCGCTGTCAAACACCGGATTAAGTGGCCTGAGTTGCGAGCCCGCTTTGCTGGCACGCCCAACGGCGGTGTGCTTATCATTTTGCTCATCCATCAGAAGGACACACTCGTTTGGGAGAAACTCCTCATCTGCAAGCTCGAGTTCTTTGCCCTGGTAGAGGTGATCAATCTTGGATGCGCTGACCTTGATTGTTCGCCAACCGGTGTAGAGCTGATCAAAATCGGCCTTTTCCTGTTCAAAATCCATCACCGCAATTCCCAGGGCATCGGCCTTGAGCCGGGCATTGATATCTTTGGAGACAAAGATAACCCGCTTCCCCTCCTTATGCAGCCGATAGGCGGTGGCGATAATCCGATTATCAGGAATATTGAGGTCAATGCAGGTACCGCAATCGTCCTCTTTTTCCATGGTTATCCAGACCTTTCCCCCATCTTCGGTGGGGACCCCCTTGCCCAGACTCCCCTGCCCGCGCAGTTGGTCCAGGGTACGAATAACCTGACGAGCGTTCCGTCCGAGCTCGTCATTATTTTTTTTGAACTTGTCGAGCTCCTCGATCACCGTCATGGGGAGGACGACCACATTATCAGCAAAACAGGTAATTGCCGCATTACTGTGCAGCAGGACATTGGTATCAAGGACGAAATGTTTTTTAGCGGACATGCAGCTCCTGATTGCAGGGGAGGAAATCCTTCACCTGAAGGTGTGACAGTGGGGAGGGCTGAACAAGATATCTTTTCGATAAACAACGATGTGTTCAAAAAGAGATTTCTTCTTGAGTTTCCCCACCGTTACGGTACATTCTGATTGCAAACAACCCAAGTGGCAAGCCGGTCCCCCGTTGACTCGGCCCGCCCAATTGAGGCCCTGCGCTCTTCTCTGAGCCAGAGCCCTTACAGATCGAGGCTGGTCGTATCCTGGTTGATAACTTCCGCCCCTTCTTCGGTGACGATCACCATATTCTCCAGGCGAATACCGCCCCAGTCTGCGAGGTACAATCCCGGCTCAACGGTGACCACCATTCCGGCCTCAAGCTTGTTTGTCCCTCGGGGAGAGAGGCGGGGATCTTCATGGACGGCAATACCCACGCCATGCCCCAGACCATGACCGAAGGCGTCGCCGTATCCTGCTTCGCTGAGCACCTGGCGGGCAGCACGGTCCACTTCGACCCCGGTAGCACCGGCACGAATAGCGCCAATCCCGGCAAGCATGGCCTGGCGCACGATCCGGTGCCGTTCAATAAAACGCTGATCAGGTTTGCCCGCCACAAAGGTCCGGGTCATATCTGAACAGTAGCCATTGAGGATCAACCCCATATCAATCAACACCAGCTCTCCCGGCTCCAGGACGCGATCGGTGGGAACGGCATGCGGTTTGGCCGCATTGGTGCCAAAGGCGACTATGGTCTCAAAACTTGGGCCTGACGCCCCCATCTCCCGCATGGTCAGTTCCAGGGCAAGCGCAATTTCCCGCTCGGTCATCCCCGGCTCAATGGTCTGATAGACCGCCTGAAACACCTTTTCATTGAGTGCCTGCGAGCGTCTGAGCAGCTCAAGCTCCTGCGCATCCTTGACGGCTCTGTATTTTTCGATCAGACCAGATTGAGCCTTCAGGGTCAGTTCCTGCTTCGCAGCCATCTTCTCAAGCTTTTGAAAGGTCGAGTACAGAAAATAATCACTTTCAAAAGCCAAGCTCTGCACCTTCAGGGTCCGACAATGCTTTTCCACTGCCTGAAGTAATCCCTTGGTGTAGGTGTCCACCGTATAGAGCGGTGCCTCGGCTTCCGCCTGCAAAGTGAAGCGGGAGTCGGTCAGGAGCAGGGGCTGTCCCGAGGCCGGAATCAATAGAAAGCCCGCTGTTTCCTGAATACCATGATCGGGTGCGGTGTAGCCGCTCAGGTAGTGACGGTTATCCGGTTGCGAGACAAGCAGGGCATCTATTTTTCGACGGCGCAGGCTCTGCTGGACTCGTTCGATTCTTTCCTGCTGAGGGGCATACATGATTAAATCCCAAACCAGGCTGAAAGTTGGGCCTTGAACTGCTGCAGGGCCTGCCCGTACTGGCCATCCAACTCTGCCTCAAGTTTGGACCACTGTTCCTTGAACTGTGGCTCGGTAGTCGGGTCAAAGTCTATACTGTCGGGCTGCATCCCTTTACTCATCATTACCTGTTCGATCTGCATACGGATTTGCTGGGCAAGCTGGTCACGCAGCTGCTGACGATGTTGACCATACTGCAGGGCGATGGTCTGCAATTCCTGGCAGAGAGCGCCCACATCGGCTGAGGCGGCATTGAGCTCCACAATACCGGCAATGGCCCGCTGCAGCCGTTCCTTACCTTCTTCGTCACGGGGCAGAAAGAGGTTGCGTACCAGGGATCGCAGCATCCCTTTAACAATCACCTGCTGGTCTTCTTGCGGAAAGGTGCCGAGAATTTCTCCAAGCGTGGCAATGCTGCCGTTTAAAAATTCGACCGTGCTCTGCATGCCCTTTTTGGTATTTTCTTCCTGACGCATTTCCTCTGGTGTTGCCATGCCCATACGGGCAGCACGCTCCATTACCAGATCCATGGTCGATTTAATTTCAGCCATTGACGAATTCTCCTTATCGTTCACTCGAAAAAGGATGGCGGGCTCTGAGGAAATATGCTTTTTGCCGACCATCCCTGCATTGAAGGGCAGTAATTGAAATATTATATGTTTGCCCTCCTGGCAAAAAGGGACAACGTTGTTACATTTTCTCTCTGTAAGCATGGGGATTTGGCACCCAACACAGAGGGCTGTCTTGAATGATTAGATTTTTCAATCAAGATCAAGGCATGCGCAAAATTTTACCGCAGGCATATGCTTAATATTCCGAGGATAAAATTTTAAGCATAACGCCGAGATTGGAAGAAAAAGCAATTATTCAAGATTCCCAGATGTTAGGGTTGTCTTTGTAAAGAAGGATTATAAACACTGATCGGGCAAACTACAAGCTGCCTGCAGAGGTGAGGCGTGCGGCAAAAAAGCCATCCAGGCCGTCAGCGGGGTTGGGGCGTAAACATCCCTGTGCATCAATAAGGCGATGGGCATTTTCGGGCAAATACTTACGGGCATTTTCTATGGTGAATGTGGAAAACTGGTCAAGAAACTGCTCAATCACTCGATGATTTTCCTCTGGCTCCAAGGAACAGGTTGCATAGACAAGCGTGCCCCCTGGCCTTAGGAGCTTGACAGCTGTGGCCAGCAAACCGAGTTGTACCAGTTGATACTGAATAAAATCTTCAGGACTGCGGTTCCAGCGAATATCGGGTTGTCGGCGAATAACGCCAGTCCCCGAACAAGGGGCATCAATGAGAATGGCATCAAAAGGCTGGGGCCGCGTGGTAGCAAAATTTTCCAAATTCGAACGTACCGCGATAACCGACTGCTGGTGCCCCAATCGAAGGATATTTTCCCGCATGAGACGGTAACGTCGGCTATCAGGCTCGACAGCCGTTACAGTTCCCCCCAGGGGTAAGAGCTCTGCAAGGTGCGAGGTTTTACCACCAAGGCCGGCACAGCCATCAAGCACACGTCCCCCATCGGGAAGCTCCCCTACCAGGAGTGAGGCCAGCTGTGCAGCCTCATCCTGAACCTGAAATCTCCCCTCACCCATGCCGGGCAAGGAGGCGATTGAACCAGGATACTCTTTGACAATGAGTGCCTGGGGACTGAAAAATCCCGCGTCTACCTTAATCCCTGATTTCTCCATCAGCTCCTTGAGAGCCTGCCGGCTCCCCTTACGGCGGTTGCCCCGCAGACTGAGGAGAGGTTCACAGTTATTGGCAGCACAGATCGCCCGCACCGTATCCATGCCATACTCCCGCTGCCAGCGCTCAATCAGCCAGCTGGGGTGATTCAGTACAGGTGGATCTGCTTCGCTCAGTTGTTGGGATGAGGGAAGATCCTTCCGTTTTCTGGCGACGTTACGCAACAGGCCATTGACAAAACCAATGAGCCAAGACGGCTGTTTCGAACCTTTCAGGGCATTGACCGTGGTATTCACAGCCGCGGACTCGGGAATACGGCTCAAAAAAAGAAGCTGATAGACGCCAATACGTAGGGCCATCAGAGTACGAGGCTTCATTTTGCGGAGTGGATGCTTGGAAAAACGACGAATGATCTGATCGAGATACTCTTTTTGCCGCAGGACTCCATACACCAAGGTTTTGACGAGCCCCCGATCAATATCAGCTACCTGCACAATAGCATCGTGAAACAACAGATCCACAGAGCTATGATTTGAGGCCCAAAGGCAAAGCACGTCAATGGCAGCAGCACGCGGTGAAACAGCGGGAGAAGTCATGGTCATGGATGAACAACAGGCAAAAGGCAAAAATCAGCGACACTCAATTTTCAGCGAGGACGCACCAGGTAAATTCAAAAGCAGCAATCTGCCATGACCGGGGCGAAATGCAATGTTTTTCGTCGATCCTGGCTAATCTTTACGCATTTCCCGCACCGCGATTGTTTTCCTTTCCCCCAGCGACCACTCTTTCCTCTTGCATAGAAAAGGCAGGTAAGGTAAATAGAATCCCACATTTTGCCGGAGTGGTGAAACTGGTAGACGCACTGGACTCAAAATCCAGCGGGGGCGACCCCGTGTCAGTTCGATTCTGACCTCCGGCACCAGTAATTTCAAGGGTTTAGAGATGAGAGTCTTTAAACCCTTTTTTATTTTGAGGTTGCGGGCAGATGCCCGGCCTGTGAAATAAATACTTTGGGGGTAACTACTCACCCCTATTCTTCGGCATCAGGCAGAGTTCCTGCCAGTGCCAACTGGATAGCGACAAGAGGATTGATCCCCTGGCTTGCCATGGTCTGCAGGTAACTTGAAATCCTGCAGTAAGCCTGGGCATATTGTTTACGTCGAAAACAACCGGATATTTTCTGTTTTACCTTAGCCATGCGAAGATCCCTTTCCGCTCTGTTGTTGGTGAACGGTACATGTGGTTCTTTGGCAAAAAGCAAGACTGCCGCCTCATGCTTTTGTAATCGCTCCCAAAGATTGTGCGCATCGGATTTGGCTATCCTGCCGCGCTTCCCTTGGGGTTTTGGAGGGATCTTGGGCAACTCCTTGCTGCCACGCGTAAGGATATTACGGTAGCGCTTCTGCAGGTTGGCATACTCCCGTTCGGTAAGACATTTTTCCGGACGTTGAGCCACCGTACGACACGTTTGCTGGAGCACCGCTTTTAGATTGCGGGCCCACCGGTATTGGTTAGAGTCAACGACAAACGTCAACTCTCGCAAAAGGTGCGAGCCGCAAAGTCCGTGACCGCAATGGTCGTAGGATAAATATGATGCCCAGCAATCATGGATGATCACCCCGCCATACCGAGGGATGATATTCAATCCTTCGATTGCCTCCTTGCCCCGCTTTCGATGCAGTACTTTCAGGGTTGTTTCGCCGGAAGAATAGACGTGAATCCAGTGATTCTTCCCTTCAACCCGAAACGAGGTTTCATCCACATGCAGGGATGGAGCCTGCAGCAGCCTATCAATAGCTCTGGATTCCCAAGCTTCGAGTGATTGGTACAAGCGCAAAACAAATTTGAGCAGGCTGGCCTCGGAGATTACGCTACCAATCATGGCTGCTATCTGTTTTTGAACCCGGTTTAAAGCGACCATCTGGCTGATAACCAAATGAATGGCAAACGCTTTAAGCCCATTGCCGTACTGCAGCTTACCCGGCATATCGTCAGGGAAACGCCCTTTGACCGTGGCCTCACAATTAGGACATTGCTTTATTTCTGCGTCAATATGTTCGACAACTTTTTCAAAAACGATGTCGATTTTTGTCCGACGTTCATGCCCCTGGCATGCAACGTTTTCCAGCACCATTCCGCAGGTATCACACACCTCGACCTGAGCAGTGGTGACTGATTCTTTGACGCGTGTATTACCAACACGCCCATTGACGTGTTTTCCCTTGCCGGTAGTGGTGCAGTGCTTGGTCGCAGTTTCGTCTTTCTCGGTTTGCGAAGAAGGAATGCTCGAGTTTTTGTTTCCCTTGCGCGTTGTCTTCTCAAGAAAGATAGAGAGTATCAACTCGACGACAACCAACAGACTGTTGAACAGGACCCGTATCTCAGAGGAGACTTTACCGTCGGAACAAAGCTGTTCAAATTCCTGTTTGAGGAGATCGACTTCTTCGCGAACCCTTATTTTATTTACTGTTCCCATGGGTTTACTATACCATGGCTTTTTTCGACCTCCTGTGCGCCCATGAGTTGAACGATTGAACGCTATCGCATCTGTTTGCTATCGGAACGCAATATTGGAACGATTTAGAGACGACCAGGCGCGTTGATGGGCATTTTTGTTGGCATCCCTGGCTATTGAAAAAAAATCCGGCAAAAACCTGTCAAGTTATTTATTTGGATTTGAGCTTTTTTTAGAGGGTGTGAGTAGTTACCTTTGGGGAAGAATTTCTTGTGGACAGTGTGGACGAGGTGGAGCGAAGGTAATCGGGTTGTAAGCGATCACGGGGCACCGAATCTGCGGTGTTATCGGCCTGTTTACGTACAGGCGTACGCTGCACAGGCCAATGCCTAGCATCTCCGGCACCCCGCACAATCGCTTACAGGTACGAATATACGGGCCACGTCCGGAGCTTACCCCCTGATCGGTTACATCCGGTTCTGTCTTTTTTGCTACTTCCGTAACCCAGGTCGACCCTTCATCGGCGGATGTGCAATGCTGGTCGACCAAGGACTGGCTGGCGAAGCGCTTCGCCCTTTGCGCCATTCTGCGTTGGCGCAGAAAATCCTCATAATCCAGCTTGAGTTCTTCCAGGCTGGCGCGGGCAACCTGGGTTAATTTGAGCTCCATCTTTTTGGACGTTGCCGAAGCTTGCGAGCCTTCGTCGATGTTTTGCACCCCGGAATGCACAGCCTGCACCATCTGGTCATGGGTGCGACTGCACCGATATAGCATTCACAAAAGCGCACAGTTATGTCGTCGATCAGCTACGCCTCCTGAAAATTTTTCAGGTTAGCAGCCTGTTTTTCCACGCAACAGCTTCACTCCTTCTTGCTTGGCCTCAGATTAATCTCTCCCAAAACCCTTCTCCGTTCTTCCGTTTTTTCCATCCAAACAACCAACTCCCCTTTTTCAGCCCAAACCTTCATCATGTCAAAATAGGGATCAAGGTCTGTGCCAAAACGTGGCGTTCCGTCATATTCATGAAATGCACTCATGCAATCCATACAATATCCCGTTCGCGCAACCTCTTTGTACGCCACTTTACCTCTGCAGAACGGACATTCAAAGGTATCTTCGGCGGTAACTTCTACCCAAAATTCATCTGGAAACATATAAGGGCCTCCTTGCAACCATGGCCTGCAATACGAAGTGAAAGCAAAAGAGTATCCCAAAGGGGCTTTCTCACCGCACGGTATAAAAATCCATTTCTCAAAAAATGGCAGCTCTTAGTTAGTAAAAATTATCATATCCATTTAAACTAATATATCTTATTTTCTGGAGGGCAAGCAAAGAAAGCTTTATGGGGAAATAAGAGAATTTCTCTCTCATACAGCTTTTCCCTTTTCTAAAAATCTGTTTTTTTGAGATGACGAAAGTAGACAGTCCGCTGACTGATCAGGCGAAATCCCAACTCAACGCAAAAAGCCAATCCAAGCATTCCACCTAAAAAACAGAGTTGCAGGGGAGCGGTGACACTTATTTGATACAAAAGGGAGCCCAACGCGGCACAACACAGCAATGCTCCCAGCAAAGATATCCATATACGGCTCTGTGTTTCCCGGGCAAGCTTAACGTTTGCCATATTGACACAGGCAAATATCAAAAGAAAACCACCGGACCCCATGGTGGAAATGGCAGACAGATCGACAAGATTTGCAAGTACGATCGTCACCCCTGCTGTGATAAACAGCCCAAGTAAGGGTTTGTCCCAGACTTTTTTCTCCAGCAATTCAGGCAACTCACCATCTTGAGCAATCACATAGCTTAACCGTGCGGCACCGTAGATTGTCGCATTCACGGCAGAAGCTGTAGAGAGCATAGCTGCGATGGCAATCAGAGTAAATCCAGCCTGGCCAAGTGAAGGCCTGGCCGCTTCGGCAAGCGCATAATCTTTGGCGCCCAGAATGGTTGCAAGGGGCAGTGTCCCCACAGTGACCACGGCTACGCATATATAGAGAACAATGACAAATCCGACACTTGCGTACAAGGCTCGTGGCAATACTTTATCGGCATCCCTGACATCCTGTGCGGTGTTTGCAATCAACTCAAATCCCTCATATGCAAGAAAAATAATCATCCCACCTGCGATAAGGGAAAGGGGGGAGCTCCAGGTGGCCGGGGCAATATTATCAGCCTGAACACCAAAAAAGCCGACACCTATGAACAGGCCTAGAATAAGAAGTTTAAGCAAGACAATATAATCTTCGGCCTCTCCTACAAGCCTGGAACTAAGCAGATTCAGGCCTGTTATCCCGACGACACAACCGGTAATGAGTATATGTTTCCATATTCCCTGGATGGCAACGGGAAAAAATGTTGCTCCATAGCTACCAAAAGCATAGGCATATAAAGACAGCATTACCATATAGCTCAGCCATAAGAGAATATTGGCGCTTCCCGTCAAGAGCCCACTGCCGAAAGCTCGATCGAGAAAGGTGACTGTTCCCCCTTGACTGGGAAAACTGACTGCAAGGTGGGCATAGGAATACGAGGTCACTAACGCCACCAGACCGGCTATGAGAAAGGCAACCGGAGCCCCACCGCCGCTGAGCTGTACGGAGAGGCCAAGGACTGCAAAAATCCCTCCTCCTACCATGCCTCCTATACCAATGGATGACACTTCCCAAAATCCGAGTTTTTTTATCTCCGTCTGTTCCATCGCTCTTTTCTACTCCCGAGTACGGCAAAGGCTCTATTCATTCAATATCAGAGGTTTTTTCGTTGATTGTCTTCGCCGCTTATGCTTGAGTTTAAATTGAACCTGGATGAACGCATGCGATTACAGGTTGAATTTTCTTTTGATTTTTTTCCGAGGCACTGCTCTGGAAACTTCGCACTCGCCCCCTTGAGATAAGCACAGTTGTTAGGTGCTGACTCTTTGCGTAGCTATCTTTTAGTACAACACCTGAATCCTTTGCCGCTAGAGGCATCAAAAATGGAAAAACGAAGATTTAGCCGAATTACCCTCAAAATGGCAGCCAAGCTCACCGTCGGTGAGGAGATCTACTCCTTCAACGCTGTTGACAACCTCAGCGTTGGGGGATGCTCACTCAATATTGAAACCAATGTCGCCGAGGCGAGCGAGTGCCGACTCTGGATCCCTCTTGACTCGACCAACCCAGGACTGGGGATTGATGTCTGCGGTGTTGTGTTACGTTCAACGGGAAACAATCTTGGTATTCGTTTTGACACGATCGGCCCGGACAGCCTCTTTCATCTGCACAACCTGATCCGCTATAACGCCCCGGATCCAGATCGTATCGACGAAGAAATCACCCAACATCCGGGCCTCAAGTAAACGCACATCAAATCGTTGAAGGCGGAACACAGAAAAATGCGCCCCGCCACCTCCTCAGCTCAGCTGGACACGATTGACCTGTGCCTGGTCGCGTTGCACTGTTCGGTGATACTGTACGGTGGGATATCCAAACAGCAACCCATAGCCCTTGATATGGTCCTCGGGAATACCTAAACGAGCATACATATCAACATCGTCTTTGATTATCGAAAAGGCCGTGGGGATCATGCCGTTCCAAAGTGTACCAATCCCCATGGCACCAGCCAGAAGGTCGAAGTAACTCATGGCGATAATTGCATCGGCATCCGGAGTCGCTATGCTCGGAGGGGCTGTAATCATCAAGAGATGTGGTGCGTTGCGAAAGATAATATCCTTCCCCTGTTTCCAGGCAGAAACCATATGCCGGTAGTAGCTCAGCTCTTTGGGCAACCTTTTTTCCTGGACAACTTTGCGCAGCCCTTCCATGGTCTCTTCACGCAGCCTATCCATACTCTTGGCATCTTCGATCAAGGTAAAGAGACAGCCCCTGTTGTTTTTGCCCGTGGGCGCATTGGCCACAATATGAAGCATCTCATCTATCGTTTCCCTACCAACGGGATCAGGCTTATAAAAACGCACTGATCTCCGTCCCCGAATCAAGGCCTCCACCTGACGCCCGTTGGGGAGCGTCTCCGGGAGGGGAAGAGATTTTTCCGGACGAATACCACAGATAGACAGAGCTCCGGTGGGGCAAACAGCCAAGCAATGCTGACACTGAATACAGTGATGTTCCCGCTTGGGAATGGCCACCGGAAGGCCATCTTCCATCTCCAGAATATGAAAAGGACAGTCCTCCACGCAGGCACCGCACTGCACGCAAAGCTCCTGATCAATGGTGAGTTGTAAATCCATAGTATTCTCCTTCTTCAAGCAGACGATACCACTCAAAATTGTCGATCCCGTAAAAAGCCACGTGAACGACGTTTCGAGCTTCGTAACCCGCTGATTTCATCATGCCTAACTGGTAGTTTTTGACTTTTTACGATGCCATCAAAATGGGGTAGCGTTGATGTATTGTATGCAAATATTTCTCGCTGTACATGCGAGTTTTTTTTGACATGATCAGCTTCCCCGACAGTTAATATCCGGCGCCCTGATCGCTGAAAGTAATGATTGCCTGTTGAAAGCCTAGAATAAGGCTGTTAGACAATACTAAAAGAAATGGCTGCATCTTCATGCAGCTTTATAGCAAAAGATGCTCAACAGCTGTGTGCCCGACACGGTGCTGATGCAAGAGAGTACCCTTTCCGTGAAACCAACTCCTGGCCTCAACAAATCCCCCCAGCTGGTGTATGCAGATCTCCTCCAGCTTCGTGTCGGGATTGTTGACACCTCAACCCTCATCTATCTGGAGCGGTTAAAGCTCCTCTCGCTGATCAGCAAACATCTACAGCTTTATCTTATCCCTGCGGTGGTCGCTGAATTTGGTCAACGTCCCAAAGGCATGCCTCTTATTGCAGCAAGGCACGGATCAACGACTGACTCCATACTCTTAGAAACAGCTATCGAGCTGGCACTGCCTCTCCTTTCAGAAGATGGTGGCCTTTTGCGCAAGGCAAGGAAAAGGGAGCATCCGCACTATAATACGCTGATGCTACTCCTCACCTTACGCGCCCAAAATGTACTCAGCGCTCAGCGCTGCGCAGCTCTCCAAACCCGGCTTTTGACGTTTGCTCGCTACAGCGAAGACGTCTGTAACTATGCCACAGGTTTACTCACCTTTATTGAAGAACAGCAGCGCTGAGTGTATTACCTGAATAAAAGATGGGTTATTCAACGCCCACCAGCCGTCACGAATTCAGGCATTACTCTGCTCGAATCAATTCACGGGCCAGCTTACTTGCCGCTTCAAGATGCTCATCAATATCGGAATTGGATGGTAAAGGTAGGCCACCGGCGATAATGGAGTGTACTTCAAAGCCATAAATCTCCAGATAATCAGTATAACGCTCCTGCACATCGTTATAGACGCCCGCTCGTTCCACATGAGCAAGAATAAGCACCGCAACCTTTCCAGGAGGTAAACGGCTACTGTTGTCTGCATCATTGGCCTGGTCGGTATTGATCAGTGAATACATGCGATCATAAAACAGCTTGAATTGACCACAGGTATCGCCAAAATAAATGGGTGAGGAAAAAACAACCACGTCCGCACTGTACATCTCTTCCAAGAGATGGGTCACATCATCGAGAAGCACACAGCGTTCAGCACGGGTATGACACCCTTCACACCCCTGACAACCACGGTAATGCATGGTATTGAGGGGGTAATCAATGACGCTGGCCCCGTAGGCCGCTGCTGTTTCCGTAAAGGCATGAGCAATGCGGCTGCTGGTTCCATTTTTTCTGGGACTACCGATAATATTTAATATTTTCAAAGAGTTCTCCTTTTTAATGGAGCCTGTTCACCTGCCCCAATACGGTAAAGGCAACACCTGCTGTTCACTCTCTTCCTCTTTATTCTGCAGTGCAAAAATCCCAAAGCCCCTAGCAAAGCAAGACTCCCTGCCGTAGACAATTTTGCCTCCTCTGATCAGCGAGCCAAGAAAGATCTGGCGAGAGAACCTCAAAAAAGAAGGGTAACTGGGTGGAAATAAATGCTTCTTTCCACGCCTTCAGCCTAGCCCTAAGCTAGGGCGGCATTGTACGAACAAGGGGAATTATTTTCCAGAGAATAATAACCAGCGCCCGAACACAACACCATTAAACGCCTGTTCCTTGGCAAAAAAGAAGCACTTGCCCATTTCCTGACTTCCCCCTTGGGCCTTTAAGTACAATCCGCCCTTTTTGCACACCTCCCCTGACTTTGCTTGCCCCGCAAGGGATCTCGCAGATATATCTTGAGGCAGCCATGCATCGAGAGGCGCACCAAGAGTCGCGATCTTGCACCACAAACGCTTTTCAAGGAGTAGCATAAGCGCTACCCAAGAATTGGCTCCACCGTAGACCAGAAGAAAAAAACACATAAAATCAGCAGATTTTAGCCTTCGACACTTCGCAGCATTGCTGGTACTGTCTTTGCTTCTCTACTGCCAGATACAGCGCAAATTTTTGATAATAGTGGCAACTCTGCCGCCCAAAGGTACCTACATGACCCAATCCACGATTACATTTTCTCCCATTGGCATCATTCACAGCGAACATACCGTTGCCAAAGAAACCCCAATCCAACCCACCTACGCCAAAGGCTGTCGAGGGACAGTAGAAATATTCCCTGAGTTCAGCCAAGGTCTTCAAGATCTGGCCGGCTTTTCTCATCTCTACCTGGTGACTCATCTCCATCAGGCACCAGAACCACAACTCATTGTAAAGCCTTTTCTTCAGGATGTCCCTCGTGGGGTTTTTTCTACTCGGGCCCCTTGTCGTCCCAACGCTATCGGCCTGAGCATCGTCGAACTGGTTGGGATTGAGGGATCCACCCTGCTGCTTGACAGCGTCGACATTCTCGACGGGACGCCACTCTTGGACCTTAAGCCGTATTGCGCCAAATTTGATCTCATCATGAACACCCGCAATGGCTGGCAGGACGAGGTCGATGAGGCAACTGCCCAGAAACGAGGCCTGCGTGAATACGGCGCAAACAAATAAAAGTACTGTGGACGAATCAAACAGTCACGACCATTGCCTGCTCTGTGGCGCCTACCATCCTCACTCGTGGAACCTGCGCTTCACTCCCGTGGATGGAGGTGAAGTTGTCTCCACCTTTATCGCAGGCAAAGACCTGCAGGGCTACGATGATCTTGTTCATGGGGGTGTCATCTGTTCGCTTTTAGACGCTGCCATGACCCACTGCTTGTTTCACCAATCTATTCAGGCCGTCACGGGAGATTTACGGGTTCGCTTTCTCCAACCTGTTTCCTGTGAGGTACCATTGGAACTTCGGGCCAGGCTGCTCTTCACCTGCCCGCCGCTTTACCAATTGCGGGCAGAACTGCGATGCGACGGACAACTGATGGCCAAAGCCGAGGGAAAATTTATGCGACGAGGTTGCCATGACAACATCGACAAGATCCCGGCAAATCAGAATAACCATTCTTGTAAATAACCTGGCTGGGGAAGGGCTGAAAACCGAGCATGGCTTTGCTCTCTGGATCGACACCGGAGCGCATCACATACTCTTTGATACCGGCGCCAGTGGGGTATTGCTGGAGAATGCGGCCGCTTTGCAGGTTGATCTTTGTACGGCGGATACCGTTGTCCTCAGCCACGGACATTACGACCACACCGGCGGGCTTGCCCCTTTACTGAGCCTGACCCATTCTTTTGAACTCTACTGCCACCCTGCGGCAGTCTATCCACGCTATGCAATCCGTGGCACAGAGGTCAAATCGATCCAAATGCCGCGCTCAGCCATGTCAGCACTGGACCGCTTTCCCCAGGAACAACTCCACTGGGTTCAGCAACCGTTCTTGCTGGCTCCCAACATCGGTCTGACCGGCCCCATTGCCCGAAAAACCGAGTATGAAGACACAGGAGGACCATTTTTTCTTGACCAGGCAGGACAGCGCCCGGACCCCATAGACGATGATATGGCCCTGTGGATCGCGACCGAATCCGGTCTGATTGTCTGTGTGGGCTGCGCCCACTCTGGCCTGATCAATACCTTAGATGCTATTCAAACACAGCATCCCGGACAACGCATACGTGCGGTTATCGGTGGCTTCCACCTGGTCAACGCCGAGAGTCCCCGCGTACAACAAACCATTGAAGCCT
Source organism: uncultured Desulfobulbus sp. (assembly GCF_963664075.1). Taxonomy (NCBI): domain Bacteria; kingdom Pseudomonadati; phylum Thermodesulfobacteriota; class Desulfobulbia; order Desulfobulbales; family Desulfobulbaceae; genus Desulfobulbus; species uncultured Desulfobulbus sp. The sequence goes on from NZ_OY760916.1 coordinate 3,713,959, forward strand.
TACAGGAACTCGCCCCTGAGCTGGTCATCCCCTGCCACTGCACCGGCGAAGAAGCCCAGTTCCAGCTGCAGCAGGGACTGGGGAAACACTGTCGACAAGGTGTAGCGGGCATGCAACTCAGCTTCGCTGCAACCAGTGCAGTGGTTGCCTAAACGCAAAAAGGGCCAGACAGATATTCTGCCTGGCCCTTCTCGAGCAACTTTATGACCTAACGGTCATTGAGCCCTTCGTTCAATTCTTCCGTTTTTCAATAGCTCCCAGGAGACTCAACAAGGGGCGGCAACAACTGCTGCACCTCGGGCACACTCCACTGCATTCTTCCTGACAAGGTTGCCACGTTGATCTGGTTTAAGCCATGGGCGATCTCCTCAAAGCTCTTTCCCTTGGCACGAAGGCGCTGAATAGAACGTGAGAGCTCTTCCTGGGAGTAGATTTTTTTCTGGACTCCTGCTGCCGTTGTCCGCTCGACCTCGGCTTCCAGCTCTTCTGAGTTGGCAATGACCGAGGGCGCTATCTCAGGCATCTCAACCACCTCGTAGATCCCCTCATTGCGCACCTCCATCTCCGGTACCTCATCAAACTCTTCAGGCATTTGCGGAGCAGAGACCACAGAGGTAGTGTCCGGGGGCATCGGGTTGTATTCGAGCTGCAGCCCAACCATCAAGCGCATGAGGTCATCAATCTGACGATCACGACGGGAAAGTTGCACCCGCATATCTTCAAGCTGCTCTTTTAACAACGCTATCTGGTCTTTATAGGCGGAGAGCAGATCCCCGAGGTAACTCTCGACATTCTCAGCTGGCGTCATTGGGGCAGACCTCTGCGCAGGCGGCGCTGCCGCGGGGCTGCTTGTTTCAGCATCACGGGCATAGGTCGACAAAAGCTGCCTCCCTTCATCCCAGCGTTCCAGGTCAGCATAACGAAAACGAACCTCCTGCTTTCCGGTACTCGGATTGAGGATCAATTTAAACGGAAGCCCCCGTTTGCGATAACGGCTAATGGATTTGGTAGAGACCTTTAAAAATTCTGCGGCCTCCTTCTGGGTAACCACATACTCGCTCTCACTCATGCCCACCTCGTTCTTAGGTACACTCCAAACCGCTCCCTTCGGCCACCAAAGTGCGGCCGGTGGAGATCACCGCCCGAAAAAATGCGTCGATTTCAGCTCTATCGACATTGATATTGGTAATAAGCAGCCGCATAACCAGTTCGCCATTGACCAGCCCCGTCCCCACCAGTGTTTGCCCACTACGATGCAACCTATTGCGCAGGGTGGTGGTAAAAGCTGCGTGCTCGCTTCCATGGGGGGGCCGAAAACGAAAGCAAAGATTAAACGACTCCCTGGGTACGACCAGCTCTAAATCATCAGCTTGGGTAATCTGCTCTTCTGCATAGTGGCACAATTCCAAATATTTTTCCACCCGAGCGGCCAACCCTGCCTGCCCATAAAATTTCCAGTCAAGAAACCATTTCAGACTGTCCACACGGCGCCCGCACTGCAATGACATGGTTCCCAGATCGCGGACCTCGCCGTCCTCCCCCTCACGAAAAATATAACTTTCATCACCCGAGCTGCAGACCTCACGTAACACATGGGGACGTCGGTTAAATAAAAGCACATTACACATCAGGGCAGCACCCAGCATTTTATGAAAATCGAGGGTGAACGAATCCGCCTGCTCAAGAAACGGTACAAATTGTTTTCTCAGGGATTCGCTTAAAATTACAGCTCCGCCCCAGGCACCATCCACGTGCAGCCAGAACCTATAACGATCACGCAATGTCAAAAGCGGTTCAATCGGATCATAGGCTCCACGGACTGTTGTCCCGGCAGTGGCTGCGACCCAGAAAGGAATACCTCCCTCGTCCACCACCCGTTGTATTTCCTGCTCAAGAATCTCCATGCGCATTCGTCCATGCTCGTTAACTGGGATCTTGATCAGATGATGAGCACCCAGGCCAAGAATATTGGCGGCCCTGTCCATTGAGTAATGGGCATCGGCATTGACAAAACCAAAAAGCTCTGGACGCCCGAAAAGACCTGTATTTTTAATATCGCCGGTAAGAGTATTGCGTGCCGCCATCATGGCAATCATGTTGGCATTGGATGACCCGGTGGTCATCTGGCCACTGCCGTTTTTGAACCCCACCAGATCCAGCATGGTCCGCAGCATGTATTTTTCCATCAAGGTGGAGACCGGCGCGGTCTCATAGGTGCAGGCCGAGGTATTTGTTATGGCTGCGACCATTTCTCCAATGATGGAAGGCGGGTTGGCACCTGCCCACATGCGATTCACATACCCCGGATGATTGGTTTTGACCGCGTAGGCCAGATATTGCTCGACCCAATCAAAAAGTGCATCCCAATCGCCCTGTTGTCCCTGTTGTTCGAGATGCAACCGCTGCCGTAACAGCTCCGGTTCCAGGTAGTCGACAAAATTGCCGGTTTCCCGTTCCTGAGCGTAACGAGCAAGCACCTGCAACAACCGCTCGAAGATTTTTTCCTGCTTCATTCGTCCCGTGAATGCTCCCTGTGATCAGTGCCCTTTGTCGCCTGCCTGCGTTTGGCACAGGCGATTTTCTTTGCATCGCAAAGCAATGTGTACAACTTGTCCCTCAATATCCTTCGAGAAGATCAAGCCTGTTTCTTTCGACTGGTGCAACACAAAACGATCATGCACTGTCGTCTATTTCCGGCTGTTTCTCTGAAGATTCCATGGTCGGGGAGGTATACAAAGCCTTCACAAGTGCCACTTTTGAATAAACATTCAAAAGTGAGAAGGAATGTGACTATTTACGATGCCATCACAATTCAAAATAACGCAACCTGAAAGCACCCCGGCGAAAGGAGATCAACTGCCGGGTGGAAAACTATCTACTACTGGCGTTTTTGCAAGGCCGTTTCCCGGAAAATAGCTGCAGACGATTCCGTCCCCCTGGGCAGCAAAAAATCTGAAAAACGTGCAAAATCGATTGCTCATATACTACAGGGAGAACGGATAATCGAATAGAAATTGGCCCAAATGAGTAAGTTACACTAGGAAGAAGACGTTTAAGAAGGGATTAATCGGTTGAATTTCCCGGAAGGCAAAGCATGATAAAAAATTGCAACAGCACGAATTCCCGTACAAACACAAGCACATCCCGCCATTTCAGGGTGCATTAAGGGTATCGAGATAGATCATTCCCTCAAGCAGTAAATGATCGACGCGCTCCTGGAACTGGCTCACGGCCCCTATCGGTTCTTCACCCGGATAAAAAGCAAAGGATCCCTCCTGCCAGGCAAGGGATTCGTAGAAGGCTCGCTTTACCTGCTGCCCCAATGAATCGTCCAGATGCTGGGGATTGACATACCCATGCTCTATCAGAAGCTGGCCAAGAGGCCGCGGCGGAGAGCTCTGCTCATGTAACTGAAGGCATTCTTCCAGTTGAGCCGGGGTAATCACCCCATTTTCTAGAAGAAGCGCACCAATTCGATGGGGATTAACCCGCAGGGTTCCATGGACAAAGATCCCTGCAGAAAAATAAAAATCCCCATCATTATTCTGGGCCCGCACCACCAATTTACCCGTGAGAGCTGCCAGATCAATGAGTTGAAAGATATTATCCAGACTCACGGCAGCAATATTGCCCTGAAACCCAATTGAATCCATGTTTTTTCTGGACTCAGTATTTGACGTCTGACCAAAGCCAACAGACATGAGATAGATTCTCCATAGACAAAAGACATAACATGCAGCACATGTATCTACTTTTGCATGTTCCTGAAGAATGTCAAGGATTCAGTCATTCTACCTGGGTGATCCCCTCTGGCCCCTGGGTTAAAGGCTGCGGTCCGGCCTCACCTAACACGAAGGTGTTCTCAATACCAATGGCGCCCTCTGCAAAAACGAATTTTGGCTCAAGAGCAAAGGTCATTCCCGCTGCCAGAGGCATCTTCACCCCTTTGGCAAAGATAGGGTACTCGTCCAGCTCAAGCCCAACACCATGTCCGACAAAACGAACCCGATCCATCCCCATCCCCATATAATGTTCAGCCAAGCCCATCTCTTCGGCCACAGCCAGCGAGCGCGCGTAGACCTCTTCGCACAGTACCCCTGGGCGCATCATCTGCACCAGCTCCTCCTGAATTTTCAGCGCAGCAGCATGGGCCTGGCGCAATAGCGGCGAAACATCGCCCATGACAAACATGCGGGCGCAATCAGCAGTGTAGCCGTTAACCACACAGGTGTAGTCGATATAAATGATCTCATCTCTGGCAATTGTTTTCCAGCCCGCACCGTGGGGATTATTGGCCGGAGTCAACCCAGGGCCTCCCACCGGTCCGTCAAAGTAGGTTGGGGCAGCACCGCTGGCACCGGTGTTGACATTGCCCATGAAGAAATCCTGATTAAAAGCGCGCATCTTGGAGCAGCCGCTGTAGCCACCCCGACGCAGGCTGGCCTCAAAGAGGCTGGCCAGTTCAATTTCGCTCATGCCTTCGCGCAACCAACCGGGGACCTCGGCAAAAACCGAATCGAGGACCGCGCAGGAATGCAGCATCAACTCCAGTTCATAGGGTGACTTGATGGTGCGAATACGTTTAACGCTATCAGAGATATCGCTGAAGGAGGTTTCCTGAAAAACTTTATCGTAAAATTTCCAGGTATTGTAGGGGATAATATCCAGCTCAAGCCCTATCTTTTCCTGGGCAAAGCCCTTTTCCTCCAACAAAGCCGGAATGGCTTTCAGGCTCTTCACCTCAAGAATCTCTTCCAGTGGAGATTCTGTACAGGCTCGGGCAAAACTTTTGCGCACCATGAAAAGCGGCTTGCCTGCGCGCGGTATAAAAAGATGGCCGGACTGAGAGGTACCACTGAAGTAGAACAGGTTGGTATGGTGGATGATCAAGGCTCCATCAAGATCCAGCTGATCGATGATCGTCTGAAACTGCGCGATGCGGGCATCAATCTCAGATTTAGGGGTATAGCGCATCTCTTGCATGAATATCGCTCCCGACTGAAGGTTTAGTTAGGTTCCGACTCTTCCAATGCTGCATAGATGACAAAGCTGTCTTGCCAGCTCCCTCTGTGGGGAAGGCACTTCATTAGCTGACAAAACAAGGAGTTAGCAGGAAAGATCTTAGAAAACTAGTCTTCAACCCAGGTTCTGTCAATGAAAGATCCTGAATCCGTGACGGCGGGTGGGCACTGATCAATGCTCACGGATTCAGGAAAGATGAAAACATCCTCCAAGAAAGGGACTTCTGCACACCGATGGCAGGCGCAAATCAGGAAAGGCGGTTTTTGAAATCCTGGTAGTCAAAACGCCGGACCAGGAAACAGGTATCTTTTTCAGGTTGATAGCGCATGATCGCGGGCAGTTGCACCCCATTAAAGGTATTCGTCTTGACCATGGTATAGATGGCCATATCGGTGAAGACGACCTTGTCACCGGCCACCAAAGGACGATCAAAGGAATACTCGCCCGCCACATCACCCGCCAGGCAGGAAAGTCCACCGATACGACAGGTCCAGGACTTCTCTCCAGGCTCACCAGCCCCCACAATATGCGGTCGATAGGGCATTTCCAGTACATCTGGCATGTGTGCGGGCACAGAGCCATCGATGATGACCACCGGCATATCCGCAGCCACCACGTCAAGCACGCTTGCCACCAGATAGCCGCTGTTCAGGGCCACGGCTTCTCCGGGCTCCAGGTAGACCTGCACCTGCCATTTTTTCTGGAATCGCAGAATAATGTTGATGAGCAGGTCAAGATCATAGCCAGGACGGGTGATATGATGGCCACCGCCAAAATTCACGTAGTCCATCTGGCCCAGGACATCGCCCCAGGAGGCTTCAACCGCTGCCACGGTACGCTCAAGACAGTCGGCATCCTGCTCACAGAGGTTATGCCAGTGCAGGCCGCTGATCCCGGCAAGCAGTTCGGGACGAAAATCCGCCCGTCGAATCCCCAGGCGGGACCCAGGCGCACAGGGATCATAGATGGGCGTTGCCCCTTCCGAGTGTTCCGGGTTGATACGCAGGCCAAACTCCAGCTGACGCCCAGCCTGTACAGCGCTCTCTTGGGCCAGGGAGCGAAAACGCTGCCACTGGTTAAGGGAGTTAAAAACGAGATGATCGCTGGTCATGGCCAGCTCCCGAATGTCAGCCTCAGAGTAGGCAGCTGCAAAGCTGTGGACCTCACGGGCAAACTCTTCCCGGCCGAGCCTGGCCTCATGCGGCGAGCTGCAGCAGACACCATCGAGTGTTTCTCGTAACAGGGGAAAGACCGCATGCATGGCAAAGCATTTCAGCGCCAGAAGGATCTTGCAACCGGTGGCTTTTTTCACCGACTCCAAAATTGCCAGGTTATCGGTAAGTAAGCCCTCATCCACCACAAAGGCTGGCGTATCAATTATGGCCGGATCAAAACGGTAGCCGATCCGGCCATCAAAACGCGGGCGATCCGTTTCGCTCACAGTTCCACCACAACCCAGGGCAGCCCGTGCTGGTTAAGATCCTCCATGAAGGGATCCGGATCGAACTGCTCCATATTCCACACACCTTGCGCTTTCCACAATCCTTGCAGCATCATCTTGGCACCGATCATGGCAGGCACACCGGTGGTATAGCTGATCGCCTGGGAACCGACCTCGTTATAGGCGGCTTCGTGGCTGCAGATGTTATAGATATAGATCTGTTTTTCTTTGCCATCTTTAACCCCTTTCATCAGACAGCCGATGCAGGTCCGCCCTTTGGTCAAAGGCCCGAGGGAAGCGGGCTCGGGCAGGACCGCTTTTAAGAATTTGATCGGCACGATCTCGGTCCCCTTATAGTTCACCGGATCGATGCGGGTCATGCCCACGTTTTCCAGGACACGCAAGTGGGTGAGGTACTGCTCGGAGAAAGTCATCCAAAAACGGGCCCGCTTGAGTCCTTTCAGGTTCTGCACCAGGGATTCCAACTCCTCATGGTACATGAGGAAACACTTCTTCGGCCCGATTCCCTCCGGAAAATCATAATTCATGGACCAAGAGAGCGGATCGGTTTCCACCCACTCGCCATGCTCCCAGTAACGGCCGCGCTGGGTGATCTCGCGAATATTGATTTCCGGGTTGAAGTTGGTGGCAAAGTGCTGCCCATGATCACCGGCATTGCAGTCAATGATATCCAGGGTATGGATCTCATCAAAATAGTGTTTCTGGGCATAGGCACAGTAGACATTGGTCACCCCGGGATCAAACCCCGAGCCCAGCAGCGCCATGAGCCCGGCCTTTTCAAAACGCTCTTTGTAGGCCCACTGCCATTTGTATTCAAATTTGGCCTCATCGGGCGGCTCGTAGTTGGCGGTATCCAGGTAGTCGATACCCGCCTCAAGGCAGGCGTCCATCAGGGGCAGGTCCTGGTACGGCAGGGCCACATTGAGCACCAGATCCGGCTTAATTTGGTGTAAGAGCGCCACGGTCTGACTCACATTATCGGCATCGACCTGGGCCACATCCACCACCACACCGGTCCGTTCTTTGACCGAAGCGGCAATGGCTTCACATTTGGAAAGCGTCCGACTGGCCAGAGTAATTTTTGAAAACACCTCGGTTATCTGGGCACATTTATGGACAACAACAGAGCCGACACCACCGGCACCGATAATAAGAACATGGGACATGGAAAATCCTCCTTCTTAAAAAAATTAGCAGGTTAGCGTTCGAAATAAGTGTAGCCCCGCAGGCCTGCCTCATACACGCTGACCACCTCACGTCGCTCCTGGGGACTGATTTTTCCCTCGCGCACCGCCTGTTCCGCGGTTTCACGAAAGCGAATAAAGAGGCGTTTGGGATCATACTGGACATAGGAGAGGACCTCGGCCACGGTATCGCCCTCCTGCTCGTTAACAAATTCAAACTCGCCCTGATCCTTAATGCGGATGGTGACGATATTGGTATCGCCTAAAAGGTTGTGCAGATCCCCCAGGGTCTCCTGGTAGGCGCCGACGAGAAAGACACCGAGGATATATTCCTCATAGGGCTTCAGCTCATGCAGGGGCAGGTAATGCTTGACCCCTCGCTTATCAATGAACTGGTCGATCTTACCGTCACAGTCGCAGGTGATATCGGCCAGGATCCCTTTACGGGTCGGCTCTTCATCCAGTCGGTGAATCGGCATGATGGGAAAGAGCTGTTCGATGGCCCAGGAGTCGGGCAGACTCTGGAACACAGAAAAGTTACAGTAATAAAAGTCCGAGAGAATGCGATCCAGGTCTGAGAGCTCAGCGCCTGGGTTCCGCAGATCCTTGGCGAGGCGGCTGATCCGGTTGATGGTTGTCCAGAAAAGGCGCTCGGCAAGCGACCGCTCTCGCAGGGTGATCTTTCCGGTCTGAAACAGTCGCCTGGTTTCATCGCGATAAAAGATGGTGTCGTTGAACACCTCCTGAATATTGCGAATGGTCAGATCCTTGAGCGCCTGATGCATGTATTCCAGCTGGGGCGGACAATCCTCAGGCAGGGTATCCGGCAGGGGATCCGGTTCAAAGCGGGTGACATCGAGAATATTAAACAAAAGAATCGAATAGTAGGCCACCAGCGCCCGGCCCGACTCAGTGATGATCACCGGCGCGGGAATCTGGGCATCCTCCAGCGAGGTCATGACCGCCTCGACAATATCGGTGCAGTATTCCTTGAGGCTATAGTTGCGGCTGGAGAGAAAATTGGACTGGGAACCATCGTAATCAACGGCCAGACCACCGCCGAGATCAAGATACTCGACGCCGGCCCCCTCTTTGGCCAACCCCGCGTACACGCGACAGGCCTCGTTCACCGCTGTACGAATCTCACGGATATTGGAGATCTGGGAGCCCAGATGGTAGTGGACCAACTTGAGGCAATCAAGCATACCTGCCTCTTTGAGCATATCCACGGCGTGAATGACCTGGCTGGTATTGAGCCCGAAGATGGAGCGCTCCCCACCCGATTCCGACCAATGTCCCCCCGCCTGGGCAGAGAGCTTGATACGAATTCCCAGGATCGGCCGCGCCTTGAGTTTTTTGGAGCGCTCGATAATCAGCGGGAGTTCATCGGGCATCTCCACCACCAGGATACAGGTGTAGCCAATCTTGGTGGCATAGAGCCCCAGATCGATAAATTCCTCATCCTTATAGCCGTTGCAAATGAGCACCGCCTTTTTATCCCGCATCATCCCCATGGCAGCAATCAGCTCCGCCTTGGAGCCTGCCTCCAGACCATGGTGATAGCGGGAGCCGAACTGGGCGATTTTCTCCACCACCTGCTGCTGCTGATTCACCTTGATAGGGTAGGCCCCCATGAACGAGCCTTTGTACCCCAGCTCGCCCATGGCATCCCGAAAGGTCTCATTCAAGAGGGTAATCTGCGAATCGAGGATGTTTTCAATGCGCAGCAGGACCGGCATATCAAAGCCCCGATCCCGCATACCCCGCGAGACTTCGGCAATGGACACCGCCCGCCCGGTCTCCCCGGGAGAAGGCGCTACCATCAGGTCACCGTTCTCAGCCACAAAAAAATAGCCACCACTCCATTCCGTGACACCGTAAAGATCAGATGACTTATTGATATTCCAACGTTCCATGGCGTAACTCACCAACGACTCCTCCAAAATGCTGCAGTTCTCTCTATAAAGTCAGATTGACAGATTTTCTTCAAAACACACAAATTAAGCGAGGATTATTTCCCTCAGAAGCATTCAGCCAAGCAGTTTAATCTCCTGGCTGTTTTCGACAGGCCTATGTAACTGCAGCGTTCGCCCGGTGGCCAGAGCCTGTCGATAGGCGGCACCATGCATCTGCACAGGCTTTGCTTTTCTGCGGCACAAACGGGGAAAACGCCAACCAACAAAATCCTCAAGCCGTTGCTGTGCCTGCTCAAGAGGCAGCAAAGCTGCGGAGGCAACAGTTCTTCGTATGGGTGGCTGCCTCTGCTCGTCCTCAATGCGCTGACGAAACCCGGCCAGGATGCCAAAGAAATAACTGTTGCGGGCTCGAAGACCACTTCCGACGTAGTGATGCCGGTTCTGCTGCCACAGGGTTTCAAGCCGATTTTCCAGAAAATGATAACAGTGCTCGGCAATGGCGACATTTTCTTCCGGACCGAGCAGCTCGATTGTTTTGACAACACGATCCTGGTCAGGCTGATAAGTGGATCCACAGATCACCCGTACGCCAAAATGGTCAGCCAGAAGCGTGCAGATCACCTTACGATGGGCCGGCAGTTTTTGCTTACCGGTATTAATGCTCCGATGCAAGAGCTGCTGCTCCTGGGCAAGACTTCCAAGATCAAGCTGATGCCGCTCTAAGAGTTCACTGACGCGCTGCATGGCCAGGGCAGCCTCATGCTCGTTGTCGGAATCGCCCAGTGCCAAGAGTTTACGCACCTTTTCTATAATCCTTCGCCCAGGGGCCGTGCTGCCGCCTGCGACCTGCTCCTCGCTGAGCTGCACGCATAAATCCGCCCCGGCCCGCTGAAATGACTCATCCACGGCCATTTGGTGACAGGCCTGCTTAAAAAGCGCCCCATGCCCCATCTCCTCCGTGCCGTACCGTTCGCTACAGAGCTGGTGGGCCATTTCGTGCTTGAGCACCTGCATCGTCAAGGCCCAGGGATGTTCCATGATGAGATAATGGCTCAGCGTCAAACACCGGTCCCTTGCCGACCAGCTCCCGAGCTGGCGGCGGCTTCTGCTGATGCGAAAAATGGGTTCACTTAAGCAAAGCCCGTACTGATAACAAATATCGCGGTGTTCCCTAATCAGTTGGCTGAGCCAGGCCGCATGCAGTCGGTCATCGAGTTGTGCGGTATCAGTCATGACCGCCTGCTGGCTGCTGCCGCAGGGCCTGAATGCGGGCAAGCACTGGCGGATGGCTGTAATTCAAAAAGACATTGAGCGGATGCGGGGTCAGGTTGTTGAGGTTGGAAACGCTGAGTTTTTTGAGTCCGCGGATAAGCGCTTCATTCCCACAGACCTCTTGCAAAGTCTGGGCAGCATAGGCATCGGCCTGATATTCGTTGCGCCGCGAAAATTGATGAAAAAACACCCCTACAACCAGAGAGATCGGCGTATAGAGAAAACCAAAAAAAATAAGTGAGCCATAGACAGAGACATGCTCCATGCCAAAAGCTGCAAACAGCCCCTGATTCTGCAAAAAGAGGGAAAGGATGAAAAACATCAGGCCGGTCTGCAAAACCGAGAGCACCATCATAGCTGGAATATGTCGCAGCTTGTAATGCCCCATCTCATGCGCCAGAACAGCAAGCAGTTCATTCTCCTCAAGTTTTTCGAGCAGAGTATCAAAAAAGACAATGCGCCGGAAGCGGCCAAACCCGGTAAAAAAAGCGTTGGCCCGGTTGGATCGCTTTGAGCCATCCATGGTATAAATCCCCTGTATGGCAAATCGCTGCTGCCTGGCATACTCGGTGATTTTTTCCTTCAACGGCCCCTCGGCAAGCGGCACGAACTTGTTAAACAGAGGCATAATCACCACTGGAGCCAAAAACTGCATCACAACTATAAACAGCACGACTGCCAGCCAGCAATAGAACCAGGCGAACTGACCGCTGCTGGAAAAAAACCAGAGAATTGCAGCCAACAATGGCCCTCCGAGTACGACAACCAGCACCATGGCTTTGAACTGATCCAGGACAAAGGTCTGCCAGGTGGTGGTATTGAATCCAAAACGCTCTTCCAGAACAAAGGTCGAATACAGGGAAAAGGGCAACTGAACCACCGAGCTGAGGAGCCCGAGCAGCGCCGTAAACACCAGGCCGGTGACAATTTCGCCCTGCCCCAGACTCCTGGCAAACAAATCCAGCCAATTAAATCCCCCGGCAACAATAAAACCTATCGTCAAAACCAGACTCCAACTCGCCTGAACCAGGGAGAAACGAGTCGTTGCCCGGGTATACTCCTGCGATCGTGCATACTCCTTGGCATCAAAGACATCTGCAAACTCCCCTGGAAGCTCAGGAGAGAGGCATCGCAGGTTCAAGAGAGAGACGATCAGATCCAACAGGTAGCCGAGCAGAAGAACAGAGAGAATAAAAGCAAGATAGGTCGTGCCAGTCATAAAGAATCCGTGGGGCTTTGCATCGGCCAAAAATCGGAATCGATGCTCTTAATGAAGATTACAACAAGGTGCAAGCCATTTATCCCTTCAAGCTGTAATTTATTTACATCCGAGGTTCGCAGAGATAGAGCACGTTCTGTGGCTGCATGTATTTGCTTGGTGTAGAGTCAAGGGACGTGATGTTTGACCATGAACAGGCCTCAGGTCACCGCAGACGTTGCGGTCTTGATCAAGCAAGCAGTTCCCTGAACTGCCCTCCAAGTATGACAGTTTTTTTCTCGGCAAACAACCCCTGCTGAACCATTCCCTGCAGCTGTGGCTTTTTCTACAAAAAAACAGTACCTTTCCCAAAAGACGCTGACCTCTCTTTCAGATAACTTCACCCTGGTGCCCCCCATGAGACCTGCCCCACCACAACAGCCAATGTCCGCTTTCAAACTGTTCGCCATAATTTTCACGGCCATGGTCCTGGCCCTGCTGGTTGCCTTCATCCTCATCCGCAACTGGCTCTTTCCGCAGCCTTTTACCCCGGTCAGTCTCAATCCCCAGGAGCAACAGCAATTAGAACAGAAGCTAGAACGTTTTGAACGGGCCAGCGCAGCTTCATATTCCCCCGCACATGCACCACAACTCTCCAGTGCTGACCTGCAACCTGAGGCCTACAGTGAAGCAGGCGCCTCCCATGAAATTCTGCTGAGCGAACGGGAAATAAACGCCGTGGTCGCTCAAAACTCTAACCTGGGACAACGAATGGTGGTGGATCTTGCCCAGGATCTTGTCAGTGTCAAACTGCTCATTCCGCTTGATCCTGATTTTCCAATTATGGGGGGTAAGGTCCTGAAGGTTCGAGCCGGTGCTGAGTTGGCCTATCGGCAGGGCCGCCCGGTGGTCATTTTGCGAGGGATTTCAGTCATGGGCATTCCGTTGCCCAATGCCTGGCTCGGTGGTCTGAAAAACATTGACCTGATCGAAACCTTTGGCGCAGATCCCGGGTTCTGGAAAAGCCTTGCTGATGGTGTCGCCGCCATTGATGTTGGGGAAGGGCATTTGCGACTACTACTGCGGGAATAAAGTCAGGAGGAGTCTCGGCTCGATGATGCCTTATTTTTCCTGCACAGTTACCAGCTACTCTTTATCCTTTTTTACGACTCTTTACTAAATGAACGAGGTCTCTAATACACCAATATGAGGAGCAAGCTCCTTAACGCCCTCTACCCCACACAACCATCCCAGGTAAATCTACCTAAAAAACACAATACCGCCTCTTACATTTTGGTATCAGGGGGGATTATTGGTCTAAATTTATTTTACTTTTTTAAATCAATGCTATAATCGCCTTAATCTACTATACTTCCAAAGAACCCCTAAAAAAATGGTGGTTTTATCTTTACAGGAATCTTCATGGCGTTATGGCCCCCCCCTCAGGTCTGGACTTCTTCCTATATTTGCGGAATTCTCCTGACAGCTCTCATATACAGTTGTCTCAGCGCTGACCAGTCCGCCCTAGCCTCAGGGTTTCGTATCACCAATCAATCTTTGGGTGCTGTCGGAAAAGCTGGCGCCAACACCGCGTATACCCCCGGCCCAGATGCCAGTTATTACAATCCGGCAAACATGGCTTTCCTGCCCGATTTCTGGTTGGTCGAAACCAGCCTCACCACACTCTACCTCCCAGCCGTCAACTATGCAGACAGCAGGAGTCCGGCTTTACATGGGGAGTCTGCAAGTGAACTGTTTTATATGCCTTTGGTCCACCTGGTCTCCCCTGAATTTGGAAAAGTTCGCTTTGGTTTTTCCCTGACCTACCCTTTTGGCCTGGCCAAACAATGGTCCCAGCCTTTCCCACGTGGTTTTGCTCAAAAAATTTCACTGTTCACTGTTGAAGCCAGCCCAAGCATGTCTTTTCAAGTGAACGACTGGATGAGTCTGGGCGGGGGGGTTCGATTTATTCACGCAAAAGGTGAAGTCGACAATGAGTTTACTTCCCCCATTTTTGCTTCTGAGTTGGGGGCGCTGACTTCTTTAAGCCACTCTTCCAATGCCTCCGACAACAAAGTCGGATACAACCTGGCGTTGAGTCTCCATCCAAACCAACGGTGGAATATCGCTGCCACTTATCGTTCTGAAGTTGATCTCCACCTGAGTGGAAGCAGTCAATTACGAGCGCTCCTTGGTTCATCGTGGCTCAGCGACCACACAGCATCATCTTTGGAGCTCCCCCTCCCCGCAGTCTTAAGCCTTTCCACCTCGTACTCTTTCGAGCGCCTGACAGTTGAACTTGGCTGGGACAGGACCTTCTGGGGGGCAACCGAAGTACTGGATTTTGAGTATTCACAAGACCTTTCCAGCCCCCCTTTTGCGATCTTCGACACTCCCATCCCCAGAAACTGGAAAGATACCAACGCCTATCGCCTTGGCCTTACCTATGCCTGGAACCAGCAATGGACAACAACCCTGGGGATAGCCTTTGATGAAACACCGGTCCCTGATCAAACCCTTGAATTTCAGCTACCCGACTCCGATGCAATGGTCTACTGCCTGGGAATTCGCTTTCGCTACTCTCCCTCCACGGAGCTTGGCCTTTCTTACATGTATCACCATACCCAATCCCGCTCGGTAAACAACGACCTCAATATCGAGGGAACCTTTACCGAGGGCGGGGCACATGCCGTCACCCTTGGCTTAATCACCAGGTTCTAATGCCAATTTCCGGGAGCCTTCTCCCAATGCCCCCAAACACTGCCCTGAGGATACGTTCATGTCACCATCACCTACGCCTATTGCGCCTGCCCTACTCGATTCAGTTCTCGTTTATGCAAACATTCGAACCTTTTCACCAGGCGAACCCATTCTCAGCCCAGAAAGTACGACCCATGCCTTTTACTATCTGGCGCAGGGTGCTGTTGAGGTCAGCTATACCGACCGGGTGGATACCCGTATCACCGTAGCCTTGATTGGCCAAGGCGAATTTTTTGGAGAGATCGGTTACTTTGATGGGGAATCCCGCGTGCGTAATATACAGGCCTCGGGTGAGGCGCAGGTCGGCATTTTTGATGAGATGGTCATGACCAAACTTCGCGCCGCCAAACCCGAGCTGTTTGTTGATTTCCTCTTTTTCCTTACCCAAAATATTTGCGGTAAATTTCGTCGTATTGCCGGAGAGCGAGAACCCATCGCCGGCTATGCAGATTCGCTTTCGACTCGTCATTCCAGCCGCTACTCCGAGGCTAAACCCCTTCCTTCCGCGCTGCTGAACTCTTCTCTCTGGCAGAGTATCAGTGGCAAAATGGAGACGTTCAAAACCGAATTGTTCAACCTCTCTCATACCCTGCAAAAAGCTGAGGCCGAAGGCAAGGTCGCCTTGGAGACGGAAGCCCGCTGTCATGTCGTTTTAGCCGAACTCAATGCTGCTTTACCCGAATTTGAGAAGGCCATGGCCGGGAGCAACTACGAAGAAATGCTCTGGGGATATATTTTCAAAGAAATATTCCCCTACTTCATGCGGAGTCGCTTTGCCGAAAGAGCCTATTTTAAGCCCAAGGGATATGCTGGTGACTTCTTAATGATGGAGCATATTTATACAGACATCCCCAAGGGTGAAGGCAAACTGGGCGAAATTATCGATGCCTTCTGCCTGCAACGTCCAGGATCCCTGGCAATTCGTGGACGTCGCAAGCTGATGAAAAAACAGCTGGAGCTCTGCAGCGCCCCCATTCATGCCCGGGGCAAGATCACTCGGATCATGAACCTGGCCTGCGGGCCCAATCGGGAGCTATTCGATTTTCTTGCCGACTGTGAGTACAGTGAAGACATTGAGGCGCTCTGTGTGGATATTGACTCAGAGGCTTTGCAGTATACCAACCAGCACGTCAATATCTTTCCCCACCGGGCTTCTATCCGCCTGATGAGTGAAAACGTGATCAAGTGGGCGCTGGGTCGAGCCAAGCATCACATTGAGCCTCTGGATATCATTTATTCGGTTGGGCTGTGCGACTACCTGGATCCACGCCTGTTTCGCGCGCTTATCACCCAGTGTTACAACCACCTGAACCCCGGCGGCACCTTACTTTTGGGCAACTTCACTTTTTATCCGGATTCGCTCTTTCTTGACAAGCTACTGAAATGGGAGCTGATCTACCGCACCAAGGAAGACATGATTGAACTCTTTGCCCCGACTCCGTTTGGCGACAAGGTTGAGGTGCTGATAGAGGAATCTGGAGTCAATCTTTTTGCAAAGGCGATCAAGGAATAATGGATCAGGCCCTCACTACAGCGCCTTTAGAGGTTGCACAGGAAATAGATCAGCTTTTTTACCAACGAACCCGTATCTGCCTCTGGCTGGGTGCTGTCTTTTTCTCCTTTTTCTCTTTACTCGACTATGTCCATGCTCGTGACGTTTTCCCCCTCTTTCTAGGCTACAGATTAAGCTTTGTTTTTGTCCTCATTGGACTATTGCAACTGCTGCGTTTTCCAGAACTCCAACGCCACTGCCGCAAAATCATGTTCGGCTCCATGTTGTTGGGGACTCTGGTCATCTCTCTCATGACAGTCAAACTCGGGGGCTTTGGATCCGGATACTATGTGGGTATCCTGTTGATGATTGCCGGAGGCTTTTCCGTACTCCCCTTAAATATCGGACAATCTCTCGGCTTGGGCGGAGCGATGTACTGCATCTATGCCCTGACCGTCTACCTGGGGTCCCCTCCTTTAAGCGGAGAAGAACTCAATTGCTTTGTTAACAATACCTTCTTTTTTTGGAGCATTGTCATTGTCACCACGGTTCAGTGCTTTGACGAAATCCAAACCCTGCTCAAGTCCCTGCGCATTCAAAAAAATCTTCGCACCATCAACGGTGAGCTCAAAGAATACACCGGGGGGTTAGAATCGCTTGTTAAAGAACGCATGGCTCAACAGGAAGAGTCAGATCTGAAATTTCGAGACCTCTACAACAATATTCTCGATTTGGTGGTTCTGATTGATGGACGTGGCATCATTCAAATGATCAATCACCATGGCGCCCAGCTTCTGGAGCTTTCGGCCCAGGCCTTGAAAAACCGTCCCCTGACAGATTTTCTTCCTCCCCAGGACCAAGACATCCTGACAAAAAAAATCATGATCCAGCTTGCCAGCGGTCAGCAGATCCAGGGGATTCAGATGCGCCTGATCACCTACCATGGTCGTCCCCTGGAAGTGGAACTCAGCGGCAACGCTGTGAACATGCCTGAACAGCAGCTCTGTTACCAACTCATCATTCGCGATATCACCCTGACCAAACAGATTGAAAAACAGGTTTTGGAATCCAAGCAGCTGCTGGATACCTCCCGCCAGGCAGCTATTTTCGGTCTGGCCAGCCTGGCTGAGTGCCGAGACGAGGATACCGGGGCCCACCTTCTTCGCATTCGGGCCTACACCCGCATTCTGGCGATGGAGCTTGCTCTCTCCCCCGATGCCCCCGCGATAATTACCGACACCTTTATCGAGGATCTCTGCATCTCTTCAATGCTCCATGATATTGGCAAAATAGGCATTCCCGATTCCATTTTGCTCAAACCCGCCCGATTAACCCGGGAAGAATTTACCGTGATCAAGCAGCATTGCGAACTGGGCAGCAACGCCCTTGCCTCGGCAGAACGGGATTCAGAAAGCCTATCTTTTCTCCGCTTGGGCCAGGAAATCACCCGCTGCCACCATGAGCGCTGGGACGGAACCGGCTACCCATCTGGACTCAAAGGGGAAAAAATCCCCCTGGCTGCTCGAATTGTCAGCCTGGTAGATGTCTACGATGCTCTGACCTCGACACGCCCCTACAAAGAAGCCTTTAGTCATGAAGAATCCTGCCGTATAATACTGAGCGAAAGCGGCCATTTGTTTGACCCTGTTATCGTTGCTGCCTTTCTTCGACGAGAACAGGATTTTGACAGTGCCAGGCAGCAGATGTATTCGACACCAATACTCCCAGTCCACTGAACAGGCATGACACTTGATCCGCGATTCCAAGAGGAAGTTCAACAATTACACCATAAACGGGTGTACTTTATTCTCTTGGTCAGTATGGGGCTCATGCTTCTTTTCACCGCACTGGATTACCTGCTCTTACCTGAGCAGTTTACTGAGTTTTTGCGCTATCGCCTTGCTGCGGTGGGTATTGTTGCTCTCCTGCTTGCTGCCAATTTCTTCGATTATTCTCACAGGAGGGCCTGGATCATAGGCATTACAGGGTATCTCTTTGCCGGTATTATCGTTCTGCTGACTGTTTTACGTATGGGCGGAGCCAACTCACCCTATTACGTGGGAGTTATTGTCGTCATCACCAGCTACACAGCCCTGGCTCCTCTAAGTACAGCTCAGACCATCATCAGTGGCCTGGCGCTTGTTTTTCTCTACCTCTTCGGCATACTCATGCTCAGTCCCATGAACCATTATGAGCTTGTCAGTCTCTTTTCCAACCTTTTTTTCATGACCTGTTTTGTCTTTATTGCGGCAACCCAGAGCTGGGCCGACTCCACCGCTAGAAAGCGTGAATTTCGGCTGCGTCATGAAGAAAGCCTGGCCTCGGAAAAACTTACTCGGCAGGCTCAATATCTCGAGCAAGAGGTGCAGCGGCGCACCCTGGAGCAAAAAGCCACTGAACAGCGTTTTCGCATTCTTTATGAAGCCATTGTCGATGATGTATTGCTGGTAAACTCCCACGGAATAATTGTACAGGCCAACCAGCATGCCATCGATCACTACCTGGGAGGTACGCTATCTGACCAGGCTTCCATTTTTGATCTAGCTTGCTCACAGGACCGCACCTGCCTCGAACGTGAACTGCTTGCCCCTCTGAACCGGGGAGCAACCGTATCTGCCTGGCGTATTACCCTGTGTGGAACTGATGAAGCTCAAGCTGAAGTGGAAATAAGCGGAGCACTGCTCAAACGGGGAGAAAAAAAACTCGGTATTCAGCTGGTTTTGCGTGATATCAGCATCCGCCAGCAGCTCGAAAAAAAACTTATCGGCTCTCTCAACCGGGTTCGAAAAATGGAGAATGCCGCCATCCTCGCACTGGCCAAACTTTCGGAATACCGTGATGTAACCCCGGGAAATCACCTGGAGCGTATTCGTGAATACTGCCGCCTACTTGCCTCTGAACTGGCCCAGGACCCAAAGTATGCGGACACCCTGACCCCAAATTTTATCCAGAATCTTTACCAGGGCTCAATTCTCCATGACATTGGTATGGTTGCAGTGCCTGATGAGATCCTTGCCAACAAGGATACCCTTTCTGCAAAAAAAAAGACCCTGCTACGTCAGCACACTCGCAGGGGTGGGGATGTCATTAAAAGCATGATGGAAGGTATTCAAAACACTGGCTTTCTCACGGTTGCCCAAAACATCGCTTATTTCCATCATGAACGTTGGGATGGTCGAGGCTACCCTCAAGGATTACGTGGCAGTGAAATCCCCATTGAGGCGCGCATTATGGCCGTAGCCGACGCCTATGAAGAACACACCACAACTCTTGCTCTCGACACCCGCCTCTCCCATGCTCAGACCGTTCAGATGATACGCGATGAAACAGGTCGCCAGTTCGACCCAGCCGTGGTTAATGTCTTTCTCAAATGCCAGGACACCATGCAACTTGTCAATCAAACCATGGCAGAACCTGATCCTGGTTTATGCATGGAATCAGGGGATTGCAACCTGCCAAGCCAATGAATCTTGATTCACATTTGCACCCCGACGGACAACATTTTTCCTTGCCGTTCCCACGCAAATACACTAAAACCTCACAGAATTAGCGATACGCGTATTGAGAGCGAGCTTTAATGCCGCCCCATGCGTACTTTGTGATACCCAGTGACTGGATGCGAGTTTCCTAACGGAGGAGTTTACGATGAAACGAAACATGATGCGGGGGCCGCTGGTTAAGTCAGCGGTAATACTCATAATTCTAACCCTTATGGCCTATTTGACCAGTGCCTCGCCCGATACGACCGTGCTGGGCTCACTTGGTCTTATTATCATCGGAGCTATCCGTCTTGTTCAGTGGTCCATCGCCATGGTTATTGGCCTGGCCGTCTGTATTGCTTTTCTGATCGGTATTTTTCTTTTGGCCGCCTCCATGGTCAACAAAGAGGCTGCCGGCCGCATGTTTGTAGCTGCTAAAGCTGGCATCACCGAGATGATCGGTTCAGCCATCTGTTCTATCAAATGCATCATGGGCAAAGAGGCACAATGCTGCTCCCCAAAGGAACTCGCGGCTCCCAAAGCTGAGTTGGGAGCCGTGGAGAATACTCCTGCAGAGCCGAGCACCGTTGAGGTGAAAGACGAATTGCAGAGTATTATCAGTATGGAGATGCAGAAGGTAAACGACAGCCAGCAAAGCCTGAGTGATCAGTTTGCCGCCATTAACGATAAATTAGAAGCTCTTGAGGCGAAAACCGGCGAATTTGCCGCAGCGACCCAGCTTGAGACCATCACCTCCGACATCGCCTCTTCCGGCGAGGTGGTGAATGCGGTCAAGGAGCAGATTGCAGCCCTGGAAGCAAAAATCAGCGAGACTGCTGCCAAAATCGACAGCATCAACCCTGAAAAAATTCTGGGTGACATTCCCAATCGCCTGGAAAAGGTAGAGCAGGAAGATACCAGCTTTGATCCCCAGCCCCTGACCGAGGCCATTGCCGAAGCCAAGACCGGATTGGACGAAGCCAAAGCCAGCCTGGAAGAGATGAAAACTGGTCTGGAGACGGTAAAAACCGATCTGGAAGAGGTGAAGAAAAAACCTGCTCCCAGAAGAAGAACCACAACCAAGACCACCAAAACAACCAAAGCCAGAGCCACCGCCAAGAAGAAAACCACCACCTGATTTTTGTGCGAAAAGCAGGCAAGGCTGTGTGCAAAAAGCCCGTCTGGGGTTATCCAGACGGGCTTTTTTTATTTGATTCCAGAACCTCTGGCTGTCGGTAACAAACAGCGAAATCTCTCACATATGTTCGGGATGACAGCGATGTTGTTGCCAAGTACAGCTTAATGCGGCAGCAACTCCTTGAAATACTCGATTGAGGGGAAATTACAGGAATACTGCACCCTTTGCCGACTGCTGGGTCGGGCCACATACAGCAGGTAGCCCAGGCCATAGTCACGTGCCGTAAAGAGTACCTTTTCTGTGTCATCGACCAGAAGGGTTCGTTTTTTGTCGTAGTCTATCAGTCCCTCCAGCTTCTCCCAGAACTCAGGCTCTTCTTTGGCCGCTCCAACCTCTGAGGCACAGATGATTCGATCAAACCAGGGGCCGATGGCGGTCTTCTGAAGCTTGATTGAGAGCGATTGGGAGTGAGCGTTGGTGATGAGGAAGAGTTTCTTTTTAGCCTTGAGGCAGAACTCAAAAAACTCAATCACATACGGGTGGACGCCGATAAGATGGTTAATCCGCATTTTCAATTCCTGGAGATCCAGCCCCAACTCCCGTGACCAGAAATCAAGATCTGCCCAGTCCAGGGTATCCTTGACTTTCTCGTAGCGGGCCAGAAGCTGCTCTTTGGCCTCAGCAACGGAAATATCCTGGGAAAGGCTGTAGTGCTCAGGCAGAAACTGCTCCCAGAAATAATCATCAAAATGCTTATCCAAAAGGGTGCCGTCCATATCCAGGAACACGGTATCGATCTCTTCCCAGGGGAAGACCGGAAATATCTTTTCACAGTAGAGGGGGGTATTGCTCATGAGTGATCTCCCTGTAGGTCGTTAATAATAGAGTAGGCTCGTTCAAACACATTTTCTTTTGCCTGCAAAGGTACAACCAACCGCTGGTCCGGGGTCAAGCGAATGGCAGGGGCAGGCTTCTTCTTTGAAGGCTTTTGCTGAATAAGCGCCAGCAGGCGGCTGGGGTCAACCGGTGCCTGTTCGATAAAGGAAAATACAAGGGCCTGGGGCGCCTGTTCCAGTTTCTCGATCCCAAGGGTACGGCAGTGCTGTTTCAGGCGAATGATCTCCAGCAGGGTCGTCGCCTCGGTGGGCAGAAGGCCGAAACGATCCTCCAGTTCTTTTTCTATCTCAACCAACTCTTCTTCGGTGCCAAATCCGGCCATGGAAATACGGCGATAGGCCTGATAGCGCAGGGTGGTATCCCGAATAAAGGAATCCGGCAGGTAGGCGGAAACCTTCAACTGCACCTCAGGATCAAGTTGATCGGTGGGTGAGCTGTCGCCTCCTTCCTGTGCCCGCCGCTTGAGATCAGCGACCGTCTGTTGCAACAGCTCCAGATAGAGATCATACCCAACCGCAGCGATATGTCCCGACTGGGAAACGCCTAACAGGTTACCACCACCACGGATCTGCAGGTCATTCATGGCCAGTTTAAAACCACCACCGAGCTCAGAGCAGTCCATCAGGGCCCGCAAACGCTGTTGCGCATCTGGAGTGAGATGATCAAGCGACGCCACCAGAAGATAGGCGTAGGCCTGGCGGTTGGAGCGCCCTACCCTCCCCCTGAGCTGATAAATATCTGCCAGCCCCAGGTGATCGGCACGGTTGATGATGATGGTATTGGCGTTGGGGATATCGAGCCCCGATTCGACAATGGTGGTGCAGACCAGGATATCAAGCTCATGGTTGATAAAACGGACCATCACGTCTTCTAGCTCTGGCCCTGCCATCTGCCCGTGGGCTACCCCGATCCGAGCATGCGGGACCAGCTGGCCGATATTTTCCGCCACCCGATAGATTGACTGCACCCGGTTATGGACAAAAAAGAGCTGACCGCCCCGTTCCATCTCACGGACCACAGCCTCACGTATAACCAACTGGTCATTTTTCGCGAGAAAGGTTTTCACCGCCCTGCGCTGCTGCGGCGGCGAAGAAATCACCGAGAGATCGCGAATACCCAGAAGCGACATTTGCAGGGTACGGGGAATGGGGGTGGCCGTCAGGGTGAGGACATCGACATTGGCCTTGAACTTTTTGATCTTTTCTTTGTGAGCCACGCCAAAACGGTGCTCCTCGTCCACGATCAAGAGCCCAAGTTTGTTCATGACAATATCTTTAGACAGCAAACGGTGGGTCCCCACCACCAGATCAATGGCCCCTGTTTTGAGTTTGCCCACAATTTCTTTCTGCTGCTTACT
This sequence comes from uncultured Desulfobulbus sp., assembly GCF_963664075.1. Lineage (NCBI taxonomy): Bacteria > Pseudomonadati > Thermodesulfobacteriota > Desulfobulbia > Desulfobulbales > Desulfobulbaceae > Desulfobulbus > uncultured Desulfobulbus sp. The sequence goes on from NZ_OY760916.1 coordinate 3,737,136, forward strand.
GCTGCGAAACCGGTTGAGACAGGCAATCTCCACGGGGAACGAGGCAAAGCGCTCGTGGAAGGTTGCGGCATGCTGCTCGGCAAGCACGGTCGTGGGCACCAGGATAGCCACCTGAAAACCATCTTCAATGGCTTTAAATGCGGCCCGGGCAGCGACCTCGGTCTTACCGTACCCCACATCACCGCAGATAAGCCGATCCATGGGCTGATCGTGGGTCAAGTCGTCGATGACATCATCAATGGCCTTGGCCTGACCGGAGGTCTCATCGTAGGGAAAAGACTCCTCAAGCTCGCGGTAGAGATCACCCGGTGGAGTGAACCGGTGTCCCTGACGCATCTCCCGTTTGGCATAAATATCCAGCAGTTCCTGGGCAACCTTCCAGACCGCATCACTGACTTTTTTCTTGGTTGACTGCCATTTCTGGGAACCCAGGCTGTCGAGTTTTGGCTCCTGGTCGGTCAGCCCCTGATAGCGGCTGACCCAGTGCAACCGATCAACCGGTACATAGAGCTTGTCATCTCCCTTATAGGCAAGCAGGAGAAAATCCCCCCGCTGACCGGAGATCTCCATATTGACCATGCCCTTAAACATACCGATACCATGATCGCGATGGACCACGATATCCCCTTCGGCCAACTGCTCAACCTGAACAGCCTCGCCCTCATGACGCCGTTTTCGCTTCTGACGACCTGAGCGCAGCCGCTTTTCACCAAAGAGCTCGGAGGCGGAGAGAAAATGGACGCCTTCCTCAAGGAGGTCAAAGCCACGGGAGAGGGGTTGTTCAAAACAATGAATGATCCCAGCTTCGGCTTGGGGAGTCCCGGTATACGGCGAAGGGGTAAGGGTACTTTGCAGCTGATAATGGACCAGCAACTCCCGCAGGTGCTCGCTCTGACGCAGGGAACGGCAAGCAAGGACAATCGCCTCGCCTTTCTCCTGCCACTGGACAATGCGATCGGTAAGGGGGGCCAGCAGACCACGTTTTTTGCGCTGGAGTTCAATTTCCTGGGCGAGCAAGCCGTGATCACTGCAGTTGAGGGTAAGCGTCTCTATCGAGCCCTCCGGGTCTGGCAACAGGGAAAAACGCGCAGCCAGACGTTTGCCCAGAAGCTCGTCATACTCGCTTGTGCTGAGAAAGAGATCATCGGGGGGCAGAGCCAGTTTTTCCTGCTCCACCGCCTCCTGGTAATTTGCCTGGGTGCGATCACGAACCAGGGCGATCTTGCGACTCACCGCAGCAGGATCGGCAAGAAACAGCAGCGCATCCTTGGGGAGATAATCAAAAAGGGTCTGCAACCGCGTGCTGCCGCCGTAGAGCAGCGGCAGAAAAAACTCAATGCCTGGAAAACGCTGGCCGGTGGTCAGTCGCTCCCGCAGGTAGCGTGTGGCCTGACTGGACCACTGCTGCTGGTCGCTCTTTTCCTGCAACAACTCCAGGAGCGCTGTCCGTTTCTCCTTATCGGGAAAGAGCAGCTCGGTGGCAGGCAAGAGCACGACTTCTTCAATATTTCCCTTGGAACGCTGGGAGACCGGATCAAAGACGCGGATAGACTCGACGGTGTCTCCAAAAAAATCAAGGCGAAGCGGTCCCTCGTGCTCAGCATCCAGACCGGGGGGAAAGACATCGATAATGCCCCCACGCAGGGCCATGTCCCCTTCCTGGCGGACCATGTCACAGAGTTGGTAACCAATGGCGGTGAGCGAGTTGATCAGTCCTTCCCGGTCAATTTCCTCATTGGCCATGACCAGTTCACAGTTGCCACTTAAAGCACTGGCGGGCAACACACGCCGCAGGACCGCCTCGACAGAGGTCAACAGAATGCAGGGAGAGGTGTCCTCCTGTATCTGGTAGAGGGTGGCAAGGCGTTGGCAGACCGTTGCCGGGTCCGGAGAAAGCGGGGTGTAGGGGGGGATTTCGTAACTGGGGTAGATCAGGACCCGTGCGGACGTAAAAAAGCCCAGATCCTGGGCCAGCAGCTCAAGTTGTTCGTCTGCGGGAAGGATACAACAGATGGTTGTCTTCAGCTCTTCCACCGCTCTGCTTATAAGCAGAGCGGTGGAAGCCCCATGAAGACCGTTTATGTCAAAAAATGGGCCGCGTTTACGCAGCCGCGCGAGAATCGACTGCATGCACAGCGTATGTTTGAAGTTTTTTAAGTAGAGGGGGCTTGAACCTAAAGCCAAAGCCCCTTGAATGCAGCGGATTTAAAAAGTACCGCCCATACTGAAGTCCCAGTTGGAACTGTCTTCGCCATCCTGTTGATCCAGGTTAAAGCCCCAGGCCAGACGCAGCGGGCCAAGGGGGGAAGCCCAGAGGATACCTATACCGGCAGTCTTTTTGTAGTTGCCGAAATCCCAGTCTTCGTCAACATCGTAGACATTACCAAAATCGTGGAAGATCTCGCCGTCCATCCCCATATCCTTGATTAAGGGGAAGATAATAGAGATCGTTCCGTACCACATCTTATCACCACCGATCTTATCACCATTATCCAGAGGGCTGATGGAGGCGGACTCGAACCCGCGAATCGAATTCATACCACCCAGAAAAAAGTGTTCGTAAACTGGTAATTTGTCGGTCTTATTCTCAAAGGCTTGACCAGCTGCTCCCTTAACATGGAAAACCGTACCCCAGATCAGAGGAAAATACCAGGAGGAGGAAGCCTCAACTTTGGTGAACTGTGCATCACCACCAAGGGGACCACCAGCATACTCGACACTCAAACTGTTGCGAGAACCTTGAGTGGGAGAAAAGAGTTTATCGCGGGTATCGCGCACCAAAGAGAGATCCACCTTACTCTCCCAGTGAATCTCGGCAGACCGTTTAATATATTGGGAAACTGTAGAATCGATATCGGTAATATCGGTATTGGCCAGAGTGTAGCCGTAGTAAATACGCCAACGTTCATAGAGCGGGTGACCGATACGGAAAGAACCACCTGTGGAGTCTTTGGTGAAATCGTCGTACTCGTGTTCCCAGTTAAACAGGTTCACGCTGCCTGAGACCTGAGAGTCCATGATACGCGGGTTGGTAAATGTCAGGTTGTATTTCGTTGACTTGGCGGAGGTTGAGGCCGCCAAGGAGAGACGATTACCGGTTCCCAGAATATTATCTTCTGAGATTTCACCCATGAAGAGCATATTTTCTGAAGAGGAATACCCTGCACCGATGCTGAATTGGCCCGTTGATTTCTCTTTCACATCCACGACCACATCCATCTGGTTCTCCACCATGGTGGGTTTTGGGGTCACGGTGACTTGCTCAAAAAATCCCAGACGATTGAGTTTCTGGGTGGAAGTGCGAATGGCCTTGGAATCAAATACTCCCCCCTCTTTCACGCGGAGGTCACGACGGATAACGTTATCTCGGGTGCGAGTATTTCCTGTAATTTCTACCCGGTTGATATAGGCAAGAGATCCTTTCTTGACATGGAGCATCAGATCAATACGGCTGGCCTCCTCGTCTTTATTAATCCGAGTGGAGACATCGGCAAAGGCATATCCCTTTTCAGCATACATATCGGTGACACGAGTAATGTCGTTCCGCAGTACCTGACGATTGAGATATTGCTCATCCTTGATTTTCAGTTCTGAGAGAATCTCCTCTTTGTCTTTAATGAGGTCTCCTTCGATATCGACTGAGCCTACTTGAAAACGGGTTCCTTCGGCGATAGGAAAGGTGATGTAAAGAGCTCCATCCTTCACATCAACCTGGGGTTCAGCGACCTTGGCCTCAATGAATCCCTCGTTTTGATAAAAGTTGGCAATACGTTCTGCATCCTGGCGTAGGATATCCATCTTGAGCACACCCGCATCGGTCAGCCAGGAAATCCACCATTTGTGAGTGGACGTTTGAATGACATCTTCCAGTTCACCTGCGGAAAAACTCTTATTACCGACAAAGGCAATCTCCTCAATGGTGATTTTCGATCCCTCAGTCACATCAAAGTGTACTTCTGCTTTACCGTCACTGTTGGTTGAGATACGGCCGTCAACGCCAGTATTGTAGTATCCCTTTGACTTGTACAGTGCTTTAATTTTTTGGACAGCCTCGTTCACCTTATAGGGATTAAGAATTGAGTTCACGGTAATGCCAGCAGCATCGCGCACTTCTTCTTCCTTCATGGACTCGGTACCAGTGATGACCACTTTAGCCACCAGTGGTTTTTCCTGAACGCGAAAAATTATTTTTTTCCCTGTCTGGGTATCGTTCGCTTCGATTTCAACATTATCGAAATAGCCCAAAGAAAAAACCGATTTCAGGTCCTGACGCAGGGTTGAAGGGTCGTAGAGGTCACCGGGTTTGGTGGAGATTTTCTGGAGAATAGCACCAGAGTCGATACGGACATTGCCCTCAGGAGCAATGGAGGCCACGGTTGCACTCCGGTTGGAATAGGCAAGCATGGTACTGACCATATCTCCGGTCAGCCGTGGCAATTCTTTGATTGCGCGTGCCTCACGAAAGGCCGAATACGGGGCTTGCGGAGCTAAAATATCTATAATCGAGCAGTCCACACTGATGCGATTCCCCAATGCATTCACACTGCCCACCACCACGTAATCAGCACCACGAGACTCGGCAAGCCGAACAAGTGCTGCCGCTGCTGGTGGCCAAGCCCCACTGTAGGATACTTGTTTCTGAGCCTGTGAACGGGACATCATTTCCATCCCTTTGGCAGCCGCCTCCTGGGCCAGGGCTTTATCAGCAAGAAGAGCCGTATTTGCTGCATCGGGAGTGTTAATTTTAAACGGCAGAAAAAGGGTGCTATGCTCGAAGGCCTCTGCCCTTTGTGGGGCCAAGGCTAGACAACTCAAAAAAAGGGTACAAAGCACAAAAACAAGAGCCGTATACGCCGATCGGTTGTGGGGTGTCGACAGCATGGATGTAAGTCCTGTAAGAGTCATTTAGTTGTTCGATGCGTGCCGTACAGACCACACACCGGCCAAAGGAGGGGAAAATTTAGGACGGGAAACGATTGACCGTCCTCAAGTATTATGCCGTTATCTTTGTGATAGCTCACAAAAACACGTCAATTAACCTGGTGGATTGCCAGTTATTATGACAGATTTGCTTGATTTTGCAAGGGATTCTACTGAAGACAAAAGCACTTCCTCTTCTTTGTCCGGGGACTGCTTCAAGACGCTGCGCAGCAGCTCTGGCGCAAAGACAAGCAGATTAACCTACTCTTGCGGTTCAAGAAGTGCAGCGACTGACTGCTGGAGCTCCCCAGCCAGCATCTGCTTGTCACTTGACTTGAACTGATCAGTTACAATTGGTTGCCCCAGACGGATGACAATTTCACCGGGGCGTGGCAGGAGTTTCCCTTTTGGCAGGACCTCGTAAGAGCCGTTAAACCCCAGGGGAACGATGGGAACCCCCGCTTTTATTGCCAACAACACAGCACCAGCTTTGAACTCTTTGAGATGTCCATCCGGGCTTCGTGTTCCTTCGGGGAAAATAAGTACCGAACTGCCAGCAGCGATTCTCTGTGCGGCCCGGTCAAGGCTTTTGAGCGCCTGCCGACCATGGGATCGATCAATGGCAATATAGCCGACGCGGTGCATGGCCTGGCCGAAAACGGGGATCTCGAACAGCTCTTTTTTAGCGATCCAACGAAAATCGTGCGGAAAGTATCCTTGAAAAGAAAAAATATCGTATTGACTGACATGGTTTCCGGCAAAAATATAGGTCTTTTGGGGGTCGATATTTTCCATTCCCTCAACACGCACACGTACACCGGCAAGCCCACAGAGAGCCCGCCCCCATAAACGAGGAAACATCTGCGCTTTACTCTCAGATTTTCGTCCCAGAAGCAGGTCAACAAGAGCTAATACAGAAACTAAAAAGGTTAGAAACGGGGCGACTGCAACGGTGCAGGCCCCGCGAATTAGTTGCACAGGCGACATGAGAAAACCATGGATGGAGCATGAGGCTCATTAAAAAAAACCACCCGACTTGGCAGGGCAGCGCTGGATGACATTTAATTTCTGTGATACTTATCAAGGACCTGTTTGAAGAGCAAGCATTTATCCGTCCACTCTTCTTTCAAAATTGTAATTTAAAACAGCGACACAGAGACCTCTTCTGAGAGACCGGTGGGATTGACGTGAGACATTCTATCGAATATAGTCTCATGTTTTCATTAAAACGACAGTACTTCCACTGCTTCATTCAAGAGAAAACGACTTGTCGGCACTAAAGGAGTCTAATGTGACTGCAGAAACCATAACCGTAATGACTGATGGAACACTTAATGTTCCCGAGAATCCCATCATTCCTTTCATCGAAGGTGACGGAACCGGGCCAGACATCTGGGCTGCCACCCAGAAAGTGCTCGATGCTGCAGTTGCTCGCAGTTATAACGGATCCCGCTCCATCGAGTGGCTGGAAATCCTGGCGGGTGAAAAAGCTTTTGAAACCACTGGCGAATGGTTACCCAAGGCAACCATTGAGGCGCTGAAAAAATATATTGTCAGCATCAAAGGGCCGCTGACCACTCCGGTGGGCGAAGGAATGCGCAGCCTCAACGTCACCCTGCGTCAGGTTCTCGATTTATATGCCTGCGTGCGACCTGTGCGCTATTATCAGGGCGTGGTCTCCCCGGTCAAAACCCCGGAACTCGTTAACATGATTATTTTTCGGGAAAATACCGAGGACGTGTATGCCGGCATTGAATGGCAGGCAGGCACGGAAGAGGCAAATCGAGTCATCGAACTCCTGCGCAACGAGATGGGCGCATCCATCCGTGATAACTCAGGAATCGGAATCAAGCCCATATCCGAGTTTGGCACTAAACGACTCGTACGCAAGGCGATTGTCCATGCCATTGATGCCGGACATGATTCGGTTACCCTGGTCCACAAGGGGAACATCATGAAGTTTACCGAGGGGGCTTTTCGTAACTGGGGCTATGAGTTGGCGGCTGAAGAATTTGGTGACATTACCATCACCGAAGCCGCCCTCTGGGAGCAGCACAACGGTGTTATTCCCCAAGGCAAGATCGTGATCAAAGATCGGATCGCAGATGCCATGTTCCAACAGATTTTACTCCGGCCCAATGAGTATTCTGTGCTTGCCATGCCTAACCTCAACGGCGACTATATGTCAGACGCCCTCGCGGCTCAGGTTGGCGGACTGGGAATGGCTCCAGGTGCTAATATCGGTGATGGCGTAGCCATGTTTGAGGCAACCCATGGTACAGCCCCCAAATATGCGGGACTCGATAAGGTCAACCCAGGTTCTTTGCTGCTCTCCGGGGTAATGATGCTTGAGTATCTGGGCTGGAAAGAGGCTGCGGAGCTCATTCAAAAGGCTTTGGAAACGACCATTTCCAAGAAGACCGTGACCTATGATCTGGCACGCCTGATGGATGGAGCCACGGAGCTGTCATGCTCTGGCTTTGGCGATGCTATCATAAGCAATATGTAAGCTGGAGGCGACTACATGGGGAAACTGTTTCAGTCTCTCCAGGACCTTCTTTTTCCTCCACACTGTTTAGGGTGTTCGCGGCGGCTGGATCATTCCCGGCCGCCGCTTTTTTGTTCGGCCTGCCTGGAGAGATTAGCTTTTATTTCCTCACCACTGTGCCCCTCCTGTGGGACTCCGTTTGCCACAGGTAACGACCACCTGTGTACGGCCTGTCTGCAGGAACGCTATAGTTTCGATCTGGCCAGGTCTCTGTTGTTCTATCAAAAGCCAAGCGATGCTCTGATCCTGCCTCTTAAATTTGGAGGTCAGCTCAGTGGTCTTCCCACTCTTACAAGCCTTGTGAGCAACTGGACACATCGCGGGGATATCAGTAAGCCCGATTACATCCTCCCGGTTCCACTGCATGTTCATCGTCTTCGTCAACGTGGTTTTAATCAGGCGCGACTTATTGCCCAGGCCTGCTTTCCTCATTGGAAAGAAAAAATTCGTCCTAACCTGCTTGTTCGGAGTCAGGCAACCACCCCTCAGGTCGAACTCAGCGGAAAAAAACGACGAAAAAATTTAAAACATGCTTTTACTCTCCAGGCTGGAGCTGAGATGAGGAAAAAATCAATTCTGGTGGTAGATGACGTCTTCACAACCGGCAGCACGGTGAATGAGTGCGCCAAGGTGCTTAAAAGGCAAGGAGCCTCTCGAGTGGAGGTTTTTACCCTGGCTCGAAGCGTGCCCCAGCACCCGAGGATAAACACTTGACCTCATGAATCCAACGGGGCATCCATTTTTTAGTGAATGACACGCCAAAAGCATCCGAGGAATCTGGAAAATTTACTTCTGCGCTGCCCTGTAGTGAGATTCAAAAAAAAACGGCATGCACGGAGTCGTATCCGTGCATGCCGTTGCCCGACAAGTGGTTGGTCTCTTTTGTCCGTTACCAGGTGCGATACACCCCGGTATCCAGGTGGACAAAATTTGATCTGGGGTAATACCCGACTCCACCGGTGCGCATATTCATGGCGCAATGCCGAATATGACTCAACTGCACACCGGGTAAAGATAAATCTATGGCGCGACCTTTCATGTGCAGACTATGATCCGCCACTCCCCGGTGGGTGCGGCTCAACTTACGATTCGTCTGCGGGGAGCGAAATGCCGAAACAACTTTATAGGTCCCCTTGTTCCCCATTTCCTGCTGAACAGCCCAGAGGATATCGAGAAGCTTAGGATCGATACGATGAATCTGGCCGGTATGATAATCACGTAAAAACGAGTTTACTTTGGCAAGCGCTCTGGGATCATAGAGGTTGCCCACGGCATAGGTCAGATTGAGTTCTTTTCGCTGATTTGCATGATACAGAGAAATCGTTCGCTTACCGGAGGCGACCTTGGCTGAACAAAACTCGGGAATGGAAAAAACAGTGAGCCCGGCCAGGGCCTGAGCAGAACGAACAAGAAATAAACGACGGGATTGCTGATACGTACTATTTTCTGTAACCATAGTCTCTCTAAATTTGGGCTTTTCACTAATAGCCGACACGGACACATCAGTACACTCTCAGGGAGTGCTTGCAGCCAGGGAAAAACAGATACAGCGAGCTGAAAATTCAGAGCCATGCTCCGCAACATACTGTTTTCAATTGCATGTTTATTTTTTTCTGAGCTGTACCATCCAAAATTGGGACATATTTAAATGGATAAACAAGGCGTTGTCAAGCTCCTGAAGGGACCAACAAAGCCTTCGTTATGAATTCAAATATCTTTTCAGTATCTTAGATCAATAATTATTTTTAGATTATGCTAAAAGGGAAAAAAAAGAAAAGTTTTTTTTGTATTATTTCAGGTGGTCAGACAGGTGCCGACCAGGCAGCTCTCGATGCAGCCATTAATTTGGGGCTGGACCATGGAGGATGGATACCCAAGGGAAGAAAGACCGAGGCCGGCCCACTGCCGTCTCACTACCAGCTTAAAGAGCACTCTTCTCCCCAGTACCGGGTTCGAACAGAAAGTAATGTTGTGTCAGCCGACGGGACACTTATTTGTTCATTTGGTCCTTTAAGCGGTGGATCTGCCTTGACCGAGGCCCTGGCAATTCGCCACAATCGGCCCTTTTTGCACATTAATTTTGACCACACTCCGCCTGAACAAGCCCATGTTCTTGTTGAGCACTGGGTCAAGCAGCATGCCATCGTCACTCTGAACGTGGCTGGCCCACGTGCCAGCAATGATGCTCGTATCTATCAGGCCGTCTATGCGTTACTCACAGCGATCTCCTGGCCCTCAAAATAATCTCATAATCTGAATATACGACCATGCCCCCACTCAAAGTTACAGACTCTCGACTCCTTCCCTTCACTGCCGAGGCGATCTGGCCCATTCTGGCTGATATCCAACGTTACCCACAATGGTGGCCCAAAATACTTTTCCCACGTGTCAGCCTAGCCCAAGAAAAGCTTATCGGTACAAAGCTCCACCTGCGTCCAATGGGCATGCAGGCTATTACCTGCATCGTCCGGGCAGCCTCAGCCCCGCAGTTCATAAATCTGGAGTATGTTGGAAGCTTCATCACCGGTCATGCCCAATGGAAACTTGATCCTCAGGAGGAGAGTACACAGGTCAGTTATGTGCTCGACGTTCAGGTTCATGGTGTGCTTACAGCTTTGGCATCGCAGGTGATCAACCTCCAAGCCATTCACTCCTTTTCCATGCGCACTATCTTAAAAGCGCTTGAGCAGCAGGTCCACATTTGCTCGACACAGGAGACTTTGAAAACCTGATATTCGTTTACACACACTCAAGTTTTCAACCGTGAAGGTCTGGCATGAGCACAATGGCCGTTATTTTTGTGCTCATGTAACAGGCTTCCTTTCCTCCTTTTTAGTGGCACCAACAAGGCAACCTGCGATACAATTGCCTGAACCTATTATTCTTTACCTAACTATTGACTCCTCCCACCCACACAAAACGCTATGGTAAATCAGCACGCCTTTGTTGAAACCTTACGTTCCTTTCTCGATTCCGAACGTTTGACCCTGCCGGTTTTCAATCCGATCTCTTTGCGAGTACAACAGGAACTGGTAAAAAAAGAACCCAATGTTGCTAAGGTCGTCAAACTGATCAGTGCTGACCAATCACTCTCCAGCAATATTATCAACATTGCTAATTCAGCTATGTATCGTGGGCTGTTACCGGTCCGTACGGTGAAATCCGCAATCATTCGCTTGGGGCTTTCCGAAGTAGCGCGCATTGCCTTTACCGATATCAACAAAAAGATCTTCACCGCCCGCGACCCGCAAATTGACGCCATTATGAAAAAATTATGGCAGCATTCGCTGGGCTGTGCCTTTGCCGCCGGAATGCTCTCACAGCGGCTCGACTTTGGAGTGATGCAGCACGAGGCGTTTTCGGCTGGACTCTTTCATGATATCGGCAAGCTGTTTATCCTGAAAGTTCTTGCCGAGAAGAAGAAAAAAAGTACGACCAAGATGGTCGTGTCCGAAGATATCCTCCTTGCGGCCATGGGGTTGCTCCACTGCGAGCAGGGCGATCACCTGCTCAGGCAGATACAGATGCCGGAAATATTGGCCATCATTGCTCGAGACCACCACCAGGAGGACTACGACCGCAACAATTACCTCCTGGTACTGGTACGCATGGCCAATCACATTTGCCACGCCTTGGGTATAGGCCTTGAGGAACCAATGGATATTTCTCTGCTAAAACAGTCTGAGGCTCTCCAGCTCAGCCTGGCACACTCAGACCTTGAAAATATTCAAAAATTTCTCCAAACCACAGCCGGACTTTTCGACTAGAGATGGGTCAACCTTCAAACCTGTCTGTTAAAACAAGAGACTGGTTCACTCCTGCCCATATAGGAAAGCACTCCAGCAGTAAATAATCAGTTGAAAACACCAGGGGGAAACACGCGCACGAACAAGTGCAGAGAAAAAGCACGGGGGAAACTGAGGAAGGGCAAAAAACAGGGGCAGCAACCGCCCTTGCAAGAGCGGTTGCTGCTTGTTGACATATTCTTTAACGGTAAGATCAGGAGGAAGAACGTTCCATATTCACCGAACGTCGACCAATACGGTAAGCTCCATTTTTCGACAGTAATTTGCCCACTAAGGGCTCAGGAACATCCACGGTAGTATGGTTAGACTCTAGGCGAATTTTTCCCAAACGACCTGCATCTATCCCTGAATAATGGGCAATGGATGCCACGACATGATTAACCCCGATGCCATCGGCCCGCCCAACATCGAGCTTAAGCGATACCATATCTTTATCCTGGCGGGGCCCACGCCTTCCCTGTTGTCCACCACCTCCATTGCCGCGTCGATTGAAACGATCATTTTTACGACCTCTCTGCCGAAACAACTCTTCCTTGATAGGCGTAATAGGATCAATGGGACGCTTTTTCTCGTCATGACGAGCCATCTTCATTGCTGCGGCGGCAATATCCAAAGGATCATTTCCGGTCTGCGCCAGCAACTCAACCAGCTCCCGTTCACGGCGACAACGCCCACGTCGAATCCAGACTTCAAGCTGTTCCATCAGTAAAGCCTGGCGGTGATTTTCGATCTGCTGGATGGTGGGCAACTCCGCCTGTTCAAGCTTAAAACGAGTATAGTCTTCGATACGGCGCAACTGCCAGCGATCCTTGGGAGTTACAAGGGAGATTGCCGTTCCCTCACGGCCAGCTCGCCCGGTTCGACCAACACGGTGCACGTAAACCTCAGGGTCATCGGGGAGATCAAAGTTGAAGACATGGGAAATATCGTCGATATCCAGCCCGCGTGCGGCAACGTCAGTGGCAACAAGGACGCGAATCAGGTGGTTACGGTAGCGTTTCAACACCTGCATTCGGGCATCCTGGCTAAGATCACCGTTCAGGGCTTCGGCCGCAAACCCCCGCGAGGTCAGCTGATTGGCAAGCTCGCCGGTGCCAATACGGGTCCGAACAAAAATGATGGCGCTATCAATGGTCTCCATCTCAAAAAGCCGGGTAAGAGCAGCGATCTTATCCTGATGATTCACCAGGTAATACCGCTGTTTAATCGTGTTACCTGTCAGCTGTTTGGGAACAATGGTGACGGTTTCCGGATCGCGGAGATAGGTGTTGGAAAGCTCTAAAACCCGTTTGGAAATAGTTGCGGAGAACAGCATGGTCTGGCGATCAGCTGGAACGTAGGAAAAGATCTGCTCGATATCTTCGACAAACCCCATGCTGAGCATTTCATCGGCCTCATCCAGGACAACACTCTTTACCGCATCCAGTTTAAGGGTGCCCTGACGCAAAAGGTCCAGAAGTCTGCCCGGAGTCGCGACCAGCACATCTACCCCCTGACGCAGGCTGCGAATCTGCTGCTGATAGGCCTGGCCACCAAAAACAGCAAGGACTGAAACACCGGATTTTTTCCCAAAGCCCTGGATCGCGTCCGCAACCTGGATTGCAAGCTCACGGGTGGGGGCCATAATCAGCGCCTGGACGCCTTTTTTTCGGCCAGTAATCTGCTGCAGCAGGGGCAGGCCAAAAGCAGCAGTTTTACCAGTTCCGGTCTGCGCCTGACCGATCAGGTCACGCCCGGCCAGCAGCAAGGGAATGGTCGCCTGTTGAATAGGCGTTGGAGTGGAATATCCGAGTTCTGTAACTGCTTCAAGCAGTTGCGGTTGAAGGTCAAGCTGGGAAAAGGTCTCAATTGTCATCAGGCTACTCCTCATGAGCGGCAATGTCTTGATAATCCTGGGCCGGGGCTGCCTTGCGGCAACACCCCTGTTGCTATGTTAACAGATGCCCGCATACGACATGGACGAGCCTGACTGTCAAACTAAACCGAACCTGTTTCAAATTGCGCAACGCTTGGGGAAAAGGCAGGTCAACTACAACAAGAAGGCCTGACCGTGAAAGGGGTCAGGCAACCGTCATGGAATGTTCAAAACGTGGGTGGAAAGGAACTACAGGAGATATCTTGCAACTGTCATTTTTCGGTTGGCACCACAACTTCTTCAAATTTCCACCACGAACATATACTTAATATGACAAGGATAAAATCTGAGCGTAAAGCCGACCCTTCTGAAAAACAGATCTTCAAGATCACCTACAAATACTGTGATGGTGAAACTATACTGCACTCGCTCTTCAAAGGCAAGAGCACAACTCCAGCAAGGTCAAGTAATTTATTGAAGTTCAGTCGCAATATTGCACCAGACGGGGCAAGGTGTTGGCCACATTTCCCTGAAGAAACAGATCGCCAGCTCTGTTTGCGGGACTCCCCGATGCGGAAGTCAATGCTGATTGCTGATTACATTCCACCACGTGACCGCCCTGCCTTCGCACCTGTTCAGGGAGAGATGCAGCCGGGTACACCTGACAGGATGTGCCAATCACCAACAACAGGTCACAGGAGGCAACAAAGTTTTCAATGGCATCCAGCTGGCGGACCGACTCTCCAAAGAGAACAACATTAGGTTTCAGGGGACGAGCACAAGAAGGACAGCAAGGAACCTCTTTGGCCGTAAAATGCTCAGGCCGAACAGAAATGAGGGTCGCACAGCGCAAACACTGCAACTGTTGATGGTCTCCGTGTATCTCAAAGACCAGTTGGCTCCCCGCCTGCTGATGCAGGCCATCTATATTCTGGGTAATTATTCCGGCAAGAAGCCCTTTCATCTCAAGTTCAGCAAGGGCCCTGTGGGCCGCATTGGGCTTTTTCCCCTGCAGAATCTTCCCCATGGCGCGGTAGAGTGCCCAGGCCTGGCCTGGATTCTTATGAAATACATCCAGGGTCGCATAGCGCTCCGGAGGGAAGCGTTGCCAGAGTCCCGCGTGACTGCGAAAATCGGGGATACCACTGGGAACGGAAATCCCAGCTCCGGTCAAGGCAACGGCCATATGGGATTTCTTGAGAAGGGCGGCAACATCTTCCCACCCCTCTTCAGCTGCCAGCGTGATCGTTTGCACCTTCAGTTCAGCGACAATGCAGGATCAAGGGCAGAGAAAAGGGTATCGACAAAACAGCCTCCAATTCACACACCGTGTTCACAATGACGTACTCGAAGCAGCCGTTTAACCTTTTGGGTCTCGCCGCATCAGGAGAAAAGCTGATAACAATGGGTTCATCCGTCTGCCTCGGAAGACTCTCTTTGAGCTGCACCTGCAATCCACCCGGGGAAGGATTCGTGACCACACAGTGAGTACCCCCTAAATAGCTCGCATCATTTTTTTGATTCTAAAAACACCTTGCTATACGCCTGGCGATACTCGACGATACTGTTGGGATCGAGCCAACGTTCATAGGCAGACTGGTACCGCATTGTCTGACGCTGCTGAAGCAAGATTGCGTTCACCCGTTCGATGACTTTTTTCCCCCAGGGGGTTTTCGAACAGGCAACACAACTCATCCATCCATCAAAATTTTGGATGTTTTCCTGCAGAGTCAAGGTGATGAATTGATCACGGATCCCCATCTGCTCGGCCATGTACAACGCTTCCTCCGGTAGCCCGATCAGCCCATCAAGGCGGCCCAAGAGCAGCATTTTAAACAGGTTTCTCGATAACTCCTGGCCGGCAAAGGTCACCAGATTTGGTTGCCCCTCGTGCTTTTTCAGGACATCGTCCAGTGTGTTGCCATAGGAGCGGTCCTTGGCCAGACCGACCATCATCCCCTCATCACCAAGCACCTGATCCAGTGAAATAATGGGCTTATTTCCGAATTTATGCCAGTTGTCCTTATCAATGATCACAACCGGAGGGAGGGTAATAAAACTCGGCAGGGAAAAATACATAAACTCCTGACGTTCAGGAGTATTGTACAGCCCAACACTACACACGTTTTCCCCTTGCTTGAACATATAGAAATGGCGGGAAATATTAGTGTTAATTTCTTCGTGGTTATATTCGGGCATGCCCTCCTGCAAAAGATGGGTAATCACATCCCCATACCCCTGCTCTTTATACGGCCCTGATAGAATAAAAAAGGGAGGAAGAACAGCCTCCATCCAAACGATGGTGTCATGAGAAAACCCCTCTTGCGGGATGCCGCCAACAAGCAAGCACAAACAGAGCATTATGGTAGGCAGCACAGGTTTTGGCATTCCGATCCCTCCGGTCAATCAATGATATGAGGCGCACCTGATGCCCCTCCAGCACGCCCCGGGCAGGGGCAAATTCATCCCTTACCGAATGGATCAAGAATATGTCAAGAAAGATTTAGTACTGGGTACAATCCTTTTCCCCCAAAGCTTTCAGCAGTTTTTTCCCTGTGATGCCACCTGAATCAACACATGGACGCAGCCTATCTTAGACAAATGCCCATAGATACAATAAATATTCAGGGCACCTGAGAGGTTTTCTCACTTGAGGAAAACGACGGCTGAGCGTAGGCCTCGTGCTGAACCGCTGCCAGCTCATAATCCAGCGTTCCTCTATTAAAAAAGAGACGGATTAAAAGCCCGGTATAGGCGATAACTGCCAGCACGGCAAAGGTAGGGATAAAATATCCCAGTGGACAGAGGATCAGGACGGTCAGCCAGTGAAGGAGAATGACCGGCCGAGAGTGGAGTTTGAGGGGAAAATCGCCATGACGGCTGATCACGGCCAATCCACTGAGGTTCCAGCCATACAGGGCCGTAAAGGCGTGTAACCGCAGGAGAGGAACACTGTGCTCGGGCGTGTAATAACTGGAAAATGAGAGCAGGATATAGGCAATGCCGGTGATGGAGGTCACCAGGAGAAAAAGAATACCCGAGGAAAGAAAAGCCTTTTGCTGCAAAGGCATGCCTTCATACCAATAGAGGTAAAATATCATCGCCACCGTGAAAAAAAGGATCAGGGAAATAGCCACCTGCGAGCCAAACATTCCGGCGAGGATAAAGATAAAAAAGATGATAACCCCCAGGTTGATGCACCAGAAAGCCGCCTCCTTTAAAAGGGTGGTTAAAGGCAGGGACTCCTGTTTCATCAGACTAAAAATGACCGACATGGAGATCAAGGACAGGGGAAAGGAAAAACCGAGAAAAAAGGTATCGAGCTTGAGTTTTTCTATGGTCAGCCAATGCAGGTAGACAGAATTTAAAATCACCGGACTGGAAAAATAGAGCCCAAGTGTCAGACACAAGAGGGCAGCCTGATGAAATTTGCGAGGCACCGGCTCATGCACTGAAAAAAGGCCCCGGGGAAAACCAGGTCCAAAATGATCGGCCCGGACCTGATTGACCAGATAGGCCAAAGCCAGAGGGATAAGCATTGCCGGAATGTACCACTCAAAAAAGGCAGAAAAGGCAAAAGCAAGGGCCAGCACGACAAAGAGTTGTCCGCGCCTGGAGAGCGATTTCTGCTCCTCGGTAAAATAAATCAGCAGAGTGCCACCGCTACAGAGGTTAAACAAAAAGATGTGCAGACGCTCAAAGTTATGCACTGATGGCGGAATGATGTGATGCAAAAAGCCGCAGGCAAGAGCCGCGGCCATCATGACCAGCAACAGGGTTTTCAGTTTCCAGCTCACAGGGGGCTACTCCAGATGGTTAGTCAAAAAGTACAAAAAAACTGAATCCGTGCTGGCGGGTGGTCACTGATGCTCGCGACGGATTCAGAGAGAAATCAGGAAAGGCCGAGCAGGCGGCGCAGGGTTGGTTCCAGAGCGGTCTGGCGAAACCTATACCCTGAGTGCTGGAGTTTATCCGTGGACACCTTACAACCGCCCAGTAACACCTCCGTTGCCATCTGCCCATAGATGCTTGTTAACAAGCGGGCGGGGACAGCTGGCAAAAGAGGACGGCGCACTACCCGGGCCAGGGTCTGCATCAGCTCTGCGTTGGTCACCGGCTCCGGGGCGGCAATATTCACCGGCCCTTCAAGCTGATCGCAGGTCAGCGCATGGAGAATGGCACCGACCATGTCATTGATGCCTATCCAGCTGATATACTGACTGCCATCGCCAAAACCTTTGGAGAACCCCAGGTACCGCGTCGCAAGCAACCGCTGCAACGCCCCGCCCTGGGGGCTGAGGACCACACCGATACGCATGAACACGGTTCGAATTCCGGCATCTTCAGCCGGCCTGGCCGAATGTTCCCACAATGAACAGACATCGGAGATAAAATCAGCGCCCGCCCTATCTTCCTCACGCATGCAGCAGTCCAGACAGTTCCCATAAAAGCCAACAGCCGAGGCACTGAGAAAGACCTTGGGTTTCACCTCCTGGGCGGCAAGGGTTCTGGCAATGAGTCCGGTTCCCTGAACCCGGCTGTCAATCACCCGTTTTTTCTTCTCCCGGGTCCAGCGGCCCTCACCGATATTATCCCCGGCCAGGTGAATCACCGCGTCAAAGGGGGGGAAACCGCTCAAATCGAGCTCATCCTTTCCAGGGTTCCAGTAGATTTCCTGACGATTGCGATCTGGCACCCGTCGCACCAGAGTCCAGACCTCATGTCCTCCGGTGGTCAGAAGCGGCCTGAGCGCCGACCCCAAAACGCCACTGGCGCCGGTAATAAGAATGCGTAACGGGGTCAGCGAACACTGCTGATGCAGCTGCAGGTCTTCAGCCAAGGTGGCATGGCGATAGGCAAAAACCCGTTGCAGCGTCTTCTCGACCTGTCTTCCGGCAAAGCCTGGTAACAACGAATGCCCGGGCAAACGGTATTCGATCTCGTCCTCCAAGAGGCCGCCATCCGGCGTATCGGTAAAGCGATGGGTGTGGGTCCAGGAGGCAAAAGGCCCACGCTCTTGAATGTCTCGAAAGAGGACACCCGGCTGATTTTCAATATGACGCGCATGCCAGGCATAGGGGATAGGCCCTGCATGGAGCTTGAGCATAACCTGCCCGCCCGGATCGATCGAGCCCTGTCGCTTGACCACACTGGTTTTTTCCCAGGGAGGAATGAGCCGCTCAAGGGCGCCTGGACGACTGTGCCAGTCATAGAGCTCACGAGCTGTACAAGGAAAATGGGAAGCGTAACGAAAAAATCCGTTTTTCAA
The DNA here is from genome assembly GCF_963664075.1 of uncultured Desulfobulbus sp. NCBI lineage: Bacteria > Pseudomonadati > Thermodesulfobacteriota > Desulfobulbia > Desulfobulbales > Desulfobulbaceae > Desulfobulbus > uncultured Desulfobulbus sp. The sequence continues at coordinate 3,755,534 of NZ_OY760916.1, forward strand.
CGCCCCCCCTCCCGCACCAGATCTCGCAGGGCGGTGCGCAACTCAGGATAGGTAAAAAGAAAGCCACTCTCGGTCAGCGCCTGAGGGAGAACTTTTTGCCCCTGCAGAAGTGAGCGCCCGAATTCACCTAAAATCGTCCGCATGACAAAGGCTGGTGTGGGTAAAAAAGCGGGCCGATGATAGGCCGCCCCCAACTGCTGGGCAAACTCTTTTTGGCGCACCGGCTCCGGCGCGGAAAAATTAAAGGGCCCCTGGCACTCCTCAGCACTCAGCAAAAAGATAATAGCACTCACCAGATCCTCCAGATGAATCCAGGGAAACCACTGTTTGCCACTGCCAATAGGACCACCAAGCCCCAATTTAAAGGGAAGCTGCATGGTCCCCAGGGCACCACCGCCCTTGCCGAGCACCACACCAAAGCGCATCAGTACCACTCGAGCGCCTTTTTGGGCAGCTTTTACGGCCTCTGCTTCCCAGTCTTTACAGACCTGAGCCAAAAAGTCATCTCCAGCGCTGGCGGTTTCTGTTTTTTCTACCTCGCCGCCATCACCGTAAAAGCCAGCAGCTGAGGTACTCAAGAAAACAGCCTCGGTTTTTTGAGGCAACGCGGCCACAAGATTCTGGGTGGTTAATATTCGGCTCTCGTAAATGGCTTTTTTATATTTTTCCGTCCAGAGATTAAAAACAGAGCGGCCGGTGAGATTGATCAGTGCCTCCTGCTCGGCGACATGTTTTTGCCAATCACCGGGACGGGTGGTATCAGCAGCAACATAGCTGAGATGATCATGGGCCAGAAGACGACACTGCCGGCTTGAACCAATAACGGTTAGCTCATGTCCCATCTCCAAGAGACGTCCTGAAAGGGCTGCGCCAACAAACCCAGTTCCTCCAGTGATCAAAATTTTCATGGGATTCCTCCTTGATGAGAAAGGCACGACCTGAGGAACAGGTCGCGACATTGCCCGGCAAATAGCCAGAACGGTTTATGTATATGGTATACTTTAATAACCATTCTTAAAGGGTCGGCCAGAGAAAAGGCGACAAGGATGAGACTATCGTTCTCGTAAAAAACCTTGAGAACGACACTCACTTCACAAAAAAGAGACCGATTTCAATGGCAATAAGGATGATAATAATCCATTCAAGCATGCTGGAATGGCTATGCTTTTGCTCATCGGCCATCATCTCCAAAAGTTCCTGGATCACCTCCAAGCGATCTTTGAGGATCGTCGCCCGGGGGGTTATTTCCAGGTAGCGGGACAAAGCCTGATAGTAATGATCCAGTTCGGGATACTCCCAGATAAATTCCGGTGTATCCAGCAGGTTAAACTGAAGGATGATATGCGATTTCTCAAGATACACCCTACCCCGTTCGCGGGCCAACTGCTTGCGACTGAGCGCGATCGTCCCTTTTTGGGCCAAGGTTTCGGGGATATACTGGGTTTTTTTAATGGTCTTTTCAATTGAGGCCTCAAAAAAGGCCAGCTTGATCGACTGGGCCATGGCATGGCTCAAGGCGAGGCAGGTCAGCTCGGAGAGATCATCAATCTCTATCCAGTCGTGCCGAATCTTTATCCCCTGTTCACCACTGAACTGGTAGTTCAGCTCTTCTTCGACAAAATCTTCACGCGGGTTGACGGCATACTTCAGCAGCTGGTCAAGTAATCGCTTTTCCGATTCATAATCATATTCAAAGAGAACACAGACACCGTAATCAAAAACAAAGGCACGTTTCCCCTCTTCCGGGGAAAGCGAGATAACTTCGCGAATGCGGGCGGCATGGGTCTGGCCGGAGAGATGTTCAAAGAGTAGTCCAAACTGAAACTGCTCGGCAATACAGAGTGCACGAATAATGCTCATGGGACGCTATGGCTCCAGCCATGATGAAGAAGAAAAAATTACACACCTGAAGCCGTGAACGTTCAGGTATCAGGGGATCTTGAATAATTAGATTTTTCAATCAAGGCAAGGTAAGCCTAGACTCCGAGGATTGCGCAAAATTTTACCGCCGGCATATAGATAATATCGGAGTCTACGCTTACCTCCGAGGATAAAATTTTAAGCATGACGTCGGGATTGGCAGAAAGTGCAATTATTCAAGATTCCCATCAGATTGTTCCCGGCTCGCCTTTTCAAGCAACTCCGGATAATATTTTTCCAGGCAGTCAGGACAGATCCCGTGGGTTAATTCATCTTTTCCTCGCTCCTGAACAATTTTTTTAACCTCGTCCCAAAAGGCTGGGTCCAGACGAATTTTTTTACAGGAGGCACAAACCGGCAAAATACTTTCAAGGTAACTGACCCTTGCCAGCAACCGGTAGGTATGAACGATAACGATTGTTCCAAAAATGCCGATGACAAGACTCTCAAAGACAGACTCGCGCCAGTTGATCGGGGTGGCAGCTCCCCCAAGGAGTACATGGGGAATATCTAGAATTTCATCAAACCAGGTCAGGGCAATCACGAAAATGATGGCAGCAGCTTCCAGCCAGGCCACCTTTTTGGCAAGGAGATTGTTTGTTGGTTGCAGAGCCATGGCAAGATCCTCTCTTGAAACTCGATTGTCGTTCTCCTCAAAGGTCTCACAGACGATGCATCGGGGCTGAGGATGCGTCACAGAAAGGCCCCGGCATGCGCTTTTTTTATCATAGCCGCATTTATCAGGAATGCACGGGAATTACACAGCATTCTCAGAATAGCAACGCGGACTCCATAAGCGAACGATGTTCAGACTGCTACTGAAAACTCAGATGACTCTGCACAACACGGGGTGTATCAAGCTCGACGATCTCCGGCTCGATGCGCATAAGTTCTTCAATATTCCAGGCATTGTCCTGAGCCAGCAGCGACAAGGCCTCTTCTTTTGAGCCTGCGAGAACACTCACATCGGCATCCAGATAATTTTCTTTGTGGATATGGGGTTCATCAAGCATGGACCAGCTAGAAAATCGTTTCGAATGGCGCCAGATAAATATTTGCATACTGCCTCCTCAAGAAATAGTTAGCGTCCCTGGCCCTGTGCATACCGCTGCACTCTACTCGGTCGTCTTTATTGCATCAAAGCTCATCAGGACTGCTGATAAATCCGGGCTAAAGATTGACCTTTCTGTTCCATGGTTTATAACAGGAGCCAGTTTTCGTCCATTCCGGCTGTATTTCCAGTACCCAGGAGACCCAAAGCGACATGGAGATACTGATAATCGGAGCGGGTGCCATGGGCGGTTTATTTGGCGCCCTGCTTGCCCCGCTGACCAATGTCTGCCTCATGACCACCAACAGCGCCCACGCTGCGGCGATCAGGCAACATGGTGTGCAACTCACCGACATGGAGGGCAACACCTCCCAGGCCTCCGTCCAGCTCATCACCCATCCCGCCCAATACCACAGCCAGGCAGACCTGGTCTTGATCTGCACCAAGGCCGGTTCTACAGCTGCTGCCGCGGCTACAGCCCAGGCTGTACTTGCGGATCAGGGGCTGGTACTGACCCTGCAAAACGGGCTGGGCAACCTGGAGCGCATCGCAGCCCAGGTAGGCAGCGATCGCGCGACCGCCGGAACCACAGCCCAGGCAGCAACACTGCTGGCCCCGGGGCAGATACGCCATGCAGGCAAAGGGCCGACCACCTTGGCATCGGCGAAGAACTGTCCCAACCAGCAACAATCCCTTGCCGCCATCTGCCAGCTCTTCAATCAAGCCGGTATTGAGACCAGTCTCACAGAAGATATCGATGCCCTGCTCTGGTCAAAGCTACTCGTCAATGTCGGCATCAATGCTTTGGTCGCTTTATTGCGAGTGCCCAATGGTGCCCTGATTGACACCCCAGAAAGCCAGGCCCTCATGAGCGATGCCGTCGAAGAAGCCCTTGCCGTTGCCACGGCTCTGGGGATCAAGATCGATACCGCCAACCAGCAAGAACGGGTCCGTCAGGTCTGTGAACAGACTCGCTCCAACCGTGCCTCCATGCTCCAGGATATTCTCCGGGGCCGGGCCACGGAAATCGATGTCATCAACGGCGCCATCGTCGAGCTAGGACGGCAGACAAGCATTCCGACCCCAGTCAACAACATACTGACCCGATTGATTAAAGCGCTGGAATCTACCTCCGCCCAGCGGATTGATGTCATTTAATGTCTAGGAAGTATCCTCTTACCAAGGAGCCCCCATGCAACCCAAGAAGCTGACCATCCCTGATATCAGAAATCGCAAAAACGACACCCCGATAGCCGAGCTGACCGCCTATGATTACCCCTGGGCCAGGGTCGCCGACACGGCTGGTATCGATGTCATTTTAGTGGGAGATAGTCTAGGCATGGTGGTGCTCGGCTATCCGGACACGGTTTCCGTGACCATGGAAGAGATGATTCATCACACCAAGGCTGTGGTGCGCGGCGTGGAGCGGGCCCTGGTGGTGACCGATATGCCCTTTGGTTCATACAACAGCTCGATTCCGGCAGCCATCGACAACGCCACCCGCATTCTCAAAGAGGGCAAGGCCGATGCGGTCAAGCTTGAGGGGGGCGTCTCCATGGCCCCAACTGTGGAAGCCATTGTCAAGGCAGGCATTCCGGTCCAGGGTCATATCGGCCTAACCCCGCAGACAGCCACCAGTTTAGGGGGCTTCAAGGTCCAGGGGAAGAGTGCCCAGGCGGCCAAACAGCTACTTGAGGATGCTAAAGCCCTTGAGGATGCGGGCTGCTTTTCTATCGTACTGGAAGCCATCCCCGCCCCGCTGGCCCAGCGCATCACCGAAAGCATCTCGATCCCCACCATCGGCATCGGTGCAGGCGCAGACTGTGATGGTCAGGTCCTGGTGATCCATGATTTGGTGGGGATGTATGACCGGTTTACGCCCAAGTTTGTCAAACAGTACACCAAAATCAATGAGCCCATGCTGGAGGCCCTGCGCCAATACAAGGCCGAGGTGGAGAATCGCACCTTCCCCACCGAGGCCCACAGCTTTACCATGAAGTCAGAAGAGTTGGATAAATTGCTCCAGCTTTACTGATCAGAGTACGTTCAGGAGATCAGGGCTCCAGGGCAAAGGTACCCGCCTTGACCTCCTGATCAATCTCTGCCAAGGAGCGTTTCATCTGCTTGAGCGCCTGGCGAATGCGGTTTTCGTTTTCAACCAGGGCCAGGCGCAGATAGCCGTCACCTTCTTCACCAAATCCTGCTCCCGGGGCCAGGGCCACATTGGCCCGGTTCATCATCTCGATGGAAAATTTCACCGAGCCCATCTGGTTATAGGGCTCGGGAATCTTCACCCATAGGAACATACCTGCCTTGGGGATTTCCACCTCCCAGCCCATGCGCGCAAGCCCCTCACAGAGTACATCACGGCGCTTCTGGTAAATCTCGACCTGCTCGAGGATGGTATCGTCGCAGTCGCGCATGGCCACAATCCCTGCCACCTGGATAGCAGAAAAAATACCGTAATCATAGTAGCCCTTGATCTTGGCCAAGCCGCCAACCATCTCGGAGTTACCCACACAGTAGCCTAGTCGCCAGCCCGCCATGTTGTAGGACTTGGAAAAAGAGCCGAACTCCACGCCCACATCCAGGGCGCCAGGAATTTCCAACAGTGATGGGGCCACCGCTCCATCATAGGTTATCTGGCCGTAGGCAAAATCATTAATCACCATAAAGTTGTAGCGTTTGGCCAGCTTGACCATCTCCACAAAAAAGTCTTTTGATGCCAGGATACCGGTGGGATTGTGCGGATAGTTCAACATCACCAACTTAGGCTGGGGATAGAGCGACTGGCACATGGTGGTCACCTGCCGCAGGAACTCTTCTTCCGAGCCCAGAGGAAAGCGGATCACACTGGCACCAGCAATAACTGCGGCATAGACATGCACCGGAAAAAACGGAGAAGGCACCAAGACTGTATCCCCAGGACCGAGCAGGGCCAGGCAGAGATGGGAAAGCCCCTCTTTGGAACCGATGGTACAGATAACATCATCCTCTCCGGTCAGCGCCACCCCATATTTACGCTGGTAATAGAGGGCTATCTCCCGCTTGAGGTTTTTCATACCACCGGCCACGGGATAGCGATGGATCTTGGGATCAGCGGCCACCTCGACCAGTTTCTCGGTGACCCGCTCCGGGGTCGGGTCCATGGGATTGCCCATACCCAAGTCAATAACATCAATCCCCTGCCATCGTTTCTCCATCTTGATTTTGTTGATCATGCCAAACAGGTACGGTGGCAACTGATTCATACGTTCGGCAAATCGAATGGTTCCCTCATTGTTCATGACGCTCTCCTTTGAGTCATTGTCGGGCCATGGACAAAAAAAAGCCTGAATCCACCGATCCAGGCTCAAAAAAAACGCCATGGACCGGTCATTCCAGTCCATGGCGAAATATACAAAAAAACGGTTTATGCTGTTCTACGCAACCGGTCGCCAATGAACTGGGTCCATCGCCGCCGCTGCCGCGATCAAGTTGTACATAGAGTCGATCCGGTCGTTTCCTTGATGTTTATGAATTAAGCTAATGGCTCGTTGTAGCTGTATTCTTTTCGGTTGTCAACAAAAGGTTCAGGCAACCCGCTCCATCATCGCTTCCATCTCTTGGATTTTAGTCCGGGCATCATTGCGCTCTTCAATACTGATGACGTCTTCGAGTTTGGCCAATTGCTTGACCACCTGATCAAGCCGCGCGGTCTCATCAACTTTCAACCAGATACAGCTGGTCTCGCCCTGCCCGGTGGCATTGCAAAAGATGCCTTCCATGTTAAAGGCTCGACGGGCAAAAAGGCCACAGATCTGCGACATCACGCCGGGATGGTTGTTCACTTGTAGACGTAGAATGGTGGTATTCATAGTGGTTTCCTCCAGATTTATATTCATCAGTTTTTTGCGTGGCTGTCGCCTATCATGGTGGTATTGGCCGCCCCCGGAGGAACCATGGGGGTAACCTCTTCCTCGATATCCATGGGAATATGGATCAAACAGGGACCGGGATGGCGCATGGCTTCTTCCAGGGCTCGATCAGGAGCGGACGCCGTGGCCAGATCATAGGCCTGCATACCAAAACCTTGCGCTATCATGGCAAAATCAATCTTAATCCCATACGAAGAGGCAAAGTAGTGCTGCTCATAGAAGAGACGCTGCTGCTGACGGACTAACCCCAAACTCTGATTATTAAATACAACGATCTTGATGGGCGTCTGCTGTTCAACCGCTGTTGCCATCTCCTGAATATTCATCTGCAAACTGCCATCACCGCTGAAACAAATAACCGGACGTCCGGGATTGGCCATGGCCGCACCAATGGCAGCGGGCATACCAAAGCCCATGGTTCCCAGGCCACCGGAGGTCAGCAGCTGACGCGGGGCAGTAAACGGATAGGCCTGGGCAACCCACATCTGGTGCTTGCCAACATCGGTGGACACCAGTGCATCGGGTCCGGCCAGCTCTGCAATCTTACGGATATAATGAAAGGGACGGCCAGGCAGAAAATCATCTGCGTGAAAGCGGGGAAAATCCTGCTGCAACTGGAGGATACGGTCTTTCCACTCCTGCCGAGGCTGTGCATCCACCTGAGGTAACAAGGTCGAGAAAGCAGTGCGAACATCGGCGGTGATTCCGGCGTCGGCAGCTCTCAGTTTGCCGATCTCACTGGCATCGATATCCACATGGATGACCTTGGCATTGGGGCAGAACTCTGCCAGCGCCCCGGTGGCTCGGTCGTCAAAACGAACGCCCGCTGCGATCAAAAGATCACATTCGGCCATAGCCAGATTGGTGGAGCGCGTGGCGTGCATTCCCAGCATACCTAAAGAAAGCGGATGATCGGTGGGCATGATTCCAAGCCCCATCAGGGTCATAACCGTGGGAATATTCCCCTGCTCTGCCAGCTGCCGCGCCTCCTCGGCAGCATCGGCATGGATAACACCGCCACCCAGATAGAGAATCGGGCGCTCGGCTTTGTTTATCATCTCAGCCGCTTGCTTTATGCTGTCGTCTGGGCCCCCCTGCGCCGCCTCCGCGCTCCACTCTTCTGGCCAAACTTCAAATTCAATTGTTTCAGTCTGAACGTTTTTGGGTACATCAATCAAGACCGGTCCCGGTCGTCCGCTCTCGGCCAGGTGAAAGGCCCGGGGCAGAATGGTCAGCAACTCAGCGGCTGAACGAACCAGGTAATTGTGCTTGGTAATAGGGACAGACATGCCATAGGTATCAACCTCTTGAAAGGCATCGGTTCCCAACAGGGTCGAGGGAACCTGCCCAGTGATACAGACAACGGGCACAGAGTCCAGGTAGGCGTCGGCAATGGCGGTGAGTACATTGGTCGCCCCCGGGCCGGAGGTGGCAAAACAGACCCCAACGTTACCGGTGGAGCGCGCCATTCCCTGGGCAATGAACCCAGCTCCCTGCTCATGACGGGCAAGGATGTGGCGAATGTTGGAATCTGTAGCCAGGGCGTCGTACATCGGCAGGTTTGCACCTCCGGGAATACCGCTGATGGTGCGGATACCCCGTTTTTCCAAATAGCGGATAATAATCTGAGCGCCGTTGAGTCTGGGCATGGTCTGGTCCTCCTGTTAAGTTGTCGCGTAAGGGCAAAAAAAAACCCCCGTCGGCAGGCGCCGACGGGGGTTGATGTTCGCTGTATGAACGTATCCCGCTAAGGCGCCTCGAACCGTGCACGCACCACGACCACCACACTGACGACCACGACGAGTGCGAGGGATACGATGATGTTGAGGGCGCTGAATGCGGTTTTCATAGTTACCTTATGGGATAAGTTCTCCCCAACTTTGGGGATGAGGTTTGTTAATACCCGAGGGTCATTTCTTCGTCAAGCAGAAAGTGAATAGTTTTTTTTCACGCACCCCAGCAAGAGCAGAAATACTCCCTAACAGGCTCTATTTACTTATTATTCACAATAGTCAATTCGCCTGAACCATGTCATCAGACTAGATGAACGACCTCTTGGGGATCCTAGGACTACGCTTAAAGTGTCAGTTCTCCTCCCCTCTAGCCAAAGTCAGGTTGCTATTGTTCTGAATCCGTGACAAGGTGTCAGTATTAACGAAATATGAAACAATCTTTCACGCTCCTGAATCCGGAGCTTTTATTGCCAGGAAACCGTATGTCTTCTCTGTCCCCATTTCCCCAGCCCTTGCCCATGGAGCCGGTTGCGCCACAAGTCCATCAATCGCCGCAACCCGATGCTCCCTGTTGAGGCCCCAAGCCTGAACCCCGGTCTGGGATTCATGAACGAGCTGGCTATACACTCTGCCCTTTTGTCACCGACTTCATCGGCACACCTCTTGGTCCGATACCACGTGTAGCCACCGCTGCCACCTGGCGGGATACTCTGGGCACAATCGGGGCGCGCACCGGGCTGATTCGGAGCAATTATCGCGTCGCTCCCGGCATCTATGCCATTGGTTCCCCCACTGGCCACTCACCTGTGCTGGTCACCGCCAACTACAAACTTTCTTTTGATGCACTGCGCATGCGGTTGGATACAATCAACGCCTGGCTCCTTGTGGTTGATACTCGGGGCATCAATGTCTGGTGTGCGGCGGGTAAGGGAACCTTTTCCACAGAAGAGGTCATTGAAAGCGTGCTGCGTTACCGGCTCGGTGAAATTGTTGATCACCGGGAACTGATTATCCCCCAACTGGCAGCCGCGGGAGTTGCCGCCCGGCTTGTCCAAAAAAAAATTGGCTGGAAGGTGCTGTTTGGACCAATCCGTGCAGCTGACATCCCTTGCTTTCTGCAGGCCAACAAGCGTACCGATGCGTCCATGCGAGAGGTCACTTTTAGTCTGCAAGAACGGGTGGTGCTCATTCCGGTGGAGTTATTTCTCCTGGCCAAATCACTTGTATGTCTGAGTCTACTCGGTTTTTTGCTCTCAGGAATCGGGCCGACTCTCTTTTCATTTCACGCAGGCTGGCATTACGGGCTCTCTTTGCTCTCCAGCACGGGACTCGGTGTACTCAGTGGGGCAATCCTCACCCCGTTGCTTCTCCCCTGGCTTCCCTTCCGTCAATTTTGGATCAAGGGAATTATTGCTGCGCTCCCGGTGCTGGCTTTGGTTTCCCCCCTGCTCACCTCACTGCCTTGGGTTGGCCAGCTTTCCCTTGCCCTCTGGACAATCGCGATCAGCTCGTACCTAGCCATGAATTTTACAGGGTCCACACCGTTTACCTCACCAAGCGGCGTTGAAAAAGAGATGCGCCTGGGCCTTCCGGTTCAGGCACTCACAGCCTGTACAGCTCTTACCCTCTGGGTGGTTCGAGCATTTATTTCCTAGGAGCAGCTATGCGGGGATATCGCTATCTTACTGGAGTGTCTACACTCACCTACCACCAAGAGCGTTGTATTGGCTGTGGAATCTGTGTACAGGTTTGTCCGCACCAAATTCTTGCGCTGCATGCGCAACAGGTGGAAATTCTCAATGCGGATCTCTGCATGGAGTGTGGCGCCTGCGCGCTGAACTGCCCCGTTGAGGCATTATCCGTACGGCCGGGTGTGGGCTGTGCTGTTGCGATCCTCAACGCTTGGAAAAAACGATTCTTTGGTCGAACCACCAATTCAGCTTGTTGTTAATATGGAGAGAAGACTGCCATGCAAGATCACTTCCCCCGCCCCAAGATAATCGTCAGCCGTTGCCTTGGCTTTGATGCCTGCCGTTACGATGGTCAGATTTTAAAAAACCCCTTTGTCGAACTGCTGCAGGCCGAGGTGGACATGGTCACTCCCTGCCCGGAAACCGACTGTGGCCTGGGCATTCCACGGGCACCAATTCGACTGTGCAATACCGACGCGGGTATTGTCGTCTATCAACCGGCAACGCAAACCGACGTCACCCAGCAATTAGAGACGACCATCGAGACGATCCTCAACGAAAACCCGGAAATTGATGGAGCGATTCTCAAGGCCAAGTCGCCGAGTTGCGGCCTCCACGATACGAAATGGTATCAGGGAGTAGAAAAACCACATCCGTTAAATAAAGGCGCCGGAGTCTTTGGTGAAAGACTTCGATGCCACTATATAGGTGCGGCCTTGGAAGATGAGATGCGCCTGACCAACCTCAGCCTGCGCGAGCATTTTCTTATTAAAATTTTCACCCTGGCCCGCTACCGCGAACTTTGCGCCAACTCCACCATGGGAGCATTGGTCGCCTTCCACGCCAGCCATAAATTACTCCTCCTGGCCTATAACCAGAGCCATTTCCGACTCGCCGGGAAAATCGTCGCCAACCACGATAAAAAACCCATTGCCGAGGTGTTGCACAAATACCGGGAAGAGCTGGTCCATATTCTTGAAACTCCGATGCGCATTCCAGGAGTTATCAACACGCTCTATCATGCCTTTGGTTGGGTTTCCGAGCATCTGCGGCCCGAAGAAAAGCAGTACCTGATCAACACCATTGAAGAATACCGGGACGAACGTTTACCCCTGCAAGCCGTTACCCGGCTCATCGAAGCGCACGCGCTTCGCTTTGATAACCAATACCTGCTCTCCCAGGTTTTCCTGCGCCCCTACCCACGTGTTCTCGCCGGGCTGCATGACTCCGGCAAAGGCCGTGAGGTACGATAACTGCCACGTTTTTTTGTTTTGCCCTAAAAAATAAATGCTTTTTATCGCGGCTCCCCGCAATAAAAAGCATTTCTTCTACCGATACCCCGCCCTGCAAAAGAGAAAGGGAAGCGAACAACGGATTCGCCCTCTCCCCATCGGGGTGTATATTAGTTCATCTTGGTTTGCTCTCGAATAGTCTTGAGCAATGCCTGAAGGCCAATAGCCTGGAGCACAGTCAGACACTCGTCATGATGAAAAAAACCGGCCATTACCGCACCAAATTGGGTCGCAAGAAATACCATTTCCCCGTCCTCTTCCTGGGCCAGTATACGGCGACACCCGGCGATATCATCGGTCTCTATGGCCCCGATCAGGTCATTGAGCCAATCAAGCTGACTTTCCTCAAAGTGAAATTCGACCATGGCCTGGGCATACATGGACACAATTGCCGCCCTGTGGTCATACACTGTATCCAGATCATTTTTTTGGGCAGCATCAAGAACCTGTCCAATCTGCTCCATCAATTCCTGCATTTCCTGATTTTCTTCTCCCATTTCCTCTCTCCTTCCTCGAAATTCTCTATCTCTTCCGGTAACGCCTAAATACATACCGCATACCGGCCAGTCTGTGCCCATCGGCTTTTTCTAAATCTTTTTTTTGTTTCCCACCTAGTGTATCACGCAGACGAGATGATGTAACAAACAATACAATTTTTCTCAAAAAATAAGATTTCCTCTCTCAGCTTCGCCCAGCTCAACGATGAACAACAGCAATTTCCACATTTTGGGTATTTGCAGATTCAGCCACTATTCTAATTAGGCCACGCTTAATTTGTTTGCCCGATCCCCTGATTTTGTTCAGGAATTTTTTTTTTGCTTGACAAGATACGACACGGTAACGATGTAGGACAAACTGAGTCGACGGTCAGGAGGTACTGAATATATTTAGAGTTTATACTGAATGGCAAATCATTCTTTGGCTTCCTTAACATCAAACTCCGCGAAAAATTGGATAAAATCGCTATCAACCCCCTGATTTTGTTCATTGACAGCCATTTTTTTCTCATTTATAGTCAGCTCTAATTCACCGAGGGGGATTCAGGCTACGTTCTATAGCTAAGGGGGTGAAATTCTACATTCTTTAATAAAGATTCTTATTCAATGAACAATACTTCTCAGGGGGAGGCAATAAGTATTGATCGTTCGACTCGCATAATTTTTCTTTCATATTAACGCCTGGATTTAACCTTTAAACCGTAGGTGCTTTTCTAATTGTTTGCTGTACCCAGAAGCAGTGTGTTGACATCGCTACAATCATTCCTGATTAGAGACGATGGGTTTTAAGTTCGTTTTACCGTTTACTTTTTCAAGTAGTCGATAGGTACACTTAATTTGTCACTCGTGTGGCAAAAGACAACCACTTCAAGGAGAGAGATATGGCAGAAGCAACCCCAATGGGAAATCCCGCAGTTGTAGGTCTGGCAGGCTTTGGCATTACCACCACATTGTTGCAGTTCCATAACCTCGGTTTGATGGGTGTGGGTACAATTTTTTGTGCAGCCATGTTTGTTGGTGGTTTGATGCAGTTTATTGCTGGCTTTATGGAGTTTAAATGCGGGAACAACTTTGGTTACAGTGCATTCTGTACCTACGGTGCCTTCTGGATGGCCCTTGGCCTGATCTGGATGCTGGCAGACTTGGCTCCTGGCATGAAACACCTGGGAATCACCGGTAACGACATCGGCTTCTTCCTGGTCGGCTTCACCATTTACACTGCTATTATGTGGGTTGGCTCCATGCGCGTTCACATGGCCATGTTCCTAACCTTCACCACCCTGCTTGCTGGCTTCATCGGCCTTGACCTGGTTTTCCTCGCTGGCATGAAAGGCATCCTCAAAATCACCGCCATCGATCTGCTCGTTTGCGCCGGCTTGGCCCTGTACATGATGGCTGCAATCATCTATGCACAGCTGTTCGGACGCCCGATCCTTCCTGTTGGCAAACCGCTGGTTAAGTAATCACAGAATAACTTAATCACCGCTCAGGTTTCCAACACAAGAGGCGCTCCCTACCGGGGCGCCTTTTTTATTGCCATTTCAAAAATTGATATCTACAAAAACGAACCTGAAACACCGACATTTTAGTCGAAGTCTTCTACGCTTCGAACAGAACCGATAATTCCCCTCAACCATATTTCGTGTTGCGCGAATTGCCCCAATTTCTCCCTTGTTAAACGAGCAATAGCCTACTCCCAGAAAACGCAAAGATCACCCCCATTACGTTCATCTCAATACCATACTGATTGTATCAGGGATGAAGAGAAAAACATTGATGCGCCCTAGGAGGTGGCTCTTCAAAGCAAGCCCCCCTCTCTTCTTTGAGTGTAAATATTATATTTCGGAAGCTCTCCTCAAGCGACTTCCATTTCTTTGATATTCCCTGAGAGAGAAGAACGATTTCCCTACGGTACGAAGAACATATAATAGAAAAAACTCAAAAATATTCTCAGATTGTGTGCAGAGAAAACTAGAGATAAAACAAATGCGCCCCAAAATGAGACGCATTTTTTATAAAAGCAGAAATGTCTGCTTGGCAGCAACGCTTGAAGAAACGTGGCTTACCTTTGATTTTTCAACTTAAACTAGGCAATGAGTTGTTGCAGGGTCTCGGCCAGCTCTGCCAGTTTCCCGGCATTCTCACGCAACTCAAGGCTACTGTTTGAAAGATAACTTGAGGTACTGTCAACTTCTTTAATATCAGTGGTAATAAGTTCGGCAGCCGCCGTACTGGAAAGCACATTGTTGTTCACTTGGTCCAGGCCGACACTGGCACGGGAAATATTATTGGAAATATCCCGTGTTGCCACCGACTGCTCTTCAACGGCTGCTGCAATGGTTGAGATGATGTTGTTGACATCATGAATCACTTCTGAGATCTCTTCTATCTCAGTGATCGCATCGGCGGTGCTGGTCTGAATCTCTGAAATGCCCTCGCTAATCTCGGATGTTGCCTGAGCTGTTTGACGAGCCAACTCCTTGATTTGCTGGGCAACGACGGCAAAGCCTTTTCCAGCCTCCCCGGCACGGCCCATACAGGAATCAAGTTCGCTGAAACTGCGCCCGGATTTCTGCAGGAATTGGTCTATCAGCCCTGTCAGCCCGTCTCCACCTTTTGCCTGGTAGGCGACCATGACTCGAGCAAGCGGGCCGACCTCCATGAGTTTACCTCCGTAACGAGGAGCTTTAATCCAGGAGTAAGCGCCATTTTTGTTTGGAGCTGGAGTGGTGGGACCAAAGCCTGAATTGGCTGTGTACTTGGAAAAACGAACCTCTTCGCTGATCTGATCCAGGTCGACCTGACTAAAGGCGGCCCCATGACCACACCAGCAGGAAAGATCAACTCCCCGCCGTTACCAATATCAGACAAGGTTCCCAAAGAGAGGTAGTTGCCGCCCCCTTTACCCAGCGCACAATACTCGGGGAAGGCCTGGGCAATGGCCAGCATATCTTCTGTGTAGGCCGTCTCATAAAAGGTTTTAATCTCTCTGAGTTTGAAACGGCACTGAGCTATTTTTTGGGTGTCCACCCGCTCGGTCACACCACCGGGGACGATTGTTGCCATATGGGGCAATTTTCCGGAGAATATTGCAACCAACTGGTGTGCTTTGGCCCGAATATCCAAAGCAGTAAATTAGTTTCGTACCTTGGTCAGATTGCCTTCGTTCTGCTGGAGATACTTCCCTTCAAAACGGGGTAGAAAAGGGGCACCCGGTTGTAATTTATTGGACTTGAGCTCTTCCTGCACCCAGCTCTTGATCCCTAGCATCAGGCTATCATTGCCGCTGTAGGCCAGTACGCCAGGGACATCGACAAAATCAAGGGCAGAGAGATGGTAAAATGGGTGATATTGTTTTGAATAAAATCACCGGCCATCATGATATTTCGAATCAGCTGTGCATTTTTTGGAGCCTCAATGCCGTAGGCCTCCTCCTGGCTTTTTACCGAGGCAAGTCCATGGGAGATCGGGCAGACTCCACAAGTGCGCTGGGTGATCTGCTGGGCATCCATAGGAGATCGGCCTTTCATGATCTGCTCAAAGCCGCGAAACATTTCCACTCGGCATTGGGCATCCTGCAACGCCCCCTGATCAATCTCCAGGTGGATACCAAGATGCCCTTCTATTCGCGTAAACGGTGATTTTGTAAATAACGCATTCTGAGAGCTTTAAGACGGCAGTCTCTCATTATGATAGAGGGACAAGGAGGAAGACGAGGAAAGGGAAAATTCCAGCAGTACCCGGAGTGGGAGGAGCAACAAATTACTCAATGCATCAACGCACAAGGAGCATGACGCCCAGAAGGAGCAGCAGCAGATAGACAAGCCGCAGATAGGTTTGGTGCTGTATTTTCTTGCTGAGATATGACCCTGCCAGGGTTCCAAGCAAAACACAGCCACAGGACAGAACAAATAAACGCAGGACCGTAGCGTTAATAATGCCATTCCCTGCATGTACAAATGCGGTCACATAGCCATTGCAGACAAAAAATCCGGTGAGCGTGGCACGAATCTCATCCTTGCTCCAGTTTTGCAGGGTGGCGTAAATAATGGCAGGAGGACCACCGGCACCAACCGTTGCGTTAATGGCACCCGAGAAAAAACCGGCAATACATCCCCATATACGCGGAAGCTGTCGAGGTTTGGGCCGAAAAAAGAGATTAAGGACACTGATACCAATAAGCAACACGCCTAGCGAACGGCTGATAATGACGGGATCGGCCTGCTTCAACAGGGTTGCCCCCAGAAGCACGCCAGGGACAGCGCCAATAAGCAGAGGAACAATCTTTCCCCAGTCGATCAGTCGACGCAGTGCATAGATGAGTGTCGTTGTAATGACAAGTGCGTTGAGGATAGCCAGGGGAATAGCCTGTTTTACATCCATCACCAGGCTCAATAAAGGAATAGCGACCAGCGCACTGCCAAACCCTGTCAGCCCCTGCACAACTCCAGAAAAAAAAATGATACTGCAGGTAAGAAGGACGGTACTCATACACCCTTTCCTCTGAAGATTGATGCCAGAACCTGTAAGAACAAACTGCTGATCTCAGGTAAACCGAAGCGCCACTGTGTCATTAACAGTTCAGCGCCTCGGCTTCAAGTTGAGCATTGATATAGGAGGAAACGGATAAACATTGTCATTTGTGTGCTCCCCTCACTGAGTTGAACGCTCCTGTTGCCTTTTGTTCATTTTTGTCGAAAGTACTACCTTCCCGAGCTGACTTGTAGCTCCCCCTTCAACACGACCTCGCAAGCAATAATCAGTTAAAATATTGATATAAGAGAACAAAATTTATTTTTCCCATTCCTGGCCCTTAGCTTGCTATAAACTAGGCACAAACGTTATCTTAAAAATGAATAACGCGAGAAAATAAAATTTAATGCGGAATATCAATGGGTAGCAGGTTCAGAGCTACCTACTCCACTCGCTTTACAGATCAACAAATGCATCGTTATTCAAAATTTGAATAGCGAACTTCGGGAGAAATGGTTATGAAAAATGCCTGCATGACTCCACCTGATTGTTGCGTCCTCATTGAAATGGAACAGGGAGTCACCCTTGGGTACCGGAAAGCGGTGTTGCTCAACGAAATTGAAGCCCTGGGATCCCTGAGCAAGGCAGCTCAGGTGTCCAAGATCGATAAGGTGCATGCACAAGAACTGATTCAGGAGATGAATAATTCGTTTTCTGAACCTCTGGTGTGCTTTCCTGAAACTTCTCGTTCGGATCAGGTCCGCTTGACGGATAAGGGCGTGGTAACAGTGAAACAGTACTGGCGGAAATTCGAACCGGCTTGGCTCTCTATCATTCAAGAGCGCTCCCGGCACTATTGAGGAAAAAAGGGAAAAAACGGAAGTAAAGTGCCTCCAGCGTTATTCTGTTAGAGAGATAACGAAAGAAGCACTTTTGCTACAAACGACGTAAAGATCCGGTTTGTCGATCAGACAGAACGGATGGAATAAGTCAGCAAGACTTAGGCATTAAGCATGACACTGGTCGCTTTAATTACAACTTCGACTTCTTTGCCATCAGCCAGCCCTAAACGATCAACTGAACTGGTGGTGATAGCGGACACAACGTCCACTCCAGGAGCAACCCTCAATGGTTACCTCTGCCATGACCATGCCTTTTTTTACTTCTTTAATTTTTCCTTTCAACAAGTTACGTGCGCTCAGTGCCATAATGACCTCCTTCGAGCAAAAATTGAAACGCGGCACTGTCTGTTAGCCGCAATTGAGGGCCTCAATATGCATAGTCCCGGCAGCAGAGTCAAGCAAGAAAAGGTTATTTAATACCACAATAACGGTAAGTTATATCACTCTGTGGCATTGTTACAGATGAAGAAAATATGCTAAGGGCGCAGAATTCCGACCACAACTCATCTACAGCCAAAAGGCAGTATAGATAAAATTTTATTGATATAATTTTATAGACTCAGCCATTGACTGAAATTGGCAAGTACAAGTTTACGAATACACATACATTCAACCAACTCACTGAATAAAAGAGGATAGATACATGCAGATTGCTTACACCCCAATAGGCTACTTCAACACACCGTTCAACGACATCCAGGGAATGCCTATTCAACCTATCGGTGCCGAGCATATTGAAGGTCGCATCGAGGTTTTACCCGAATTTCAAGAGGGGCTCAGAGACCTGGAAGGATTTTCCCATGTCTATGTTCTTTACCATTTACATGAAATTGCAGGCTACGATCTGACGGTTAAGCCTTTTCTGGACACAGAGGATCACGGCATTTTTGCAACGCGCTCACCTAAACGCCCCAACCCCATCGGCCTCTCGGTAATGCGCCTGAAAGAAGTCCATGAGGACTCGGTGGTTCTTGGCTGTGTGGATGTACTCAATCGCACCCCGGTGATCGACATCAAACCGTACGTGGCTGACTTCGATCGCTGTGATGCCAATCGTTTTGGCTGGTTTGAAGGGAAATCCCACAACGCAACGCATCATTTAAGCGATAATCGCTTTGCTGCAGCCACCGTGTGAACACTAACGAGGAATAACTATGGCACATTTTGTCTTTGTTCATGGCGCCTTTCAGGGTGGTTGGGTCTGGCAGAAACTCACTCCCTATATGTTGAGCGCAGGGCATGAAGTTCATACGCCAACCCTCTCAGGCTGCGGTTTTCTGGCCGATGAGAACTCGGGTACGGTTGATCTGCACCGCCTGATTAACGATATGCAGATCTATCTGGAACTGGAAGACCTGAGCGACATCGTCCTTATCGGTCACTCATTCTCCGGGCTGATCTGTGGAGCCCTGATGATGCGCTGTCCCGAGCGAATTCGTCAGACCATCTTTGTCGATGCGGTCATCCCCCAGAGCAACAAATCATTTGTCGAGGTTGCCGGTGAACAGTTTGCCCAGATGCTTGAAAAGCATCATCTTCCAGATGGTTTGATTCGTCCCTGGCCAGCCATGGTCTTTGGTATCCCCGAGGCAACGGCCCCCTGGTTCGAAGCACGTCTGCGTCCCTTTGGCCGGGCTTGCTTTACCACCGCCTTTCCTGAGGAGTTTGATCCCCACAAGGTGCCGACCTCGTTCATTACCTGCACCGAGACGGTGAGCCCCTTTATACAGAAAATGGCGGCACAGGCCGAGCAGTTCAGCTGGACAGTGAGCAAACTCAACACCGGCCACTGCCCGATGATCACCTGTCCCCAGGAGCTGTCCAACTTACTGCTTGCCCAACTGCCACGGTAATGAACGCTATCCAAGGTGGGCTGAGTGCCCGCATCAACAAGCGGCTTGATCACACGACGCTGCAGCTGGAGCTGAACATTCCAGCTGGCAGCAGCCTGATGTTGATCGGCCCCTCGGGCTCAGGGAAGAGCACCGTGCTGCGCTGTCTGGCCGGGCTGGAATCCATCGATCAGGGCTGGATTTTCTTTAACGGCCAGTGCTGGAATGAAAGCGGCTCGAAATACCAGATGAGTCCCCGGCACCGCAACATCGGCTTTCTCTCCCAGGATTATGCGCTGTTTCCGCACATGAACCTGGAGGAAAACATCGGATTTGTTCTACCAGGCAAAGAAAACCCCAGAGAGCATCTGGCCGCCATGGGCATTGAACATCTTGCCAAGAAACGCCCCCACCAAATTTCTGGTGGAGAACGGCAACGGGCAGCCCTGTGCCAGACTCTTGCCCGCAACCCCAAACTGCTGTTGTTGGATGAGCCCTTTTCTGCCCTGGATATTGAAAACCGCAGCCTCCTGCGTGAATTATTGAGAACTGAACAGCTTCGCCTGGGCTTCACCATTGTACAGGTGACCCATGATCTCACCGAGGCTTTAGCAGGTTCCGCCCAGGTCATCGCGCTCAGGCAGGGGCAGGAAGATTCGGCCTGGCTTGCCAGGCAACGGAGCCTTTTGCTCCGTGATCTCAAAAACATCGATCGGGAAGCTGAAGCAGTAACTGCATAAATAATAAGATATTTACATCCGGAGGCACCATGCCCCTCATTGCTCGAACTCTCACAACATTATTTTTTGTCCTGGCCTTTGCAGGTTCTGCGTGGGCCGCAGAAGGGCTCACCATCGCCTCGGGTGCTGGCTACAAACGGCTGGTTCAGGATCTCTCAGCGGCCTTCACCGCCAAAACCGGTTTTCCGGTGCAGCAGGTCTTTGGAAATATGGGCCAGATTATTCCCCAAGCCAAAGAAAGCGGCTCCTTTGATTTTCTTTTGGGGGATGAGCGGCATCTGGCCAAGGCGGATCTGACCTTTGCCGGCGACTACCCCATCGGCAAAGGAAAACTGGTTGCAGCAGTTGCCAAGGGCTCCATGCTCACCAACCTGAGTGAACTCAGCAAAGAGAACATTACCCGTATAGCCATGCCCGATGCCAAGAAGGCGATCTACGGCTATGCAGCCAATGAATATTTGCATAATACGGGGTTCTGGACACCGCTCCAGAAAAAGCTCCTGATCGTGGGGACAGTTCCCCAGGTGAGCACCTATCTCCTCAGCGGTGAGGTGGATGTCGGTTTTATCAACATGACCGAGGCCATGGCGCTGGAATCGAAAGTCAGCAAGCTCATTGTGGTGAATGAGGCCCTCTACTCGCCTATTCTCATCCTGGCCAAACGGTTGGAGAAAAGTCCGCACAGGGAAGCGTCAATAGCCTTTATCGCCTTTTTGCAGACACCTGAAGCACACGAACTCGCCCAAAAGCACGGACTGTAAGCATGAGCGGAGCCTGGATACTTGAAGTTCTGCGTGAGCCTGCCACGCGAGACTGTATCGCCTTAAGTGGTAAGGTTGCCCTTGTCGCCATGCCCCTGTTGGCGGTGGGTGGGGTGAGCCTGGGGTATGTGCTGGGAACAGGCAAGGGACGATGGCTCCCGTTCCTTGACTTCCTGGTCACCCTGCCTCTGGTCTTCCCCCCCATCGCCACCGGCTTTTTACTGCTGCTGGCCCTGGGCAGGCGCAGTGCTGTCGGGCTCTGGCTCAAAGAATATCTAGGCCTGGAAATAATTTTCAGTTTCTGGGGCGTGGTTCTGGCAGCCTGTATTGCCGGACTGCCCCTGATCGTGAAACAGGTGCAGGCAGCGGTTCGCCGCGAGACCACCCGATTGGTTGAGACCGCGCTGGTACTGGGGAAATCGCCGCTGACCATTTTTTTTCGAGTGATCCTGCCCTCGCTGAAAACGAGCATTGCCATAGGCCTCTCCCTGGCCTTTGCCCGCTCATTGGGAGAAGTTGGGGTCACCCTGATGCTTGGTGGCAACATCGCAGGCCGTACCAACACTATTTCGCTTGAGGTGTACAACGCGGTCTTTACCGGAGAATATCAGCGGGCCTTTGTGCTGGTTTTGCTCTTAGGCTTGCTCTCCATGGCGCTGATTCTTCTCACCCGGTATTTGTCCCGGCAATAAAGAGCGGGGGAAACAATTTTTGTAGCTTTATTCTCTTGTCGTTATTTTTAAAAAAATATAAAAATTAACTCTCTGTAATCACTACTCATAAAAAAGCCCCAACCAATGAATACAACAACAGCTTCAACCAGCCCGTCTCAGGCGACGGCTCCCTCTCTGACCATACGAGGCAGAGTCGCTGCCCCTCTGTCTTTTTCCCTGGAGCAACTCAAATCCATGGACTGGCTGGATACTGGCACTCTGCCCATGATCTGCGGCAGTGGTGAGCCCAAGGGAAAAATCGGCAATCTACGGGGGGTCCTCCTGGCCGACCTGATCAACCAGACCGAGGTCATTGTCACCGCCCACAATGACACCAAAAAAATGTATGTAGTGGCTGCATCGGATGATGGCTACAAGACGGTCTTTGCCTGGCAGGAAATTTTTAATTCCGCAAATGGCGAGGGCATTCTGGTGATCTTTGAACGGGAAGGCGAACCACTCCACGGAGGCAACGGCGAGGTCGATCTGATCTCCTCCCATGACCACCTCACCGGCCCGCGCTACGTCAGCCGTCTCAAGACCATAGAAATTATTATGGTGGAGTAACCACCTGCATTTGAGAGGGCGAGCGTATCTCAATTTGTGCCGCCCACCGTTATTCCTTATTTGACTAACGAACTTATTCTCTTAACCAACCAGGACTTTGCTCACCGTTATTCTTATTTTGAATAATAAATAAAGGGTGTCTTGAATAATTAGATTTTTCAATCAAGGCCAAGGATTGCGCAAAATTTTTCCGCAGGCATATGTCTGATATTCCGAGGATAAAATTTTAAGCGTGACGCCGGGATTGGAAGAAAAAGCAATTATTCAAGATACCATAAAGGAGGATCACTATGCTGAACCACGCCGCCTTCACACAAAATCTTAAAGAGGCCGTCGCCTTTCACGGCCACCTCTGCCTGGGACAGATCATAGGTGTTCGCCTGGCCATGCTCGGACTGCAACTGGTCGGCATACACGATCCGCTGGGCGATGATCGCAAAAAACTCATCGTCTTTGTTGAAATCGGGCGTTGTGCCGCCGATGCCATCATGACCGTCACCGGTTCACGGGTGGGACGACGCAGCATGAAAATCATCGATTACGGCAAGCTGGCAGCCACTTTCGTCAACCTGGAGACCGGCGTCGCCTTCCGAATCTTCTCCCGCGATGATGCTCAAAAAAAAGCGCTGGCCCTCTATCCGCTCCTTTCCCCACAGGAGGCTGAAATGCGTGCCTACCAGGAGATGGAGGATAGCGACATGTTTGCCTATCTTCCGGTCCGGGTACCCATCAAATGCGAAGACATGCCCGGTAAGCCGATCCGTAAGGTCAAATGTGCCCTCTGCGGGGAATATGTGCTGGATGCGCGCGACATTGACCGCTACGGCCGGCCACTCTGCCGCCCCTGCGCCAGCGGCGAGGCCTACTACGTCATCGAACATCCCGAGTGCGGGCGCCTCCCCCGGGCGGTGGGGCAATGATGTCTTCAGCCACGGTGTCTCCCATGGTTCCCCTTGACTGGAATATTGCCTGGCAGGAAGCCCTGAAACAGCGCAGTTACGACCGGCACGACTCTGATCACTGGAATCAACGGGCAGCTTCCTTTGCCCAGAATGCTTCCAAAAGCGACTATGCCGATCACTTTGTCCGCCTGCTTACGCCACAACCGCACTGGAGTGTCCTTGATGTCGGCTGTGGTGCCGGGACCCTGGCCATCCCGATCGCGCCCCTGGTGCGTCGGGTGACAGCCATTGATTTTTCAGAAAACATGATTGCACTGCTCAACGCCCACTGCATAGAGCACGGCATCGCCAACATTCACACCCGTGTCACCAGCTGGGAAGACGACTGGTCCCTGGCTGGCATCGAACAACACGATGTCGCCATCGCCTCACGCTCCCTGGTGGTTGACGACCTGCGAACCGCACTGAGCAAACTCGACAGCCGGGCACGGCACCGGGTCTACATAGCCTCTTTAGTAGGAGACGGGCCCTTTGATCGCCGCATATTCGATGCCATCGGCCGCAACCTCAACCGAGGGCCGGATTACATCTACGTTTACAACCTGCTGCACCAGATGGGCATTCATGCCGAAATCCGCTTCGTCTTTAACGGCGGCGGCAACAAGGTTTTTCAGAACATCGACGACGCCTTTGAAAGATTCAACTGGATGCTCGGCTCTCTCACTCCGGAAGAAGCGATCAACCTGCGCCGTTACTTTGAACAACACCTCTGCAAAACAAGAGGCGGCTGGACACTTGCCTATAAACACACGGTCCGCTGGGCGGTCATTTACTGGAACAAGGGACATTGAACCATGAAGATTAATGCAGAGCAGTTTGACACCATAGCCCGTACCGTCTTTGCCCCGGTCTATCCGGTCATTGCTGACCAGATCATTGTCCACACCGGCATCACCCGAGGGGACTGCCTGGATCTGGGCTGCGGCTCAGGTTACCTCGGGGCTGCTGTCGCCCGAAAAACCGAGCTGAACATGATCTTTTTTGACCAGTCACCTGCAATGCTCAACCTCTGCGCACGTACCATCGATGAAAACGGATTGCGGGGTCGGGCCGGACTGCTGCCGGGCGATATTGGCTCCATCGCCTTGCCGGACGACTCCGTGGATCTCATCATCAGTCGAGGTTCCATCTTTTTCTGGGAAGATCTGGAGCAGGCTTTCCGTGAAATTCACCGAGTCCTCGCCCCGGGCGGCAAAACCTTTATCGGGGGAGGCTTTGGCAACGCGCTGCTCAAAAAGTCCATTCGTGCCCAGATGGCCCAGCGGAATCAGGGACAAGATCAGTTTGGTCAAAAAATGCGCAGCAACCTGGGACCGGAAATGCGCCGTCACTTTGAACAAAACCTGCACGCAGCAGGCATCGACAACGCCACCATTATTCAGGACAGCGACATTGGCCTGTGGATCATGATGGAAAAACCAGGAGTACAGCCCAGGGATGAGACTGCAGTACTCTGCTCAGCCTAGGCTCGAAATTGCAGATTCAAAGAAAAAGGAAGGAAAGAAATGTACCAGCAGTATGCACGCACAGTCCTGGCCGGACAACTGGTCACGACCATTTTTCTGGGGAACGCAACCGTGGCCTTGGCCCAGGGGAGCGAAACCTCAGAAACGAACACCACGCAACAGCTTGACCCCATTGTTGTCGAGGACAGCAGTGAGCAGCGGCAGGATCTCAAGCCCGACAGCCCAACCAACCTCTACCGGGTCGAGGCCAGCGCACGTTTTGGCACCGAAGTTTTTAGCAAACAGGAGATTCAGGCACTCAAACCAAGCAATGTATTCGACCTGCTCGACAAGGCGGCAGGCGTCAACCTGATCTACCAGGGCCGACGCAGCCCCTACATCGTTGAAGAGCGAGGCGGAGGTACCTTTACCTATATTATTGATGGCGCGGTGCTGCCCCCTTCAGCCAATCGCATCCTCTACAAATTTCCGGTGGCTGCCATTGAAGAGATGCAGGTGGTCCGAGGGGCTACAGCCCTGACTTTAGGACCATCGATTCCCATTGGCGCCTCGAATTCAGGGGCTGGGCTCAACACTGGTTTTGTCATCATCCGTACCAAACAACCGCAAAAGGCAGAGGGAACACTCACCGCATCTGCGGAAAAGGCAGAAGGCGGACATCCCATCGAAACCAGCGAAAGCATCTATGTGGGCACCCGATTTGGCGGGGCGAAAGAAGGAAAACCCGCATCCCCTCTTCAGGGCTACCTCGCCGGCCTGGTGAGCAATATGGATCGTCCCAGTCAACAGAGTTGGTTTGATGGCCGCTCCAATACCGGTGGGATGGCCAGTGCAGGCTTTAGCTACGGCAAATTCAACCTTAACCTGATGGCCTATAAAGACTCCGGCACCATGGAGATGCAGCGTGGCGTAGCCATCGATGGCAGCCTGATGGATCAAAAATGGTGGTATGACCCGCTTGAGACCGAGCTCTACACCAGTGACATGGCCCTGCAGTGGACGCCCAACCAGACCACCCTGTTCAATATCTTTAAGGTGCAATACGAGCAGCGCGAGCACGATACAACCTTTGGCGCCAGCACCACCACACTGCGCGAGTTCAGCGAAGAGACCTCAGGCTTTGGCCTGCGTCACAACGCCCGCTTTGGCAACACCCTCATCCAGGCCGGCTGGCAGATGTCCAATTCCCAGGGATTTGGCCCCAACTTAAGCAGCGCCTATAACCGCTACGATACCACCATTAATGGCTGGTCGGTCTCGGTGGAGCAAAAACTCTTTGACGAACACCTCGTGCTTGATGCCGGCTATCGCCAGGACCAGAAACATATCGACTATTCCAGCAGATCTTCAGCAAGTGACGCCGCCAACAACAACGTCGATATGGCCCCGGCAAAAATATTTGCGCTGGGGGCACGCTACCGGATTAACGAGATGTTCGCCCTCAATGGCCGCTATTACTACGGAGACCAGGGAACAGCCGAAGATTTTTCCATGCGCTCACTCAGCGGTGATCTCGATGCCGAGCGCCAGGAGCGTATGGAGCTTGCGCTTGAAGCTGAGCTCACCCCCTGGTTTCACCCGACGCTTACCTATTTCGACATTGATACCGCAAATGCTAAGTCGGCCAGCAACACCACCTACACCGTCGGCGGTGAGACCTATTACTACTACAATCAGTCCGATGAGCGCAGACGCGGCCTGGAGTTGATGATCAAGGGGAGGATTTTAGAAAACACCAGTTACAGCTTCAGTTGGACCCGAATGCTCGATGCCGAGACCACCCAAAACGGCATCACCAGTGATGCCATCGGTCTCTCCACTCCGGAAAACATGTTTGGCCTCACCCTGAGCCACACCTGGCACCCCTACCGGTTCAACCTTTCTATCAAACAGGTGGATCAGTGGACCCAAACCTCCAGCCCCAAGGGGACCTATAACGTGGACGGTATCGGCGACTACACCCGCATCGATGCCAACATTCAGCGCGACTTTCTCCTGGGTGACACCCTGCTCACCGCCACCCTCTTTGGTCGCAACCTGGGCGACGAGCATTACTCCACCCGCTATGTCACCGGCTACTACCCGGACCGGGGACGAACAATTGGATTGGAGTTAGCCTGGGCCTTTTAAATTGAGGGTGTCTTGAAGACAACATGGAACCTATAGGGTGAGCAGGGCGTTGTTTCCTGCCCACCGGGATCAGCCACGAAAGGAATGCACCCTACGCGTCCTCCTGGCTGTCACTCCTAGGAATTACTCATTTTATCTCAAATAAAGACCATGACAATGCAGCAACTATTCAACAAAAGAACATTCTCTCTCAGCGCCTGCACCCTGCTGGCAATGTATGGCATTGCCTCCGCTGAAACCGCGCAAACCGACGAGCCCATCAACAATGTTTTCACCCTGGGTCAGATCACGATCAGCGACATTGAGGAGGGGAATAACCCAATCGGCTACGACAGTCTGAGCAAGGAAGAGCTTGTTGATTTCAACCGTGACAGTCTTCCCGAAGCCCTCAACCTGGTTCCCGGTGTGGCCATGACCACCGGCAGCGGGAATCGCAATGAGTCCACTCTGGCCCTGCGTGGCTTCAATCGCTACCAGGTGCCGCTGACCATGGATGGTATCCGCCTCTACCTGCCTGCTGACAACCGCATTGACTTTGACCGTTTTCTTACCCCCGACCTCTCTAAGATCCAGATCTCCAAGGGCTATGTGTCGGTGCTCAACGGTCCCGACGGTATGGGGGGAGCCATTAACCTGGTGACGCGCAAGCCGGTGAAAGAGTTTGAAGGAGAATTTCGCGACACCATCACCCTCGGCAACGATGGGAAGTACAGTGGCAACATGGTCTACGGCAATATTGGTGGCCGTTATGAAAAGTTCTATTACCAGGCCAGCCTGGAACAGCGTGATGTCGACCATTGGCGGCTTTCCGATGATTTCGACTCCACCCTGGCAGAGGATGGCGGTAACCGTGATCACACCGATAAAAAGGACTGGCGCACCAACCTCAAAGTCGGTTTTACCCCCAATACCACCGATGAGTATTCACTGAATTTGATGCACCAGGCCGGTGAAAAGCATGGCATCGGAGCGGTCACCGGCACCTCCACCATCAGTCTCTGGGACTGGCCGACCTGGGATGTGACCAGCATCTATTGGCTGGGCCACACCCAACTCAACGCCACCACCTACCTCAACACCAAGCTCTACTATAACGAGTTCAGCAACGATCTTCGGGCCTATACCGATCTCAACCTGACCACACCACGCTGGACCAGCTACTACGATGACAACGCCTATGGTGGTTCCATGGAGCTGGGCACAACCTATTTTTCCCACCAGACCCTGAAAGGCGCGCTGCATTACCGGCGCGATAACCATACCGAGTGGCAGACCACCCACACCTCGGGCTTCACGGAACCCAAACAGGATACCGAAGAAGAGATTTACTCTCTGGCCCTTGAAGACACGATTCATATCACGCCGAAGCTGGACCTTATTCTTGGCATCAGCCAGGATGAACGGCGTACCATCAAGGCCGAAGAATATCGAAACGGCCTCTTTAATCAGCCCACCAAGGACAGCTCGGCCACCAACTACCAGGGGGCGCTGGTCTACCGCTATCGCGATCAGGGCAAGGCACACCTGAGCCTCTCCGATCGCACCCGTTTCCCCACCATGTTTGAACGGTTCAGCTCACGCTTTGGTGGCGCCCTTTCCAACCCGGGCCTTGATCCGGAGCGTGCCCTCAACCTGGAGGTGGGCATCTCCGACACCCTGTTTTCCACGCTGCACTACGAGATCAACATTTTCCACAATCGGGTGGACGACGCCATGCAGTCTGTTGCCGTTGCCTATGGCGGCAGCTGGTATTCCCAGACCCAGAATGTGGGGGAAGCAACATTCCAAGGGATTGAAATCGCCGTATCGACCCTGCTCACCGATGACCTGGAGTTGGGCGGCAACTACACCTACATTGACGCCGATATCGACAATCCAGAAAATACGGATGATCACCTCACCGGCACGCCCCAACACAAAGTCTTTCTCTACGGAAAATGGACGCCCACGGCGGAACTGCAGATTATCCCCTCCATTGAGTACGCAGATCAACGCTGGTCCACCCCAGCCGACGGCAGCAGCGGCAATGTGCTGACAGGCGATTACACCCTGGTGAATCTGAAAATAGGTTATCAGCTCACCGACAACTGGGATCTTTCCATCACCGGACGGAACCTGCTGGATAAGAACTATGCGCTCTCCGATGGCTATCCGGAAGAGGGGCGTAATTTTCTCATGACCGCCCGCTACCGTTTTTAAAGAGGAACTCGATGCAACCCAAAAACATTCCCCTCTATAACGAGGTGGCCCTCGGCGTCAATGCCCCCGTTTACGCCTACTACGCCCGGCGTATCGTCGAAGAAACCGGCATCACCAGGGGGCGTTGCCTGGATATTGGCTGTGGTGGTGGCTACCTGGGGTTGGCCCTGGCCCAGATCACCGCACTGGATTTTGTTTTTTGTGATCAGTCAGACGAAATGCTGACCTGTGCCGAGGAAAATATCAGCCAGTTTGCCTGCGCACAAAGAGCCGAGGTTATCAACGGACCGGTGCAGCGAATTCCCCTGGATGATCAGGCCGTTGATCTGGTCATCAGTCGTGGTTCCATCCCCTTCTGGGAGGATCTCCCCACAGCCTTTGGAGAGATTTTTCGCGTACTGCGGCCCGGTGGCCAGGCCTATATCGGCGGCGGTCTGGGTGATCCGAATACGCGGGAGCACATCAAAAAACTGCGGAGAAAGACCTATCCCAACTGGCAGGAAAAACAGCGTCCCCCGCACCACAGCAACCAACATTACGAAGAGGGACTCACCCACGCCGGCATTCATCCTTTCTCGGTGACTCGCAGTGATGAGGGACTCTGGATTCGTTTTAGCAAGGAGAGACAATGACCGCCCAACGCCCCGACTCCATCAATGAACTCAGAGAGGTTGCCCCCATCCTGGCCGAGGCAACCAAGGTGTTGCACAGGGTTCACGGCCCCCACCTGGAGACGATCACCATTGAACGGTTGGTGGTCGGCGTCTTCTTTGTCGGCCTGAAACTCTCAACCGGCGAGGGCGGTGTTGCCTACACCCCGCCCGAAGCAGTCAAAAATGCTGGCCGCCGCATTCTCCGTGGTGGTTCGCCAACCGTGCGAGGAATGAGCGTTTCTTCCATTTTGGCTGGAGAACTGATTCACCCGTTTTCCGGCGTGATCCGCCTGGCAACGCTTAATGCGCTCTCGGTTCCCCTGTTTGCCCATGGATGCTACCGCCTGGAAGGTGGAGATGACCTCTCCACCATGGATGCACTCTTTCGCGGCCGCCGGGTCTGCATGGTGGGGGCTATCATTCCCCTGCTCAAACGGCTCAAAGAGCTGCAACCAGCCGAAGTGACCATCATCGATCGCAAAAAAGAGACTGAGGAAGAGGCCCAGGAAGGCTACGGCACCTTTGTGCCTCCAGACCAGACAGCGGTGGCTCTTAAAAATTGTCAAACCGCCATCTTCACCGGGGCAACCGTGGCCAACGGCTCGATCAGCGAGCTGTTGGCACTCACCCCCTCGGACACAGCCGTGGCGGTGGTCGGGCCCAGCGCAGGCTTTGTGCCGGATCCCCTCTTTGCCCGCAAGGTGGCTCTGGTCGGCACCTCCATGATCACCGACATTGATCGTGCCCTGGACCTGCTGGCCGAGGGCGGTGGCGGCTACCGGCTCTTTGACGGCTGCGTGCGAAAAATCAACCTGCCCAACATACCACGTCTGCAACAGCTTGGCCTGGTGCAGGGGTGTTAACTTTGAGGAAACAGACTATGGATGCACCCTATTTTGATACCTACGAACGGCTGGTGGAACAGGCGGGAAAATTTCATGGCGACATCTGCACCGGCATTCGTATCGGCACCCGCATGACCATGGCGGGACTGCGTTGCCTCGGCCTGACCGATCCCAAGGGGGCAGACCGAAAGAAACTCATCGTCTTTGTTGAGATCGATCGGTGCACCACCGATGCCATCATGGCGCTCACCGGTTGCCGCCCGGGCAAACGCTCCATGAAGATTCGTGACTACGGCAAGATGGCCGCCACTTTTATCAACATCGAGACCAACAAGGCCTTCCGCGTGGTCACTAAGGGCATCAAGGCAGGCGATAACGGCAGCGGTCAAGAGCCCGACTTTGCCACCCTCCCCGAATCTGAGCTTTTTACGATCAACGAGGTCGAAGTTTCCCTGCAACCTGAAGACCTGCCGGGGAAACCACTCTCGCGTATCCCCTGTTCACGCTGTGGCGAAATAATCATGGATGGCAGAGAGGTCAGGACTGAGGAGCAGGTGCTCTGCCCGCCCTGCGCCGCCACCCGTGACTACTACCGCATTCTGCACTGAGAGGATGGTATGATGCTTTTTTTCCCCCTCATCCGCTTCAGCCTTTCCCTGCTCTGTGCACTCCTTTTTGTCTCGACGCTCCATGCCCGCGAGATAACCGACATGTCCGGGCGTCAGCTCAGCATTGCCGACACCATCACCAAGGTGGTGGCGGTGTCGCCGCCCGCGACCTACCTTGTCTATGCCATTGACCCGAGCCTGCTGGCCGGGCTCAACTTCCCGCTCTGGGCCAGCGAGAAAAAATACACCGTCCCCGGTTACCGCAAACTGCCGGTAATCGGTGGGGTGGCCGGTCAGGGCAGGGCCATGAACCGGGAGATGCTCTTCAAGGTTCACCCGGATCTGATCCTCCACTGGAGCTGGCGCGACGATGCCACCAACAATAAATTCCTGACCTCCATGGAGAAACTGCCCTTTCCTCTGGTACAGATCAACATGGAAACCATTGAAGACTACCCCGCCGCCCTGGCCTATTGCGGAGAACTGCTGGACCGTAGAGAGCGGGGCCAGTTGCTAGCGAGCTACGCGCAGAAAGTGATTAACGAGGCCAAGGGAATCGCGGCCGCCATGGGCGAGAAAAACCGGGTCCGTGTCTACTACGCCGAAGGCACCGATGGCCTCAGCACCGAACGCTCCCAATCTTTCCATGCCGAGCTCATTCCCCTGGCTGGAGGCATCAATGTCCATCAGGGAACAGCCCTCGATCATTACGGTATGGAGAAAATCTCCATGGAACAACTGCTGCTCTATGATCCCGAAGTTATCCTGGTGAAAGAGAAGAGTTTCTTTGACCACATTTTCACCGATCCCCGTTGGCAGAACCTGCGGGCAGTTAAAGAGCATCGCGTCTACCTCATTCCCTTTGAGCCCTTTAACTGGTTTGATCGCCCGCCCTCCTTCATGCGGGTGCTGGGCATCAAATGGCTGCTTAACCTCCTGCACCCGGAGCTGTACCCGGTGGATATGATCGCTGCAACCCAGGAATTCTACTCTCTCTTTCTGGGAATTACGCTGACACCTGCCCAGGCAAAGGAAGTGCTCCAGCCATGAAACACCTGTTCCTGCCTCTTTTAGCCCTGCTGCTGATCTCTGCGGTCCTGCTCTCGCTCTCCCTGGGGAAATATCAGCTGCCGCTTGGGGATATCTGCTCCTTTCTACTGTGGAAAATTACAGGGCATGGCACCTTAAGTCCGGAGCAACAGGGGCTGCTGACCAATATCCTTTTTGATATTCGCCTGCCGCGTATTCTCGCAGCCCTGCTCATTGGTTCGGCCCTTTCGGTTTCCGGCACCGCCTTTCAGGCGCTCTTTATCAATCCACTGGTTTCGCCCGGTCTTTTAGGCGTGCTTGCCGGAGCCTCCTTTGGGGCTGCCCTGGGCATGATCTGTTCCCAGAGCTGGCTGGTGGTCCAATGCTCCACCCTCGTTTTTGGCTTCTGCGCAGTGGGCGTGGCGGTGGCCATCGCCCGCATCTTTCAGGCAAGCTCAATCATCATGCTGGTGCTGGGCGGCATTATCAGCGGCGCCTTTTTCACCGCCTCACTCTCCATTATCAAATACACAGCCGACCCGGCCAATCAGCTGCCCGCCATTGTCTACTGGCTCATGGGCAATCTCGCCGCTGTCGATGGCCGGACCATCGCCGTCATTGGCCTGCCCATGCTGGCAGGCATCTTTATACTCATCGTCAACGGGGAACGGCTCAACGTCATGAGCATGGGAGAGGAGGAAGCTCGGGCTTTGGGCGTCCATGTGGGGCGGGTCCGGCTGACGGTCATCTTTCTGGCGACCCTGATCAGTGCGCTCACCGTGGTGATCGGCGGCATCATCGGCTGGGTGGGGCTGATTATTCCCCACATCTGTCGCATGCTGGTTGGCCCGGATAATCGCTTGCTGCTGCCAGCGGCGGCTCTGACCGGTGCGCTCTACCTCTTGCTGGTGGACAATGTCTCCCGGCTGGCTTTCTCCTTTGAGATTCCCACCGGCATTGTCACCTCGCTCATCGGCATTCCTTTCTTTGTTCTTGTTCTTAAAAACGCGCAACGGGGGTGGAAATGACAAATCTACTTGCAGCCCAACACCTTTCCTTTTCCTACGGCAGTCGTCGCATCTTTGATGACGTTAACCTGCATTTTCACGCCGGAGAAGTGGTCTCCCTGCTTGGCCCCAACGGCAGTGGCAAGACAACCCTGCTCAAGACCCTGCTGGGACTCCTGCAACCGGAAAATGGAGCAGTGCTCTTTGAAGGTCGTCCCCTTGAAGCCTATAACCGCAGTGAGCTGGCCAAACGGATCGCCTATGTGCCCCAGGTCCATCGTGAGGCCTTTGCCTACCGGGTGGAAGACGTGGTCCTCATGGGCCGCATGCCCTACCACAGCCTCTTTTCCACCTACTCACGAGAGGACCGGGAAATTGCCGAAAAGGCCATGGATCGGCTTCATATTGGTCAGCTCAAAGACCGCGCCTACACCGAAATCAGCGGTGGCGAGCGTCAGCTCACCATGATCGCCCGCTCCATTGCCCAGGGGGCGGAGGTTTTTATCATGGATGAGCCGGTCAATGGCCTAGATTACGGCAACCAGATGCGGCTCTTAGCTGATATCAATCAACTGGCCCAGGAAGGGTTGACCTTCATCATGACCACCCATTTTCCTGACCATGCGCTCATGACGGCCGATCGAGTTATTTTATTTAACCACGGCAGGATCGTTGACGACGGCCTGCCACAAACTGTGATTAACCGAGACAGTTTGCGCGAGTTGTACCGGATTGAGGTCAATGTGGCGGCTATTCCCGGAGCAAGCGGCATGGGCCGGGTTTGCATCCCAGCCTGGGCCATGTGAGGTAAGCGATCACGGGGCACCGAATCTGCGGTGTTATCGCCCTGCTGACGTACAGGCGTACGCTGCGCAGGCCGATGCCGTGCATTTCCGGCCCCCCGTAATCGCTTACAACCCTGATAATTATCTGTATTTTCAGGAATTTTCCCTGATCGACTACCATGTGAGAGGTACCATGGAACATCTCCATCAAATGCTTGATTACGGCGTCCTCGGGCTGCTGGTTGCACTCAGCGTGCTTGCCCTGGCCCTGGCCCTGGACCGCTTTCTCATCTATCGCTCAACCCGGGTGGAAGACTACAGCGATCGGCGCAGCCTGGAGCTGCACCTCACCAAAAAACTGCACCTCATCGCCACCATTGGCTCCAATGCCCCCTATATTGGCCTTTTGGGCACAGTCACCGGGATCATGCTCACCTTTTACGATATCGGTACAAGCGGGTTTGACACCACCCAGATCATGACCGGTCTGGCCCTGGCCCTCAAGGCCACCGCCCTTGGGCTGTTGGTCGCTATCCCCGCAGTCACCCTTTACAACCTGCTGTTGCGGCGCTGTAAGGTGCTCCTCTTTGAGTGGGATATCTGTCATGGAAAATGAAAAGAGCTTTGATTACCTCAACGTCATCCCCCTGGTTGATGTGATGCTGGTACTCTTGACCATCGTCCTCACCACCTCCACCTTTATTGCAACCGGCGGGATTCAGGTGGAGCTGCCCAAGGCCTCCACCGAACATCAGGCGAGCCCTCTGCACCCCAAATCTGTGGTGATCGATCGCGAAGAGCGCATCTGGCTGGATGGCACTCAGGTAAGCCTTGAGGAGTTATCGACGAATCTTGCGGTTGAAGACCGGGAAACTCCTGTACTGGTTCGGGCGGATAAAGCCATTGCCCTCCAGGGATTTGTTGATGTCTTTGCCGCTATTAAAAACCTCGGGTTTAGCCAGCTCAGCCTCCAGACCGAGCAGACACCATGAGCAGTCAACCTCTAACCGATCACGGGCTAGACTCCCAAAATTCAGGTAATCATCAAGCCTGTAAGCGATTACGGGGTGCCTTCGAAACTAGGCATCGGCCGGTGCCGCGTACACCTGTACCTAATCAGGCCGCTCACACCGCAGGTTCGATACCCCGTGATCGCGTAGGTCAACCGCGCGCTCTTGCCCTCTCACTCTTGATCCATTGCACGCTCATAGCTGGTGTTCTCGCGATAGCGCAGAGTCTCGAGCCCACCCACCCGCCTCTCGTCATCGATTTATCTCTGTCTGTTTCCGAGGCCAGAGCCGGAGAAGCAGACAAAGCCTTTGGATCGCCTGTGGCTGCCCCCCTGTCCACACCCACGACACCATCACAGCCGCAGGCGGTCCATCCTGCTCCCCAATCGTTGCAACAACCCGTGCCTCAACCGGTGAAGATTGCGCGAAATCCTGTGCGGAAATCTCCCGCAAAAACGGCGCAGAAAAAACACAGAAAAAAACCGGTCTCCCTGACCAAATCGAGCAGGCAACCGGCTCCCCTGCCCCAAACTGCCCCCATACCTGCAACGGCCCAGTCCAATCCCGCGCCGTCAACCAGCACAACCGGGAGGGGCCAGGCAGCATCAGGGGCATCCCAAAAACATTCTTCCCTAACACAGGCAGGCCTTTCCGGAGGCAATCATGGCACGGGTGGGGGCAGTCGCTATGACTTCAACGCGGTGCGCAGGAAAATTCTCAAAAACCTCCGTTTTCCCAGCACCGCCCGCAAAATGGGGCTCAGTGGCAAGATGGTGGTTTCCTTTGTCCTTAAGACCGATGGTTATGTGGAAGCGATCAACGTGGTCACCAGCTCCGGCCATGCCATCCTCGATCGAGCCGTAGTCTCAACCATTCGTCGCCTTGCCCCCTTTTCCAAACCACCGGTCCGGGCCCAGTTGATGCTGCCCATCGTTTTTCACCTCCGCTCCTAAATTCGAATGCCACTCAAACGAATCTCTTGCTCCAGACGATTGCCTGCAGTAGGGTAGGACCCACTTTCTACTCTATGCTGTTCTCCGTACCTTCCCTTCCTCCAGGCACCTTCCCATGATCGATGATCGAGATGAATTTGCAAAAAAAGACCCGGCTGCCATGGCTGATCTGGTCTCCTCCGTCTATTCCAAACAACAGTGGAAAAAGCAGTGGCGGCTGTTTCACCTGGAACGCCGCTGGCAAACCATTGTCGGACGTGAGGTTGGTCGCCTGACCATGCCCGCTTTTTTTCGGCAGAATACCCTCTGGATTTATGTGCAGGATTCCGCCTGGATGCACCACCTCCAGTTTATCAAGCTCGATCTCATGACTCGAATCAACCGGGCTCTTGAAAATGAGCCGATCACCGATATCCGCTGGCAACTCCAACCCAAACTGCCGACCATTCCCGAACGGGCTGTCCCTGCCGCCCATGCGGTCGACCAAAAAAGTGAGCACAATTTTCAAGAGATGACCGGTTGCATCGACAACGCCGAATGCCGGGAAGCGCTTCAACGGCTCTGGCATATGTTTGCCTCCCACACCGAGAATACATCTGACTGAGCCCTGTTCTGTGACAATCAAAAACTGCTTACCAATGCGGGTAATTTTTCGTATCCCTTCAGCAATCCTTTCTTTTCCCGAATACGTTTTTAAAAAATAACCCGGCCTCCCCTGTTTTTTTGCGCTTTGCTGGCAAATCGGATAAGGTGGCGGTTGCCCTGTTGGTTTTCGTTAATCTTGATTCATTTCACCCTTCGTACACAGCATGAAACTCGTTGAATTGATAGGCAATACCCCCTTGGTCGAGCTGAGCCGGCTCAATCCTGTTCCGGAAAAAGTCCAGTTACTGGGCAAGCTTGAATCGCGCAACCCAGGCGGTTCCATCAAGGATCGGGTCGCCCTGTCCATGATCGAGGCTGGTGAAAAAAGCGGAGAACTCACCCCGGATAAAATCGTCCTCGAGGCCACCAGCGGCAATACCGGTATCGGCATGGCCATGGTCTGCGCCGCCAAACGGCTTCGCTGTCAGCTGATCATGCCCGAGTCAGCCTCCATAGAGCGGCGCCTGATCATGGGCGCCTATGGCGCAGAAATCATTCTCACCCCGGCAAAACGGGCCACGGACGGTGCCATTGAAAAGGCCTACGCCCTGGCACGCGAGCATCCCGAGCGCTACTTTCTCGCCGATCAGTTCAACAATCCCGCCAACTGGCAGGCCCATTACAAGTCCACAGCCCCGGAGATCTGGGAACAGACCGGAGGCAGGGTGACAGATATCGTCTGCACCTTGGGGACCTCGGGCACGGCCATGGGCATCTCCAAGTGGTTTCGCGATAATCATCCCGAGGTGCGAGTGATTGCGGTGGAACCCTCCCCAGGCCACAAGATTCAAGGACTCAAGAACATGAAAGAGTCCTATAAGCCTGGCATCTTTGATAAAACCATGCCGCATGAAATTGTCGGCATCAAGGATGAAGACGCCTTCAGCACTGTTCGCCAGCTGGCCGCCGAAGAGGGCATCTTTGCAGGTATGAGCAGTGGTGCGGCCATGCATGCTGCCATGGAGCGGGCCAAGGAAATCAATGAGGGCTGTGTGGTGGTCATCCTCCCTGATGGGGGCGAGCGATATTTGAGTACCCCGCTCTTTAAAAAGCAGGATCAGGCCGAGGAGAGTACCTCCCAGCTCAAACTCTTCAACACCATGACCCGCAAGAAAGAGGTCTTCCGCCCGATCAATGAAAAACGGGTGACGCTCTATGCCTGCGGACCAACAGCCGCCGAATCTCCCAACCTGGCCCACTGCCGCCGCTTTCTGGTGGCGGACCTGATCAACCGCTACCTGGGACACCTGGGCTACCCGGTTGAGCTCTACATGAACTTCACCGACCTGGATGACAACACCATTCAGGGCTCCATCGAGGCGGGTGAAGAGCTGGCTGCCTTTACCGGCAAGTTTATCGGCCAGTTCAAGGATGCCATCGATACCCTCCAGGTGCAAAAGGCTGTCGGCTATCCGCTGGCCTCCGAGCATGTGGGCGATATGATCGAGATCGTCCACGACCTGATCCACAAAGGCTACGCCTACGAAAAACTGGGCTCCATCTACTTTGACATCTCCAAGTTCAAGAAGTACGGCCGCCTCTCGGGCATTGATCTGAGCAAGATTAAAATCGGCCAGACTGTGGATCTGGACAACTACGAAAAGGACAACCCCCGCGACTTTACCCTGCTCAAGCGATCCACCCTGGCAGAGCTGAAAAAGGGACTCTTTTTTGAGACCGACTGGGGCAACATCCGCCCGGGCTGGCATATCGAATGCTCGGCCATGTCCACCAAGTATCTGGGCGAGACCATTGATATTCATACCGCCAGCCAGGATCTGCTCTTTCCCCACCACGAGAACGAGATCGCCATTGCCGAGGCCCTCACCGGCAAAACGCTGGCCAACTACTGGCTCCACTCGGGTCAGCTTTTACGCGATGGCCGGAAGATGTCCGGTGATGCCGACAATATCGTGACCCTGCAGGAGGTGCTGGACAAGGGGTACACCGGGCGCGAAGTCCGCTTCATGCTCATGGGGGTCCACTACCGCAAACCTCTGATGTTCTCCTTTAAACGGCTGGAGGCAGCCCGTACCGCGCTCAAACGCATCGATGAGTTCATCCGCAAGCTGCTCTGCCTGCCCGTTGGCCTGCCCCATCCTGAGGTGGCCACCTATGTCTCGGAGCTGGAAAACCGGTTCACCGAGGCCATGAACGATGACCTGAACATCTCCGGTGCCATTGGCGCCCTGTTCAACTTCATCAAGAAAACCAACCCGGTGGTCCAGGAGCGACAACTTGATCGGGATCAGAAAAATGACGTGCTTGAAGTCCTGGGGATGGTCAACACGGTGCTGGGCGTGCTGCGCCTTGAGTACTGCCCGCTGACACCTGAGATCGATCGTCTGATTCGCCAACGCGAACGCGCCCGCCAGGTCAAAGACTGGACAGCAGCCGACTCGGTGCGTGAGGAACTGCTCCGCCACGGACTTTCCATCCATGACACCGCAGCTGGCCCGGTCTGGGAAAGAATTAACGAACAGGAAGGAGATACAGGGCTCTAAATCGAAATTCTCCCAAACAGCACAGATAAGGGGTTGCTATTCTCTTTGCCACCCGGTATGTTTGGTGTTCTCAAAAATTTAAGCATACACACGCGCCAGTAGCTCAGCTGGATAGAGCAACGGCCTTCTAAGCCGTAGGTCGCAGGTTCGAATCCTGCCTGGCGTGCCAGTAATATCAGCCACTTAGCAATATTTTGCCAAGTGGCTTTTTTTGTTTTGTGCCCCTATTGTGCCCTGACACCAATAGCAACCGCTTGATAAAACGACCATGGACAATCCACTTTGCATTACATGCAGAGTCGTCCTCACATTTCCAAACTACTAACCGATAGATAAAAAAAAGCCCTCTCGCTTCCGAGAAGGCTTTTACGATAATCCTTTGGGGGCTCGTGGTAGTCAGACGGTTACCTCTCCTTCATCTAATACCCCGCAGAAAAGTGAAGTCGCATACAATTATTAATCAGGTGGCTTGACAAACGTTTTGGACACTGGCTAATCGACTAAGAGCTAGGTTTATCAGGCGATCATTAAACAGCTTTGATTTACGCCTTGCTGCTTCTTGCCCCCCCGGCCACTTTGTTAAGCATTCCTTAATTCCGTCGATTGTTGCAACACATTTTTCTTTATGAATCAACCAGTCAACAGTTGCCAACAGCTCCATCCCTAAAGGAGACTCGAAACCATCAATCACGCCAAGGGTATGTTTTAATGCCTTTATATATGGCTTAACCTCTCCCCCGTTTAAATACAGATGGAGCATATCTTTCTTTTTATCATCAAACCAGATAACCTCCATTGGCCCAGCATCAGCAATCCTTTTGTTACAATGTAGATAGCTTCCATCCAACGAATTCAGTAAATGATTTAGCCTATTAGCATAAGGACCAAACTTATTCGCTTCGAAGCGTAAATCCAAAGGATTGTCTTCAGCAAACTCATTAACACTTCGTTCAAGGAACCATGCAAGTTTTTGGATTTCAAGCAGCGAACATTCGATACCCAATACCCAATACTGACGAATAATTTCAGCTATCAGAGCCCGAGCAGGTGTCAGCTTTTCAACACCAGATTTTTTTGCAACATTCTGATATTTACGTGTTGGTTCAAAAACTAATATTTCAACACCAGAAATATCAGACAAATTATTTTCAATCTCTTTTCTTACTAACTGCCAATCAAGACCACCGTTCCCACAACCCAGCGGGGGGATCGCTATTGATTTTACCTGGTTTTCGAGTATAAATTTACGGAGTTCTTTAAGACCAGCGGTTACCCATTCAACTTTAGCTCGATTTCTCCAGTGTTTTTTTGTTGGAAAATTAACTATCCACTTAGGCCCAAACAGTTTAACATTTTCATGGATAAAGAGATTGCCAACCTGAACCCTCTCCTCTTTACAAGCCCTCTCATAATGGATGAAGTTATCCGGAAAGGCTTCTTTGAACATTAAAGCGATACCCTTCCCCATTACCCCGACAGTATTTACGGTATTAACTAAAGCTTCAACTTTTGACTTCAGCAAATTACCTTTGACATATCGTATCATTAGCAATACCATCCCGGTTTATAAATAACTTTTATTTCGAGTCCCTGATCTGATGCAATTTCTGATACAATCTTTTTTTGTTTTTCAGTATAGCAAACTGCACCTATAAATGCAGTGACGGGAACATGATCATGCACTAATGCTTCAGCTTGATATCGCTCAAATTTTCCAGGATCATCAGGATCTCTCCTAAAGTCTCGATTTTGCAAAATATGCCAATCGATACTAGATAATTCATTCAAGTCACTGAAAAATTCAGCATTAACCAAATAGGCATGCCTATCTGTAAATATAAATTTATGACTCAATGTTTCTAGTTTTCTTAAACTAGAAACAAAAATAACAATTTCTTCACTCGAGACCTGCGCTACTCCCCCATAACCTGTTTTAATATTAAGCATCATCGGCGTGAAAGGAGTAAAATAAAAGGGAACATAATTGCTCAAGGTTCCTCCCGGATCGATATCAACCGACCGATTTTTTCTTCGGTCGATTAACTCAGGATTTCCTATCGTTCGATAACTTGGACACTGAACCATAGAATTTCGAGAGTGCATACCGTTCGCAAAAACCCATGCAACATTATCCCGATGGACTATCCTAAAAATCAATGCCTTTTCAGGATTAATCAACTCTTTATACATAATTCTTTATCCCCACAACAATTGAGCTACGCACGATTTATTCTTCAAATTTTCTATGCAGGCACAATGGACAAAGACCTACGCGCAAATGACCAATTCATATCTCTTTAGGAATGTAGAACGCCGAATTCTGAATCCCTTTAACCAAATTTTCCTCATCTTGTCTCCCCCCAATCCATTGTTGGGCTAATCTCGTTTGCCATAGGCAGAGCCTGCTCATTATCTATTTTGCCCTGACATCTAGCACTTGGTGAGCTGTAACGCGATTCCCCGAACCGACCTTCTCCACGGTCCAGCTCCCTTGGGTGCCATAGACAACCCATTTATCCCGGCCAGAGAGGGTTGCACTCTCCATGATGAACTGTTAACCGGTGGCGGCGTTGGTCATTGCATCCTGATCTGAGTTGACTCAATTCTGGTTACTGTCTTTTTGCAAGCACCTCTTTTTCACCCAACCACAGGCAAATCTTGTCCAGATAGCAATTCAAGAAATTTTCTATAGGCCTGGATTGATTCAATCACGATGTCATACCCAAGACGAATTTCAGGAAATTCGGGGTCATCATTCAAATAATTAACATCAATTTTTGGATGATCTTGGCAAAATTTTAAAACCTTTTTATGATTATCATTTGATAAATCCAGTTCTCCAGTTGCATGTGCTAAAGCATTTCTCAATCCTGCATATTTCTTTATTTTACCCCACAAATCAGTAGTGAAAGGGCTCTCTATTTTCGCTGATTTTTTTAAGTATAATTTAGCCCTTTCGACCCCTTTCCCCTTCAAATCATTAACCTTAAAATCTGCCCCTGTTTTAACTTTCACAAGAAAACATATATAGTTGATATTTTTTTCAAAAATTGAATAGGAAGCTATAAATAGAGACAGCCACTGTATAGAGGGAAAGATGTCAAAAAGATAAAAATAATCATCCTGCTCTGACTCCAACAGTTCTTCTCTACCCACTCCCCTTAACTCTTCAATTTTCTTTTCGATTCTTTCGTTAAAACCTGCTTGCTCTTTTTCAAGTAAATCCCTCGTAAAGCCACAATGCAATTCCATGGTTTCCAGTTCAAAAAACATCCCCACACCATCAAATTCATTCACGAGCTTTGTCATCCCCCCTCCTTTCATGCAACACTATTTCAAAGGATCCCATAGCGCTAGATCTTGGCTACATATTATTTCCTCGGCCGTATATTGCAGGGAATCCCCTTCTCTTTCATCTTTTTCATGGTTTTGAGCCTGGCCCTTTCAAGCTGGGACTCGATATCGTTGTCTCGGTTGACGTACCTTTCCATCCAGTCGTCCAGATCGGTGACTTTGATTCGAATAGACCTGGCGCTGATGCGAGCATGGGGCAAGCCATCTTTTATCCATCGGCGAACGGTTCGGATACTGGTGGATGTGTATTCCCCTGCTTCTTTGGGGGTCTCAGCCAGGCTTTTAGAATTTGATTACTCATGGCTTCGAAGTACCGTCTCCTCGGCTCCGCTCGATACTTTTAGCCAATTCCTTCATGCTTTGGTGCCGCTTGGGTGGCCTTGGCCTTACGTATAGACTACGAATTCCTCTCGCTTCAATCAACAGTTCGTTCGCCATTCGCTCGAGGCGCGCGGCCCTTGCTAATTCGACAAAGGCTTGGTCCTCGTCAAAATAACTTTGGCTTGCAGTAAGACTGCCCTTGTCGGTAGTGGAGTGGTTTTGCTCTTTAGCATCTTTCTGATCGATAGCTTTTTTAGTAGGCATGGGAGGCTCCTTCTCAAGAGGGCGTTTTTTTATGACTACACTCGCGTTGTCTCTCTCCCCCCTACTTTACCACCGCCTATCCGTAACAGCGTAACACTTTCGATAAAACAAAAAGATGTGCTATGGTCTATCCGTAACCGTTACCGTAACGCCAGGCTCAATCCGTAACAGAGCGACCCTTGACCGATTATTTAGCCCTTCCGGTTGTTACGTTACCTTTCCGTTACGTTACGCAAGGCGTTACGCCATAAAATGCGGCAATTCCGTGATTGTTACGCTGTTACGGATAGAACCCCAAGCGCCACCGGTATATACCTGGAAAAAGCCTCATCGAATCGTCTTCTTTCATATCCTTTGGCTGTCCCTGCATGGCGAAAGCGGAGCGTGGTGCTGCTGATGCCGTACCCTTTCAGCTTGTTGGCCATCTGGCGGGGTGAGATTGATTTTCCTCGGTTATAGGTCAACCAGGGCTTTTCGTCGTCTTCACAAAGGGCCCTGATCAGGTCGGCGGTGCTTATCCGGTCTACCTCTTTTGCTTCAAACACCTGCTTGATATCTGCCAGCAGCTCCACCCCGATGGTTTGGGTTGGGCTTTCGTTGCCGGAAAGCTTGATTGCCGCCTTAGTGCCGATCTCAAACCATTGGTCC
Source organism: uncultured Desulfobulbus sp. (assembly GCF_963664075.1). Classification (NCBI taxonomy): domain Bacteria; kingdom Pseudomonadati; phylum Thermodesulfobacteriota; class Desulfobulbia; order Desulfobulbales; family Desulfobulbaceae; genus Desulfobulbus; species uncultured Desulfobulbus sp. Next base: position 3,799,006 of record NZ_OY760916.1, read on the forward strand.
CCGGCGACCAGGGCAATAGCCAGGAGTGGTTCCCAGTTGTCCTGTGCCCGGTCGTTCAGGCAGTGTGGCAAAGGCGGTCTGGCCAAGCGCACCTCTTCGCTGCAATCCTCGGCAAACCTGGCCAGTTTTGAGCGCAGGTTGTTGAACAGGTCCGGTTCGGCGTAACGGAGTCGGTCCACCTCCTCATGAGGCAGTTTGCGGCGCAGCTCCAGGACCACCGCTCTATCCATGATGGTGTCGGCAACATGGCCGATACCGGCCAGGGCCTTTGCTCCCCAGGTGTTGAACTTGGCCGGGGTGAAGTTGTCGCCAACGGTGCGGATAACATAGGCCGATTCCCTGGTGTGGCCACTGTTGATGATCCCGCGTAGCTCTTCGTTGTCTTTCATGAAGGCGTCGGCCTCGTCGATGAGCAAGGTTGGCTTCCATGCGTCAATTGCCCGGTACAATGCTGCAGGTGAAATACTGCTTGCGGTCAATGCCCTGGCCGACAGCCGCCCCAGAAGAAAGAGCAGCTGCGATTTGCCGCACCGCTTTTCCGGGGCGGTGATGACTGCCAAGGGAGCGACCTGCACCACATCGATAAACCAGGTCATGGCTGCCCACAGTGCCACCGCTTGGGCGACCTCATCCGAGCAGACAATGAACCGCTGAATGGCGCTGGCAATATCGGACAGCAGCTCCCCAGGTTCCACCGGATCCGGCCACGGCTCCGGCTCATCAAAAGGTAAATCGTTCTCCTCTTTGCCTTTCCCCGCCTCCTTCACTGCCTTGTCCAGGGCAGAGGCCCGCACACCCAGGGCCTCGGCCACGGCCTTCCGTTTCTGCTCGTATTCAATGGCAGACAAGCTCGCCAGATAGCGCACCATGGCTTCCGGGTCGTCTTCCCCTGGTTCGCCCTCTGTGGCCTTCTGCTGGCTGCTGACCGGTTTAGCGTTCTCAAGGGCACATTGTACGGCGCTTGGGCCGTCTTCGTGCCACAGGTCCCAAAAATCGGCCTTTTTCCCCATATCTGGGATCGCCAGTAAACCACCGACCGATTCGGCGGCAGTAGTGGCGGCCTCGATGCCCGGGTTACTGGTTTTTCCTTCTTTGCGGTCGTCATCGGCGCAGACAATGATTTTACCCCCTGGATGCTGCTTGCTGATGATCCCGGCAACCTGCACCAGGTTCGAGGCTGAAAAGGCCACCGCCACCGGATAACCAGTAGCGGCATTGATGGCGGCAGCTGTGCCCCAGCCTTCAGTCAGGCAGATGATTGCTTCTGGTTCGTTGATCTCACCAAAGATGTAAAAAAGCCCGGAAACGGTGCTTCCCTTCAAAAACAGTTTGCGACCCTCAGGGCTGATGGTCTGCAGGGAACAGACCTCCCCCGCTTCGTTACACATCGGCGCCAGTAAAAGGTTACCCTCCTGGCGGAGCCCGAAACCATCCAGGCCCTTCCTGTCAAGGTAGGGGTGCCTTGGGTCTGCGAGTTGAGCCGCTGCCAACCTTCTCGCGGCCAAAGCTGCCGCGTTGGTCGGTTCCTGTTTACCTTGGCTGCCTCTTTCTTTGCCTGCCTTTCCGTTTGCATGCTTCGGGCAGGTACCATCCGGCTCGTGCTCAGGCCAGAGCCCACGGATCTGCAAGGCGCTGATAACCTCCTCTTGCGAACAACCAGCCCAGCATTTCACCACCACCTTGCCGTTGTCGCCCAGGTCAACCGATAAAGAAGGGTTAGTGTCGTCATGGGCCGGGCAATGGCAGGTCCAGCCACCACCGGGCTTTTGTTTGCCACCCAGGGCCTCAGCAATGCGGTCAACGTATGCTCTCATGGCTCCACCTCATCCGTTGGCGCTACCAGCTGAGCATGGAGCAAATCAACGTGCTCCTGCGCTATATCAGCCAGGAAAAGGGCTGCCTCAACCGACCGGGCCACATCCCCGGCGTAGACCTCCAGGCTGTTATAATCAGAATCGGCCGCACCGCGTAGAACGCCCAGGATCCCCCGGACCATGTACAGCGCCTCAGAGGCCTTGTTGTAGTGATCTTTTGCGTGGGAATCGCTGTGCAGTGTTGAAAAGATGGGCTGATTGGTGATCATGGCGCCACCTCCTCGCTTTCCATGTGTGGTATGGGCAAGGCGGTTTCTTCCGCTCCTCTGCGGGCATATCCAACCAGGGTGTTGATAAATCCGCGTTCGATGTCGGCGTTCTTCTTTTTCCCCATGGCCGCAAAAATATGATAGATCAGAGGGCTGTCTTCCTGTCCGGGTGTAAGCAGGAACTGCAGCGTCTCCACGGCATAGGCCCCTCCAATAATTTCATCTTCATATTTGTGACCGGTCGACCGCACATACCACCAGTCTATTTTTTCCCGACCGCGCTTAAGTCGGACAGTGATAAAGGGTAGGTCTAGGAGGTTGCGCTTTTCTGGTTCTATTGCCGCGATTGCAGGAGTCAGCTTTGCTTCGATTTTCATTACCGGCCCTCCTGCTGCGATTCACGGGGAACCAGATCGTAAAATTTGAGGCGGTTTTCTATCGCAGCGTACAGGCCATAGCAGTGATCCCGGTAGCCGATGGCCCGTTGTTCAGACTCCTCAATCAGGTCAGACATAAGCATGGTCGCCCAGTTGACCTGGTTGACACTGATTGTGAATTCTTGCGTCTCTTTGTCTTGACTGGACCAGAGCAAGGTTAAAAGCGTTTTCAGCTTCTCGATAGGTTCATAGGGTTCTTTCAACTTTTCTCCACCAATGGTCACACCTGGATGCAGCCCCTTCATGAGCTGATCGGTGGTGATAGTGTTACCCTGAATGACCTTCTGCGGGCTACTCTGTCCCTGGGCAAGCAGGTCACGGTAGTCCATCAGGTGTGCGCGGGAAATGGCCAGCGCCTGGGTGATCAGCTGAGCGACGTTGTTCGGGATGCCTTCTTTACCCGCCTTCTTGGCTTTCTTGGTGCGCCGGTGATGCCGGACCCGTTCCAGGGCGACATTAACCAAGGTGATGCTCTCGGAAATCTGCAGCGCCTTGCGGCATCCGCAAGAGTGGTCAGGGGAGCTGGTGGAAAGATCGGACTGAGTGGAAAGACTGTTTTTGGACGTGCCAGTGGAGGCACTGGTGGCGTGATGCATGCTGTTCTCCTGGTGTCGTGGGATATTAAGTCCCTTGCTGCGCTGCTAAACGCAAAAAGGGGCGACTATGTGGGTTAGCAGACCGGCACCAGGACCGGCAGGGGTTGCCCCCTCCCACACAGCCGCCCCAAAGAGAAGGCAAGCTATGATGCAAACGCACTGCGCCTGTAGTCAGGGCGTAAAAAAACCGCCGAACTGGAGTTGTGGCGGTGCGTCCGCCTGGTGTTCGGGCTGCTAAACCCGGCAGACGTTTTTTGCGTCTGCGTCCTTATTTTTGCCGGGAAGTGAGGCAGTTGTCAAGTGTTGTTTGCCCTATGCCGTTCGATGAAGATGGTGGAGTGGTACTAATCCTGCTACGATGGCACCTATTAGCTGTCAGATTGTTTAAAAGTAAAACAATAGACACAGGAGACGCCATGTTTGGATTATTTAAGACAACTAAAAAATTCCCTGTCATGAGGCTTGATATGTTCCAGCCAGCTGGGGAGCAACTGAGCAAGTGGACTGACGTAAAAAGATGCCTCATCAGCTATCTTGATCAAATTGGGTATTGCGGTAAGGAAGATGCTATTGACCACTATGAAGAAATTCGCCATGAATTCGAGTGCCAGCTCGACGATCTAAAATACGAAATTAGTGAAATAAAAGAAGATATTCGGGATTCAAAAAAAGAAATAACCAGCTTGCGCAAAGATTTGAGAAAATGCAGTGAGGAGCAAGAGCAAAAATACATAGAACGTGACATACAGGATGAGAACGACGCTATTTCTGAAATGTTGAGCCGAATCAAGAGCATCAACAAGCAGATAACTACACTTAAAGCGGATAAACGAGAACTTGTTATCAATTATGTTAACTGCATGATCCATGGCGATAATTGGCGCTCACAATGAAAAAGCAAGAAATGTTCTGGGAGGCACACCTGTCTTTAGGATCCGATGGTCCTTTTTATCTCATTTATTTTGGCCCGGAAGCAGGGCAGTTCTCAAGTATTGGTTGATAACTGCCCTGGGCGTGATCAGTTGTTCAGAGTGAGGAAAGGGGCTTTACGGAGTTGCTGGTGGAAAGTCCTCTTTGTGTTCAATAATCCCCCGTTGAGCCTCATGGGCCAACAGGTCGGAATATAGACTAAGAGCACTTAGGGCCTGGTGCAGTCCGCCAACAACTCCAGGTCCAGCAATGATGTCGTGCCATTCTCCACAGGTCTCGCAGCGTGGCCGCGCCTGCATCAAGGCGATAAAATCCAATATCTTGGTGATTGTACCAATGGCTGCGTTGTTGTCCTGGATCTGCTCCAGGTGTTGTCTGGTCTCTTCCGGATCGATACTGAAATCGAAAAAGGCATGATAGCCGCTTTGTTCTTCAGGGAGGTTGTTTGTTTCGGTCGTTTTCATAAGATCCTCTTTTGGGGGTTAACGGGAGCGCTTCCCACTGCTGTACCGCTGCATTTTTCTAATTTCACGCTCGAGCTGGTTGAGATGTTCACTTCCAATTTGCATGGGTACCGCCTGGGTACTTCCAGGGAAAGTGAGGTTGACGTTGATGGTTCCACCGCTGTTGTTGCCACTGGTCGGCAAAGCGAGGCCACCTTGCTGAAAGCGCTGCTCCCGTACGGTGGTAGCCTGGGAAATCAGCCCACCGACACGGGCCTTAATGGTGTCGAGATTATTCAGGCGCATGCTGTTCAAGGCCTGCATGACGGCCAGGCCATAGTGGGAAACCGCCTCCTTGCGAACAACGAACTCGCCAGGTTCAAGCAGGGCGCGAACCCGGTCCCCGCCACCATAACCCGGCAGTTTTCCGCCACGGGCATAGTGGTGGACCTCGCCACCGGTCTGGTACCCATTGATTAACCCGCCCCACCGGTTTTTCTGCACCGATTCAACATATACTTTTACGTGCCTGTCTTTGGTGAGTGCGGTCAACTGACGTTCCAGTTCCTTGATGTCCTCACTTCCTGAGGCAAGGAAAGCATCCCACACCTGATCCCAATCGCTGGTTACAGATCCGGCAGCCTTTGTGGAGCCCGATTCCATGGCAGCCCACACCTTGCCCCAATCACCATCTTCCGGAGGCTGAAAAGCGTCGGCAAAGGCATTTTTCATCTTTTCTTTGATGCCGTCTGCGTTTTGGCCAATGCTATCCACCTGCTCTTTGATGAAGGTGATTTTTTCGCCGGCATCGTTCTTCATCTTCTCCCAACTGGTGAGCCACTGTTTCTCAGCGGCGGTCATGCCCTCGGCCAGGTTGGCAAAACCGGATTTCTCGGCGAGTGCGTTCATAGCCCCAACCGTGGCCTCTTGTTGCTGCTTGGCAATTGATACCGCCAACTCACCCGCTGACTTCACTCCGGACATGGCGGTTTGTAATGCCTGTTGCTTGGAGATCAGGACATTGTTGCCTTCTTTGACCTCTTCGTTGAGATTTTTGTAGGACTGCTTGGCGTCATTGGCGTAGCTCACGGCCTCTTTCCATTTCGCTGTGGCTGTGATGGTGTCGCCAGTCGCCATGGCTGCACTCGCCTCTTTTGCCGCTTTCTTAGCCGCCTCCTCATATTCCTGGGCTTCCCTCTTCTGGTCATACCAGGCGGACGAATCAGACATACCGGAACGGGCCATATCCCGAAGTTCAGCGGCAAGGGATCGCTCCATACCGCTAATCTCTTCTTGCAGCCTACGTACTTCTTTGGCGTAGTCCCGGTACTGCTTTTTCATATCTTTGAGGGCTTCACCGGTGGCTTGTTTTTGGGTCTTAGCCGACTGCTGGGCGGCCTTTGCAACTTCTTTCCCCGCCTCCTTAGCGGCATCGCCGGTTTTATCCAGGGATTTGATGTTTTCCTTGAGCCAGGTGTTCAGTTCCTTGGCGTTCATGGTGGCAAATTCAAAGAAGGAGAGCTTGCCGTCAAAAACAGCATCCCACCCCGCAAAACTTTGGCCGATGTTGCCAACGGCGGCGACGGTCTTGCTTGCAAGCCCTATCATTTTGGTAAACAGGGCAATGATGCCGTCTCGGTGCTGGTCGATGGTCTGAGCTAGATCAATGATCGACTGAGCAACGGTCCCGGTGCCGCCACTGGCTCGGTTGGATTCATCCACGATCCGCTTGAAGGAATTCTCCAGCATGGTCATGGCCCGGCCAATCGTGGGGGAAATCTTGCCGAATTCCTCATTGATAGCCTTGCCCATTTTCGGGAAAGCAGAGCGCAGCTTATCGGCCGTCAGCTCTCCGTTTTTGGACATCTCCCGAAGTCCGGCAATATTGGTACCCAGGGCCTTGGCCAGCTCTGCGGCGAAATAACCGTTGTTCTCCAGCATGCTTCTAAATTCGTCTCCCTGAAGCACGCCACTTCCCATAGCCTGGGCAAACTGCAGCATAAAGGCCGACGCCATAGACGTGGAAGAACCGTTGATGGTGAGTGATTTATTCACCAGCTCAACAATCTGCAGTGTGTCTTCAGAGTTGCCGCCAAGGTCTTTGACGGCCCTGGCCAGTTTGCTGTAGCTGTCGGCATTCCCTGCGTACTCGGTACCGGTCTCCTGGCTGATTTTAAACAGCTGTTCCCGGACCTTGGTCAGGTCTGCTTCACCGTCGGTGACCAGCTTCAGGCGGGAGTTGAGGTTGGTGTATTCATCGGCAATCTTCCGGACCTCGTTGGCATAATAAGCGCCGGCACCTGCAGCGATACCCCCGATGGCAAGTTTCATTGCCGATAATCCGGACAACTTAACTTTTAAGGTCTCCGCTTCTTTTTGGAGTCCTCGCAGCCCCTTTGTTGCTTTGCTGATCCCGTTTGACATGTTGGTGTCTTTGAGGGCCAGGACAGCTTCAATTTTTGCCTGTGTGGCCATGGGTTAACCTCGTGTTGGTGTTTCTTTCAGAGCAGTGAGGAAGAATGAAAAACCGTAGTCCCACACCCTCGTATGACCGATGGCAATCAAAAGGCAGATCGCCCGGTCAAGTTCTTGCCTGAACAGATTGCCTCTTGCAAGCGGTCGGCGGCCTCGATGCGTCTTCTTATCATCGAGGCTAAGGAAGGGTTTACTCGAATGACCTCCTCACAGAGCGGAACCAGTTCTGATGGCTTCGCTTCCTCAAGCTGGTCAATGGGGAGCCCTGTGGACTCGCACACCGCCAGTACCGGAATCGGTTGGTCAAGCAGATCATCAATGAAGAGCGGATCTTCATTTTTGAGCCGCTCAAACAGCTCCCGCACTTGCTTGACGGTCAGCTCTTGTACAGTGATCGTGTTGCCTTTAAACATTGTGCTCATGCTGTCTTGCATGTTCTCGTGCCTCCGTTTTTTGTTCAGGTTAGGTTGTGCCTATGATTTGAGGTAATTCGCGAAGGTCTTATTGAATTCTTCCGGAAACCTCTTGGTGAACTCGCGGCTAGCTATTTCATAAAAGGGCAGCAATGGCTGGACAGGTTTGCTCTGGTATCCTTGCAACAGGATTGGACGTAACCCCCTAGGCATAGATCTCCGGCTTTTCACTCTCTTTCGCTTTCGGTTGGTTTGATTTTTCTTAAACCGCTTGTAAACACCGGGAAGCAACCGTCCATGTTTCCGCCGTGTCACCACGTAGCCTTCTATTGTTTTCTTTCTGATCTGCGTCCTGGATATATTTCCGGATTGAGTGAGCCGTGCCCCTGCAGCTGGTACCAGTTCCCCCAGACCGATTCCACGCTCGAAGCCTTTTAGTTTACGTTGTCCGCCTTCAACTTGAGGAAGTAGATAGTGCTGTTCCATCCGGTCGGGCTTTTTGAAACCAACCCTCGCCTCTGGCTTTGCCTTAGTCGCGGGAGTGAGTTCGACACTGTTGATCGTGAATCGAGTTGGATTATCAAATCGTGTTTTCGTCTGCCGTTGCACCTCTTCCTTGATGGACTTTCCTGTCTTAGTGAGTGCAACCACAGCGGCCCTTTCAGCTTTTCTTGGAATGGATTTTAATAGGGTCTCAAGTTTCTTGACTCCCTTTATGCTGAATGTCGTCATTGCTTGTATCCTTAATGGATTTCCTTGAATCTGATTTCGAAAGCATCAATCAAGAGAACGCTTCCCCACACCCCCAGCTCTTGAAATTTCAGGGCCAGCTATAAAGAAAAACAGCTACGCCAGTGTGCTGGTTGCTTGGTCATGGCGTTCATCCCGGGCAAATCACGGGTCCTCCCTGGGGCATACCAAGTGCGGGTATTTCGCGCCCCGACTTGTCAGTGCATTTGAAAAATTTTAATCTGGTGCAAAAATGCAATTTTCCGTGCAAATCATGTGATTTCAAAATTTTCATCATGGTTTTGCCACTTGTCTGATAGTGCGATTATTTGACTGATAGCAAAACATAATTTCGCCGCACCGCCCTATGGTGACCGCCAGATCCGGCTTATTCCAAACGGCAAGCCAAGCCAGCCCCCAGGATCCATAAGGGCATCGGCATTTTGCCCGCCGCACCAGCACCGCCATGGTCCATCCAGCCGCCAAGAGAGCTGCCCTGTTTTCTTTGATCCAGGCCCAGGCCACCAAAAAACTGGCCAGCTGCTCTTCTGTTGGTTGGTTCTTCCGGCCTTGTGGATTTGATGAGTCTTCGGTGCTTTCTCCTGCCGGAAGCAGTTCAGTGTTCACCGTCTCCACCGGATCATCAGGCCCAGTGGCCAAAACCAGACAGCCAACATTCCAAGGGTGGCAGGTGCGACACTGAAAACCGACACCTTCCAGATGCATAAATTTGCGACCACCACAAACCGGGCAGGGGCCCAGGAAAGAAAGGTGCTCCGGTTTCCGCTTCAGGAGTTGGCGGCGCTCATCGAGCTCTGCAGGATCTGCCTGCCAGATATTCTGGGAGGTATGGGCTTCTGAGACGGAAACCTCCCCCACGGCTGGCTTCAAAAGGGGCTGAACATTTGATCGATGGCTCTCGGCCTGCCCATCGGCAGTATTTAATCGGTCGATGGTGTCAAGAAGTCCCATGAAGAACCTCTCTAATCCGGACTGCGCATGCTGCAGCTATGGGAAAAAAGGGCCAAACTGTGGACAATTCCCCCGTTGTGGTGTGGCCAAAGACCGTTTTGCCGTGGCCAAATGCGGTTTTGGTGTGGCCAATTTGAGGTAAAATGATTTTACCAACCAACCACCTGCATATATAAATATATAATATTATTATATAATATATAATATAAGTAAGGTTTGGCCACACTGGCCACGGGGGTATTACCCTATCGCGTGAACGGTTTTCAGGTGATCTCTGAAAAACGTTTATAAATATGGCAAAAATGGTGTGGCCACCGTGGCCAGTGTGGCCATCCAATAATTTCAATAGGTTAGGCCGTGGCCAGGAGCTTTCCCGAGTGTGGCCACTGTGGCCAATTTGATGCTCATTCTCCTGCATTTTCGGCCTCAGCAGAGCTTAACTGCTCGTTTTTGTGCCATTCCAGATCAAACACCCAGACCCTTCGTTTCTTTGTGCGCCCTGAGCTGTCTGTCTCGGGGTCATAGGGGAAGCGGTAAATAAATCCATTTTTGATAAATGAGGGATGCCGCTGTAAGGCTATATTGAGGGGTTCGCTTGCCTGAAAGTTTATGCTTCTGTCTCTGAGCATCTTCTCCACCCTGGGCAAATTCACCAGCAGCCAGCCCTTCTCTTCGTCGACGTGAAACGCGGTTACCGATTTTTCATCTTCAATCAGGTCCATGAGGTTGAAAAAATGATCAGCAAGTGTGGTTTGCCTGGTGGCACTGCTGATACACTTTCGCTTGCCTGTTTCTTTGATAAAGGTGGTAAAGTCGGGATCGGGTTGAATCTTGAAGCAAGAACAGAACAGTCGGTAAAAAGCCAAAATCAAGGCATGGTTGTCGAGGATCCGGCGTTCTATCATGGGAGTGAGATCCGCTTGGGCAGCGCTGTATTCTTTTTGCCAAGCGCTTTCAAAATGAGACCGGTTTAAAAGGACCTGTTGCACAACCCCAGCAAGAACCTTTTTGCCGATGTTCATCATCTTTTCGTAGGCGGCTCGGCTATCGTCGGTAAGATTGTCTGCCTTGAATTGCAAGCTGATTACGCGTTGCCGTTCGGCCTTGGAGTTGAATGGCTCCACGTTTTGGACGAACATGAGGCTCCCGAGAAAGGGGTTCTCTTTGGTCTCCAGGGTGGCGGTGAATGCGGCTTGCACCTGCAGGGGGCCACGATTAAAACCTGTCAACAGCATGGAATAATCAAAGCCACGTTCATTGCGCTCGTTATCCTCGAGCATGGCGGTGAACGTTCCTGATACTTGACCAATCGTCCGCACCAGTCCTTTTTTTGAATTCAGTTGGCTAATGGGAAGGCCTTCACCTTCACGGCCTTGCATATTATTCAAAAGCACAACCAAGGCGCTCTTACCCGCTGCAGGGTCACCCCAGAGAGAAAGGAACGGGAAGTATCCAGCCTCTTCTTTGATTTGGTTGACAAACCATCCCGCCACCATCCAGGAAAAGGCTGCAAGTCCGTTCATTCCCCATGCGTCTTTGATGAGGTTGTAGCAATCCTGTACCTGCTTTGAAGTGATCTTTTCCGGGGGAATTGCCTTCGCTTCACCGTATGCCGGTGGCTTAAAAAATCGGTTATGGCTAATCCGGAAACAGCCCCGCTTGTCGGGCTGGAGAAGCTGGCCGCTGGCGTCAATCGCCCACCGGGGAAACACGTACGCGTCGGTTTCTGGCTGATAACCTACAACGGTTAAGGCCTGTACTTCAGGGGCTTTGGATGTGGTTATTTTTGTCTGCAATGCTGAGGCTGAGCGGTGATCCCCTTCAAAATTCACTTTGGCGAAAGAGAGAAAGAACTCGTTCAACGATCGGGCTGTGCTGAGATCTCGCCCGGCAGCCGTGGTTTCGATAGGCCTGCTTCCTTTCTGGCCGGGGTACACTTCAAGGTTATACCTAAATTCAGGCCTGGCCGGGATCGTGGTGTCTATCACATAGGAAATAACCTTGACGGCGGCCCGGAGTATGCGGCTGGTTTCGAGATATGGCTGTTGATCATTTCCCCGTGGAGTCTTGAGTTGAGCAAAAAATGTTTCTCGCTGGAATTCAAAGAGTGAAGGTGGGTACTGATTGAATTGATAAAAGATATCTGCCCATTCCTGGGCATTCTTAGCCAGGGCCAATTGGCCATTATTGCGGAAACGTGGAAGTGATTCGTCCAGCTTCTTCTTTGCCAGGTCCGTCGAGGTTGCAGCTGTCAAAAGGTCATTCCAGTCTTGGCCCTGGTCGCAAATAATGACCTCAGCTTCCTGATACACCTTGTGCCACTTTCTGCAGGCAGCACGCCCCGCCTCATCATTGTCAAAGGCAAGCACCTTCTGTACAAAATCGGTCAGGTCTATTTTGTTTGGATCCTGCCCAGCTGCAAGAACAGCGATAGCCTGTTTCCCGAGGGCGAGCAAACTAAGGGCGTCAATTATTCCCTCTACGATCCAAACTGGCTTGGTTGGATCGTAGGTAAAACCTGGGTGCCGCCAGTAGAGGCCTGCGGTGGATCCGATATTATGAGTTTTTCCACCTCCTACAGGTGGATTAAATAGCCTCCCATTGGCTTGCTGTTTTTCCTCTGCAGTTTGACCAACAGTGAACATTACAGCCCCGCTGCCTGTGTTACGACAGTTGGCCAAATACCAATAGCTGAGTTCTTGCAGCAGCGGTTTCGGTATGCCACGGCTTAACAGGTATTCGCGGGCCGGTCGGTGCGGATCCGCCTTGGTTGGTTTAAAATCCACGTCAAAGTTGCGTTTGATCTCTGGAAATAGTTCCAAAGTTTTTGTGCGCGCACCGCACTGCGAAAGCCTGTTGCAGTTGATTGCCATGGGGCCGTCCTGGTAAGCCCAGGCTGCACCCTTCTCTCCACAAACAGGACAGGTCAGCCCCTGGATTGTATTGCCTGAAACTCGAGTGGTCTGGGTCCACCACTCAGAGCTTTTTAGCCGTTCCAGGATTTTTCTAGCGAAAGCGCTGTCAGTCTGTTTACTCATCAATCCCCCAGTGATTCTTTTGATTCTGCTGTTGAATTACCGAGCAATGAATGTTTATCCTCCCCTTGCCAAAAGACAGTGAAAGGGGCAGTCGTGGTGATGAAAGAAACCCTTTCGTTTTTCATCCATTCCACGCAAATGTTCAGGGAATTTCCGTCGACTTTGGCGAAAAGTTGATTGATCAGATACTCTTCTGATTCATCAGGGGCTGTGTCATTTCCTACGATTTCAATCTCTTTGTCTTGCTCTTGCTCCATGAAGCATCGCCAACCGGCAAGCTCATCATTCATGTGATCGGGGATCAATGATCGTATGCGGCCATTTTCGATAATGTCGATTCTGTCGGCTACAAGGTATCCCTCACCTGCCTCAATGAGTCTTTCGTAAATATCCATGCTGGCTACCTCCTTAATTCTCAGACGGATCAAAAATTTTGATTTCCACCCCTTGGGCGTGTTCTATCAGCCATGGCAGGGCGTAAAAAACTCGTGAAGCAACTTTGCAATATTTAGGGCCGCGGCCCTGGCAACGATAAACTTCGAGCGAAGAGTCAGCCGTGGGAATCCCGAGATAAGTAAGAATGGCAGAGGCCTGTCGAGTGTTGACTCGTTGAGGATTAGTCACTCCAATAGATTCTAAAAAAGCCCTGAGCTCATGATCGATGTTGGCCCAGGCTGAGGGGATGTGAGAGAGTTTTTTGGGGGAATGGTTACGTGCTGGGGTGGTGCAGGTTGTTTTCATGGAGATACCTTTCTAAGCAAAATTTAGAATCACAGGTTTTTTTTACTCCTGTAGGATTGCTAGGAAAGGTAGCGATTTGAAGATTAGATAGAAAGACGGCTTTTGCCCGTAAGGCAAAAGCCGTCTTTGGTGGTAATTTTTTCTATTTTTTGCAGGTAAAGTGCAAAAATGCAAAAAAGTGGAGCTTTTGGCAAAACCCTATAAATGGAATGGGGGGGAACTCAAGGTTATGAAATGCTGACTGTTAAGGGGGATTTGCCCCGCAAGGCTGCTTGTATTAATTTTCGTGCACGTCCTCTCTGTTTATCTTGTTCCCTTCGTATTGCGGCAACCTTGTTTTCTTTCAAATGAGCTTCCCAGTCTTTGGGAACCCCTGTAACTTTGGCGATTTCTTCCGGGCTGTATTTGCCCCTCTTAAGACGATAGATCTTAAGCCATTGAAGGTATGAGCTGGTTTTCCCTTTAAGAGTACCGCTTCTTCTCCCCTGATCGCCTCTTAAATCGTCGTATCTCAATCGATCTTCTTCGGCCCACCTTTGAACGTCTTCAATGTCAAAAACTCCTTGATTCATTTCATGCTGAAAACTTGCAATATAATCTTTATATGTCGCTTCTTGATGCTGCTTTACAATTTCTTCGACCTTTTCCACAATAACTTCAACTGGCGCAAATGGGTCTATGGAAAGATGTAGCCGGTTTGCTTCTTTATACCTTTGTTTAAAAGCTTCCGGATCTTCGTCTGCTTCAAAGGGTGCTATAGTTCTGGGGATATCCTGAGAGATCTCTTCACACCATAATCGTTTTTCCCAAAGTTCGAGCTCACGCGCAGGGGCGCTTGTTCTCTCATCTGCCTGTTTCACCCACCTTGAAAGACTATTGAACCACCAAAAAATTTTACGTGTTCTGTAATCGTGCCAGTCTCTTCCCCTAGACTCATAATGTTCTTTTTCGTCGGTAAAAAGTCGATCAAAATGTTCCCACTCTCCAGTCACAACAGCTTCTAAAGAGACGTCAAATTCTTCTGAAATAAGAATAGCTAACGTTGATAGTTGTGCGAGAATGTTCCCCCTGGGTAAGTCTGCTTCCGGACAATTATTCAAGTCGAATTCAATCTGCTGGGTAAATTTACGGATATATTCTGAAATACGTTCTTCCCAGGTGCCCAATGAATCTGTGCTTAAATCAAGCTCAAGGAATTTTAAAAAGCTAAGGCAATACCAGCGGAGCCGTTCTTTTGAATCCATTTGATCCTCTCATCAATTGGAACTCTAAAAGGACAAACACGGCAGGCCGTCAGAGGTAACAGCTTTTCGGCAAGAGTGATCAGCTCCAGCCTATCCGTGCTTGAAATGTTGTGATGCTTATGCGTTCGATACTTTATTCATAGATCCTTGTTCATTCGGGTTACCTTTTTCATTCAGGGCATGATTTGTGTCTTACCAAATATACACAAATCAATTTGTGGCTCATTTTTTCGATTTTATGAGCCACAAACAGGATTGAGCTGTATCGGTGGGGGCAAAATAGCCCTGGTGGCGTTCCAGTTGTCCTCGCATAGCTTTTTCATTTTTTATCGCGCAGGTTGACCACCTTTTGCTCTTCTTTACCGCCTGCCGTTGTCGTATGGGCGCTGATGATCTCCGCTGCCCGGTCTGCAGCTCGCTGTTGTGCTTCTGGAAGGAAGTGGGCATAGCGGCGGGTAATATCACTGCTCTTGTGGGTGAGGAGCTGCCCGATCTGGTCAAGATTAAATTCCCCTGAGCTGGCCAGGAGAACGGCGTAATGGTGGCGGAGCCCATGAAAGGGCCGGAACTGCTTGGGTAGGTCTGCTGCTTTCTTGATACGGTCAATAGCTCCGCATTCAACCCGCTGTTTCCCCAGGACTCCAGGAAAGAGGTAACCGTGGTCTTCCCAGGCTGGAGCGGCCTTGGTTGTATTGCGGTATCGCTTAGCCCGGCGTTCCTGCTCATCTTCAAGAAATGCGAGCTGCTCTTCAAGCAACTCCCGCACAGGTGGAGACATGGGGATGGTGACATCTTTGCCGCCTTTGGGCCCGGCAATGGTGATCAGGCTATGGTGAAAATCAAGATGCTCTCGTTTAAGGCGGAAAAGTTCACCACGTCGCAATCCGGAGAACATGGCCAGCTTCACCATGCGGGCAATGTCCTGCCTGGGCCAGCTGTTCAAGGTGTCGATGAGACGAGTAGCTTCCTCAGGAGTGAGAAATTCGGTCTTGATGTTGTTGACCTTGGGGAACTTAATTTTGAATGGGAGTGCGGGGCACAGGCTATGCTCTACACCGTGATTGACGATTCTTCGGAGTAAGCGTAAGGCATGGTCAATGGTCGCCGGTGCCAGCCCCTTCCCCTTCATTGATTTCTTTATCCGCTCAGCATCAAGCTGAGAAAGCTCTTTAACGCTTTTGCTCTCAAGGAAGGTTAAATGATGCTCCCACCTGGCCAAATCGACAGAACGTCCTTTAAGGGCTAGGCCACGGGTGCTGTTGAAGTAATGCTCTTTGATTTCTTTCAGTGGGCGATTGACCTTTCTTTGCTCCGCCCTGATCTCTCGACTGGTTTTGACTTCTCCCTGGTGCCGGGCTTCCCGAATCCTTTTGGACCTGAGCTCAGCTGCAAGCTGCGGGGTGTAGCCTTCGGACAACCAGCCAACCTTCTCAGTCGTCTTCTTTCCATCCACCTTAAACGTGATGTACAGACAAACATCGGGCTTACTATTGAACCGCTTGGTAGTTGAGTCGTAACCAAAAACGCCTTGGTGCTTCTTTATAGGGTATTTTTTCGCTGCCATTTTCCCGAACCTATGACCGATTAGACCTGTTACGGCCTATCGTTTCGGGTCATAGGAAGAAAAATCTTTGTGCCCCTATTGTGCCCCTAACGATTAAAAAACTGCTTGCCGCGTAGGTTGTACAGGAAAAATAATAATCTGTAGGTTACGGAAAAACAACGAAATAAAACACGATTAAACATGGTCAAATGCCATAGGTAGGTATCAGGGCAGGGCCTTCTAAGCCGTAGGTCGCAGGTTCGAATCCTGCCTGGCGTGCCAGTAAATACAGCCACTTAGCAAGTTTTCGCTAAGTGGCTTTTTTTGTTTTGTGAAGCCATTGTGCCCCAAAGGAACAAAACTAAAAAAATTTGATGGAACCAGATACGCATGCATGATAGCCACTGGCTTAAATAAACAACCGAATTGTGGTGGCCATGATGTTTGGAAAGGCAGAAATAAACAAAAAAAGCCCGCAACTTGTTAAAATTGCGGGCCGCTGTTCAACCATCCGATTTATATAGCTTTTAAAGGCTTTTCCCCACCTGGTAGCTCGAAAGGTGAATTAGGTCTCACCATTAATTGAGATAAAGTTTTTATCATCAAGCATTTTCACAATACCTCGTAGTAAAAAACTATTATCGAACCTTAGGAGTAACTACTCACCCCTATTCTTCGGCATCAGGCAGAGTTCCTGCCAGTGCCAACTGGATAGCGACAAGAGGATTGATCCCCTGGCTTGCCATGGTCTGCAGGTAACTTGAAATCCTGCAGTAAGCCTGGGCATATTGTTTACGTCGAAAACAACCGGATATTTTCTGTTTTACCTTAGCCATGCGAAGATCCCTTTCCGCTCTGTTGTTGGTGAACGGTACATGTGGTTCTTTGGCAAAAAGCAAGACTGCCGCCTCATGCTTTTGTAATCGCTCCCAAAGATTGTGCGCATCGGATTTGGCTATCCTGCCGCGCTTCCCTTGGGGTTTTGGAGGGATCTTGGGCAACTCCTTGCTGCCACGCGTAAGGATATTACGGTAGCGCTTCTGCAGGTTGGCATACTCCCGTTCGGTAAGACATTTTTCCGGACGTTGAGCCACCGTACGACACGTTTGCTGGAGCACCGCTTTTAGATTGCGGGCCCACCGGTATTGGTTAGAGTCAACGACAAACGTCAACTCTCGCAAAAGGTGCGAGCCGCAAAGTCCGTGACCGCAATGGTCGTAGGATAAATATGATGCCCAGCAATCATGGATGATCACCCCGCCATACCGAGGGATGATATTCAATCCTTCGATTGCCTCCTTGCCCCGCTTTCGATGCAGTACTTTCAGGGTTGTTTCGCCGGAAGAATAGACGTGAATCCAGTGATTCTTCCCTTCAACCCGAAACGAGGTTTCATCCACATGCAGGGATGGAGCCTGCAGCAGCCTATCAATAGCTCTGGATTCCCAAGCTTCGAGTGATTGGTACAAGCGCAAAACAAATTTGAGCAGGCTGGCCTCGGAGATTACGCTACCAATCATGGCTGCTATCTGTTTTTGAACCCGGTTTAAAGCGACCATCTGGCTGATAACCAAATGAATGGCAAACGCTTTAAGCCCATTGCCGTACTGCAGCTTACCCGGCATATCGTCAGGGAAACGCCCTTTGACCGTGGCCTCACAATTAGGACATTGCTTTATTTCTGCGTCAATATGTTCGACAACTTTTTCAAAAACGATGTCGATTTTTGTCCGACGTTCATGCCCCTGGCATGCAACGTTTTCCAGCACCATTCCGCAGGTATCACACACCTCGACCTGAGCAGTGGTGACTGATTCTTTGACGCGTGTATTACCAACACGCCCATTGACGTGTTTTCCCTTGCCGGTAGTGGTGCAGTGCTTGGTCGCAGTTTCGTCTTTCTCGGTTTGCGAAGAAGGAATGCTCGAGTTTTTGTTTCCCTTGCGCGTTGTCTTCTCAAGAAAGATAGAGAGTATCAACTCGACGACAACCAACAGACTGTTGAACAGGACCCGTATCTCAGAGGAGACTTTACCGTCGGAACAAAGCTGTTCAAATTCCTGTTTGAGGAGATCGACTTCTTCGCGAACCCTTATTTTATTTACTGTTCCCATGGGTTTACTATACCATGGCTTTTTTCGACCTCCTGTGCGCCCATGAGTTGAACGATTGAACGCTATCGCATCTGTTTGCTATCGGAACGCAATATTGGAACGATTTAGAGACGACCAGGCGCGTTGATGGGCATTTTTGTTGGCATCCCTGGCTATTGAAAAAAAATCCGGCAAAAACCTGTCAAGTTATTTATTTGGATTTGAGCTTTTTTTAGAGGGTGTGAGTAGTTACCCTTAGGACATATTTCCTAGCCCCCTCACTCGCTGGCATCAGCATCTTTTTATCTCTTAATCTAGCAATATTCCTAGATATTTCAGAAGGCGCTTTTCCAGGAAAATACACTTTAATATCAGAAGCTTGAACTTCTTGACGATCTACAGTTTTTTTCAATATTTTAGCTTCAAGCCCTGTGATAAGTTTTCGATCTTGAGAATACATAATCGCAGGTATCAAAATCTCTTCACGAAGGAATTGATAATCTAAAAGTTTGTCAATTTTTTCAATCTCATCTCGCAAACCAGAAAGAACATAATGACACCATTCCAAAACTCCGTCATCCTCACCGGAGTCTGCCATTGATAAAAAATTATAGTAATTTGATCTATTGTTGCAAAAGACAGCTGTTGGATTCAGTATTCGGCCTTCATCAACATTAAATCCAAGCTTGACAAGCATAGCGTATGTAAATATACGACCAACTCGTCCATTCCCATTGGTAAATGGGTGGATCCACATAAATCTGTGGTGGGCGATTGCGATTTTCAATAAATCATATTTCGGAGCATCTTCTTTGTTTATAAACTCAAACAATTCGCCCATAAAATCGTTCACCCGAATAAATTCAGGAGGTTTATGAGCTGAGCGCGCAATACGCACATCAACCGAACGGTAGCTACCAGGTGATCTGTCGCCCTCACCTTCCGGAGGAGGAGGCAATTCAGACACGACCATTTTATGCAGCTCACTTACCAATGCCCGGTCAAAAATAACTTCTCGAATATTTTCATCAATGAATCTCATCGCCTTTTCCATATTCAAGATTTCTTGAATATCTTTACTGGGCGGTGGACCATCCAAAAATTTGGTTTCTATGTATTCGGCTATCGTGGTATTGTTCCCCTCTATGCGTGCGGAGTACACACTTTCAAGAGTGTGAAAAATACCTTTTAGCTGAAAAAAGACGGCTGGATGAGTAGTTCCAGTTAGCTGCTTTTTTCGAAGGTAATCTAGCTCAATTATGAGATCAGTTAGAGGGGAATCAAAACTAGGGACCGTCAATCGAAGCGGGCAGTTTTTGAAACATGGATTCATAGTCAAAACAGTAGCAGCTTATTTAAGAGGCATTTAAAAGCAGTTTAAACAGCATTTAACACGTAACGTGATAAAATGTCCCATAGTTAACACATTAGCCGTATATTGTCTCGATCGTTATTTCACAAACCCAGCAACAACATTTCACAATTTGTTTCCTTCCGTTTTCCTTTTTTCACCCATTCGTGACCAACCAGCACCAGATAAATAAGAAAAGCCCTCCCGTTTCCGAGAAGGCTTTTGTAGCTGTCGTGTTGTCCGTTTTGGCTCAATTGGTTGCATACTCCCATGGCCCAGGCCAGCTATGGGGATCAGTCAACGCCCCCCCCTGAACTGGGGGCACGCCCCGTCAGCTAAACAAATAAGCAATTTTCGCCTTTTTCTTTTTTTCTGTCTGTTCGATAGCGTAGCTATAAAGACTGTTAAATGAATGCTCTGTTGAGTGCAAAGTATCCATTAGCTCTTCCTGGGAGTAGTCAAGCTCATCATAGTGCAGATCGACAATAGATTTAAACAACTTCGGAGATTCTGTCGGCACATCAAGATGAGGTGGCTCACGGCGCTTGTACCCAAACTTGCTAAAATTTATCCACAGGTACTTGTTTTGGTTGTCACTTAGGTATTTTAAAGAGCGTGCTCGCATAAGCAAGGCCTGCATTGACACCTTCCATCGAGGTTTTAGCATCGCCAGTAAACGCAGGTCAATTTTTTCTCCGTTAAAATCTCTTCTAATGTCGTCCTCAGGCATCAAAAATTCCGAGGCAAACTCATTTGCTTCCTCCTCAATGCCTTGTTTCTGAACATGTCCAAGAACGATATGCCCAAGCTCATGAGCCAAGGTGAATCTCAACCTGCACCATGGCATATCTTTATTGATATATATGATGGGGTTTTCATCTCCGATTATGGTGAACCCGTCTAACTTGTCTGTCCCGAAGTCACATAGAAATATAACGACTCCCAAATTCTCAATCAGAGTAGTCAGGTTTTGTATCGGTCCCCGAGGAAGCTTTAGTTGTTGGCGCAGCGCTTTGGCGACATTAGCAGGTGAGCCAAATTCATCTAAATCGAATATCGGATGCCCATCCCCGGGTAATTCAATTGAATCGAGTAATTTCCCCAAATGAAGCCTCATGATATTGGCTTCGGCCTCAATCCTATTTTTAACCTTCTGGGGGAGACTTTGCTTTTTCCGATGCAAAGGAGTCGTGGGTGGGTAACGATATTCATTTTGATAAAAGAAATGCTCCGGGTACCCCAGAGCATTAGAAAGTTGCTCCAACATTGAATCAGAGACTTTATGTTCAAGTTTTTCTGCTTTTGAAACAGCGGCCTGTGACGTTCCAATGCGTGAAGCTAATTCCTTTTGCGTTATCCCTCTTGATTCGCGGGCCAATATGACCATTTCTGGATTTATTCTCTTTTTCATAGTGAGCCTGTCTTTCGTATTCGCCTCACCCTTGCACCATCTTTTACCGTAGGTTTTTGCACCGGCAAATCGACAGTTTGGGCCATGGCCTCTATAATAGGAGGTTGCGGCATTATCATTCCATTCTCTATAAACTCAGAAATGCTGAACACCCAATGATTTAATCTTTGCGCTGCAGGCTGGGTTAAATATACTGCCTCAATTTTTAATCCTGTTGGATCAGTTACCCAACCGGCGTGTAAATGAGTCGAAGGCTCAAAGCCGGGCAAAACTCGTTGTTCTACAAATTGATCCGCTTGCTTAGTAGCGATATTCCCTGCAAACAATTGCCGATCCAACTTTTTCAATTTAATAAGTTTATCCCCTATCGCCAACACCGCTAACCTGCTTGAATTTTGTATAAAATATCCGGGAAAACGCTGCTTAGCTTCATATCGAACAAAGCGGCTGACTATATTCGAAACAGTGGTTTTGTCGAGAACTTTTGGGCTCGTTTTGGCGTATTTTATAGCGTCATCGAAACCAGCGATGATAGAGGAATAGATTTCAGGAAGGTAATCGGAAAGGTCAGCAATAGTCTGTTTCATGCAGGAATAGCCTCATTTGGTTTTATGATTGGTTATATTTTACAGTTATTTTTTATAAAAACAATAAAAAATATAACCCACCCCATAACCGACCTGCGTGATTCAGCTTTTCCTTGGTCGTATAATGCAGGGAATCCCCTTCTCTTTTATCTTGTTCATAGTTTTTAGCCTGCTTGTCTATTTAGCGACCTTGACTTTAGCCAATAAACTGAGTTCATCAAAGCACCCCCTTTTAATTCTTCGCAACAAGAGAGTGAATTTGAGTCAACGTCCGGTAAAGATCGGCCCGTTCATCATTTAACCGCCTCTCTGTATCATCTGTCGACATCGACTGATATTGGGACATGGCTGCGGCTTTAATGTCCATGGCACGGTCTGAGGTGTATTCTGCATATTTCTCAAAACATTCTAGAGCGATTTCACCATATTTTCGGGATAGTTTTTCAGCTCCAAGGTAACAGTAACACATCGAAATTATCAAACTTGTCTCACTTGCTTTCTTATACCCTTTGATCTGACGCAGACCACCACGCAATGTCATAACAGCTAAAAAATCACCGAATTTACGAAGCCAGTCATCAGACACTGTCGACATAAACCGCTCTAAGGCAAGTTGCAGTTTCCCAACTGCCAATTCTATCTCTCGAACAGGTCTGTTACTCTGGCGGGAATCTTCTAATAAGCGTATTGCGACGCGATATTCCTGATACCCAATTTCCCTCAAAAAACTCACCAGCTGATCTTCGGCAAAATGGTTCACCAAGTTGATTGACTTCGTCACCTGCAGTAATTGCTTTAGAATAATGGCATACTCAAGAGCCATTGTACCACCTCCTTTTCCTGCTAATCGGTTACCTGCAGTCCCTTAACGATTTAGCTTTTCCTTGGTCGTATATTGCAGGACATCCCCTTCTCCTTCATCTTTTTCATAGTCTTAAGCCTGGCCAGACTATACCACCGTTACTAGTTCAGTTCTACCGTTGATAGCCTTAAGACCAGACTCTTCTCCCGAGTATAGCCCACGCTTGGGAGTAGAAACCCGACAGAAAATGTCCTCCTTAAAATACCTATCCAGTCCCTTGATCCAAGGGGTACCAGCTGGCTTAGGGGTACTGCAAAAATCCACAGAAACTTTAATCGTTTCGGCTGTATAGGGGGAGAATAGAAGGAAGGGATTTGTTTGTTTGCATTGATTCTTTAGTAACCAGAAAGGGTCACCAAGGAGGGAAGTACCAATTTGTGCAGTCATAGCCGTATACTCAAGCATCTCTAGTAAATAGGGGTCACGGTTACGCAGCTTTCAAAACAAAAACGTGGTCTTCCCCCTATTTTATTACTTTATACGATCAATAGGATTGCCATCCTCTAGATACCTTTTGAATTCGTCTGAAATTCGGCTATCCGTAGCAACCCGATCCCAAAAATCCCATGCCATTTTCAGGATCGGCTCCCTTACCTCTTCGCCAAGTAACGGAACATCAGAATCAATGGGGCTAAAGGCATAAGGCTGAACTTCTCCCCCACTTTTGGGAGCAAATCCCATCGAGCACATATCATAGAATGGGAGAAGCCGAAATACTTCCCCCTCTATAGCCATACTCAAATTTCCCAAATGCATATCGGTATTATGTATCAATTGTCCAAACTGCCAGAGAAATGTTGCATCATACAGATGCTGCCAACTCACTAATTTCTGTTCAAACAATGCGTGCAATACGTGCGGCCAACTTCTCCCTAAGCCAGTGAATTCAGCATCAATTGATGCCAGGGAAACCATTGACATTCGGCCATATTCACCCGCCCTGTCGAACCGTTGTGATTCTAAAAAAAATCTTCCATCTAACTCTATCAACCGAGTTTCGGCGGCAGAAAAATTCCGTGCGCGCATTGCCTCAGTTGCATGAAACTCTGTTATCAGAATATCTCTCCATCTTTGGGCAACATCACTTGTCCCTTTAGGAGAAAATTTGACAATGACATGTGCAGATAGTTGTCCACAAAAAGCTGTGAATTTGGGCTGCTCACCGCCCGCAGAAGAACCTGGAATTTCACCACTCATAACACCATCGGCTAACCCCGGATAATCGTCCTCGGATGTCACGACTGGCCTACGCCGAACACGGAGCAATGCTTGCTCCCCGAATTTGAAATTACCGGGAAGATCCTCACCATTGGAAACAAGATATCGCCCTATGTGCCCTGTCCTCCAACGCCTAGGATCTGAAGGGAAATCGCTATTTTGATTTGCCATAGCCTTAGCTAACTGCCTCCCCAGAAATCCTTGCGGGCATAAATCCATTAAAAAATAAGGCAAATCATCGTAAATCCCCTTTCCGCTTTCCCCTAATAACAAAGAGGGCATTGCTGTTTCCGGCTCTACAAAAAAACCTCCATGGGCGAGTGGCCTGACATATGCGACCAAATCAGTATTTCCGTGGGCATCCACCACACCTAAAGGGAGCTTATCATTTCCTCCAAAGGCATTGCGAGTTAAGGCATAACGTGGCGTCCGGCCATTCTGAAATCGAATAACGCTTTCACCCAAATTTTTAAGCTGCCGGGAAACAGCAGCCTGGCTCAATCCGGTATGAAGTTGTATTTCTTTGGATGTTGCGGGACCACGTTTCAAGTATTCTGTGATCGTTTGCGGCATAATCAGTCACTTCGATATATGAATAGAATTGTGAATAGAATAAAACAAACAAAATGGACCAGCAAAACATAAAGAAACAGAGTGTTACACCGAATATCCACATAAATGCGAATAGAATCATGAATAGGATATTTTAACCAGCAATGCCTTAAAAGCAAACGGTTGAATCGAATAATTAACGTTTGGGAGCAAAGGTGTGCAGATCGTATATTAGACACAACCTGCTCTCTGAGCATCCTTTCATACAGATACCTGCGGTAAAATTTTGCGCATACCTTGACCTTGATTGAAAAATCAAATTATTCAAGATACCTATATTGCAAACATTTACGACGAGGAAGAGTTGTTGCCAGAGGCAACTATTCGGAAATTCTGAATAGTTCAAACCGAGGGTAAAAGGCAGGTTGGACGCCTGATTGACCATTATAACCTGGAGATGATTATCTCCGTTGGCTTCCGGATTCGCTCCAAACGGGACGCGCAGTTTCGGCAATGGGCCAATGAACGGATCAGTGAGTATCTGGTCAAGGGATTCAGCATGGATGATGAGCGCCTGAAAGGGAAGGCAGGCTGGAAATTCAACAGAAAGCGCATCACCTGCATTTGATTGTGTGATACGTCTCAGCTGAGCATTCAAAAAAAATCCCCCGCCGGGAACCGGTCGGGGGAGGGGGGAGAGAATAATCGAGCCCGAGCAACCTACTTACTTGTTTAAACAGTCGAACATGCAGGCATCATAATCGTCACCAATCAAACCATCGCAACAGGTGCATTTTGGTTCGCCGCTCCCGTCCATTAGATGCGCCCCCTTTCCAGGGTTTCCCTTCGCCATAACCGGAGCTGCCAGCAGCATAAAAATTCCAGCGATCAAAAGAGACTTTCCGAGATTTTTTACAATAGACATACCGTTTCTCCGTTTTGTTTCCAGTGCAGGTGGAGCAGGTTATCCGCTCTCAATGACCTGTTCTGTGGTGAAAACGAAACAAGGGCGTATTGGTTACATAAAAAAATTCTGTACGAACTAAACCAGCAGGTCAACCGAGCCCTTCGCTCTTGCCCTGAACGGGCTGTTCGCCCTTGTTTCCAAACGGCGCGGAAAGAACTGTGTAAAATTTGCTGAATTCGTGAGGCTCATCTCTCACACCTTGAATCTACAGGCGGAGAATTAATCCATGGACGATGAATTGAAGCAAGCATACATCAAGACCCTGCTGAGCTTGCAGGAAGAGGACAATAAATCGGTCCTACTCTACGTTGCCTTTGACCTTGCTGTCGTTTCACTCACTCTTTCTGAAAAGTTATTGCAAAACGCTACCTCAGATGTACGCTACGTGATTGCCACCGGTTTGTGCTTACTTCTTGCGAGCGCTGCGCTCTTTTTCAATTACTATCGCAAGATGCATCTGTCGAGATTCAAAGTAGCGGACACGCTCCTCACGCTCGACATCTTACAGGCCAGAAACATTCCTGTGCAAATCTGGGAAAAACACAAAATCGGCTATCAGGTAGGCTACGGACTCAGACTTGCTGGGCTTGCGCTTCTTCTTGCCGCCTATTTGTTGTTCTCCCAAAAAATTCCCGAGCCCGACAACTGCCTCCCTGAGGTTGGACTCTCTCTTCAAAATTTCCTTCCTGAAATCGGCTACAACAGGTAGCCTCACAGCGGTGGCAAGCGAAGTGACGGATCCCGGCAGGCTGGGTGCCTATGATGTGTGGGTGCGTGATGATGCGGGTGAGCTCATCGCCCGTTTCAATGGCATGGTCTACCGAAAGAACCAGCAGCTTCCAGGTCTGGCTTCCTGAGGTACTTACGACGCACCCTTCCCCGCATCATGTCGAAATCCATACTATTGCATAGAATCCTGAGCGCCTTTCTGCTCACCTAGGCGCAGCTATATTCTGGGAGTCTTGAATAGTTTGATATCGGAGTCTTCGCTTACCTCCGAGGATACAATTTTAAGAGTGAGGCTGGGATTGGAAGAAAAAGCAATTATTCGAGATGCCTTTTATCTTTCTTTCTACCGGAATCGACCACATCGTACATGATCATGGCGGCAATCACAGTCCAGCCGACCGTATGGAACATGATGTTCCCCACGGGTTCCAGTACATCCGCGATGGTATTGATCACCGCACTCACCATAAAAACGGTGCCCAGAAGCATCACCATGCTGAGTATATGGGAGGCGATTATCAGGAGTTTATCGTCGAGTTCGCTGTAGCTGTAGGAGGTCCAGAACTGACAGATACAGGTCCAGACCACGGGAATAGCGACAAAGAAAAGGAGAAGATTATTTTCATCGGGAAGTCGGTAATTGAGATAAAACTCAAAAAACCACACGCCCAGAAAAAATATCAATAGATCTCGAATAACTACAAATTTTCTCATACAGGAAGACTCATCTAAATCTTACGCTCAAGACACGTTGCCGCTGGTCCCGCGCTGCACCTCCGTCCACCCCGTCAATGACCGACAAGAGACAGCAGCCTTCATCTGATAGCATATTTCCGACAATCTCGTCCTCTTATTTCTTTTTCCCTTCACACTTACGATCATATTCAGCCCATGGCAGCCAGGCCACCCTCTCGCAGAGCAATTCACCTCCGTTTTTCCGGCTGTTTTTGGTAGCCATACACGCGTAAGCTATAACTGTGCAGCATACGCCGCTCTGTATTGACTCAGATTCGCATAATAATCGCGTTCCAAATGAACTTGCAGCGTGCAAGGATTCTCCTTGTACGGCCTGGTCCAAGGCGATGGTCGCCAAAAGGGGAAGATGGTCAGAGGCCACCCGAGTAGATGCATCGCGAATGACCTGGAGCGACTGCAGCACTCTCGCTGGTTGCAGATAGATCTTATCCAGGCTGAACAGGGGATATTTCGCCGGAAAAGTGGCAAGCATTGGAGTATGCCCTAATGCTTGCCTCAGAAGCCGCAGGTTTGCCGAAAAGATATTCCACTCGTTAAAATCCCCCATGAGCACCCATGGGACCTTTCCTCTCCTCGGCATGCGCTTGAGAAGTTGCTCAATCTGAAATCGTCGTTCCCTCCGATGCAGCCCCAGGTGGGTTGCAAACACGCCAAGGGATCGGTTGCCAAAATTCAGTTGAACGGCAAGAACACCGCGGGGCTCCCGACCAGGCCAGCTGATATCAAATCGTTCAACCGTTCCTATTTCTGCCCGGGTGAGTAGGCCATTGCCGTAATGGCCATCGCCCTCAAGCATAGTGAGCCCTGCCACCCAGGCTAATCCTGTTTTCCGGGCTATATAGCCAAGCATTCCGCCCTCGGGGCCACTGGCGGAGACCACCTCCTGCAGGGCAACAACATCAGGCCGCAATCGTTGAAGCACGCTGACAATCCGATCAGGATCGACGTGACCATCACTGCCAATGCAACGATGAATATTGTAGCTTACCACCCGAACAACCTGCGGACCTTGAACGGCCATTTACGCCCCCGTCACTTTCTGCCGCGATGCAAGCCATTTGCGTAATCCGGCAAGAGCCAAACCAGCCCCAACAACAGCCAGAGAAAGAACAGTTACGTTGGTCAAATCAGGCGACTGCATCGAGCGGGCAATCTGGTCGCCAACCACCACGATGGCCAGGGTACCGGGCAGCAGACCAATCAAGGTTCCTATGATGAAATCTTTGGTGCTGATCTCGGAAACACCGGCGACAAGATTGATCAGGGAGAACGGGGCCACCGGGACAATGCGAAAAGTGATCACCGCCGGAATTCCAGAGTTTGAAATTTTCTTATTGATCCGATTGACCACCGTACCGGAAAGTCGTTTGACAACATCCCTCCCAAGCCATCGTCCGACCTGAAAAACACACAGCGCACTCAGCAAACAGCCAACAAGGGTATAGAACGTCCCCAACCAGGGGCCAAAGATGACGATGGTGGCAATAATCATCAAGGTAACCGGAAAGGAGATAAAGCCTCCCGCAATAAAGGCAAGCAGAACGATGAGCGGCGAAAAGGGCTGGGCTTTTGCCCACTGGGCCATTTGCAGCACTGAGGCCACATCAAGCCATTGCCGCAGAGGGGTCCAGTGCCAGAGCGCTGCAAGCCCAAGGACAACAGCAAGAAGCCCCAAAATTTTGAAACTGTGCTTGTAGACCCGTTTCTGGTGCGGCTTATCGATGAAATAATCAAGCAACTCATCGGGTTCTAATGGCCGTTCCGGATCCAGGAGCTGCGACTGGGGCACCCAGGGATCGTTGTCCTTGGTCGCTTCCGGGTCGATGGGCACCAGGGTACGATCTTCATCTGAACGGAGCGCATCTATAGCCTTGACCAGGGACTGGGTTTCTTCAATTTTTCGAGCAACGTCATGAGGCTCCACACCGAGGTGTTCGGCCAGCAGACCATGACGAAAAGCTCGCACCTTCTCTTTGAGCTCTGGATCATCTTTGACATGCAGGGCCAGGTCACATTCCGAATCAAGGCCAAGCGAGCGGTTGCTCAGGTTGGAGGATCCAACCCTGATGAAAGACTCGTCAATCACCATCACTTTGGCGTGCACCATCAGTCCAGTCAGCGGTTTTTTGGCAAGACGAGGATAAAAAACCCGAAGTCGGTTCCACTGATCCGCCTCAATTAATCGCTTAAGGACCCTGCCCCGCAAGACATCCATTGAGTGCTGTTCGAGCCAGCCACCTGTTTTCAGGGGCATCACGATCACTATATCTGGTCCCTTTTCCTCTTCAAGACGCCTTGCCAGGGCTTCACCGATGGTAAAAGAACTCAAATATTGATTCTCGATATATATTGATTTTGCCGCTGCTTGAATCGAGTCGAGATACAGAGCCTCCACCTCGCGAATCTCACTGTAGATCCCATATTGAGGGAGAGTGCGGGCAACGGCGATGTCTATTTTCTCAAACAGAGGAGAAATGGACTCGGGCCAAGGATCCGAAGAGGCCCCCCCAAGAAGAGTCAGCTGCTTGCCGCAGGCAATCTCCCAGCGTTCAAAGGCCAGTGTCGCAATGGCACGGGCAGCCTCGCCATCAACAAGCATCTGCACATCATGAAAAGGGGGGTACACATCTCCATCCGGAGAGGTTCTGCGCTCGTCATCCACTTTGTGAGCACGCGTATCCCATCGCCACTTACTCACGTCAAAACCTCCGGCAAAGGCGATGGTATCATCAATCACGACCATCTTCTGGTGCTGTGAGGCGCCGAGGGGATGTTCACCATCAAGGCAGAAATGGATATTTTGGTGCGTCCGCCATTGTAATTTGTACCGGGGGAAGAACTCACGCTCCATGGCGTAGATCATGGCAAAATCCCAACAGAGCAGGTAAATTTCGAGCTCTTCTTTCTCCTCCACCAAAGTATCCAGAAATTCGCCAAGACAAGCTGGATAGCCGCCTGTCTCTTCATTTCGTATCAGTGCAAGTTCGCTGTGTAAATCCCATCCAACCAGCATGATACGATGCTCGGCCTTGCGCATGGCTTCGTGCAAGGCTCGGTAATACTCTTCTCCATCAATAATGATTGCCACCCGCTCAGCAGGAAGCAACTTCCAACAGTTTTTTGTTTCCTGAAATATTGCTTTCACGATCCTTTGTCATGTGTTGAAAGGGATGCTTTTTAGCCTTCACCTGTGACGCTTAAATAATATGTACTGAGCCTCTCCACCTTTTTCCCAAGGCAAAAGCATGACAACTATTCACAGATATACCTCCAAATAATAAGCATGATTCATAAAGATAACACCTCTCACCTTGCTCTCTACGTTTGGAGGTCAGAGGAAGATCCAGCAAGAGGAACGAGGGCGATACGCACAAATTCATTTCCGCGCAAGCCGCCCGGGCAGGCTGTATAAAAACGTTTACCAGCCATCACACGCTCAACAGAGCGCTTACCGTTTGCGGTGCATCTCCTCACCAGTTGTCACACTATCGACAATTATGTCTTTCTTTTTTGTCGCCATTTTCCCTCCCAAAAAAATACCGCTGGTAACAAAACCAGAAACTTATTCAATAAATTGTTATTTCTCAGATGGTTACATTATTTTAAATAAAAAATAACGTCTGGCATTTATATTGTTAAAACGTAACTACTCACACCCTCTAAAAAAAGCTCAAAACCAAATAAATAACTTGACAGGTTTTTACTGAAATTTTTCCCAATAGCCAGGAATGTCAACAAAAATGCCCATCAACGCGCTTGGTCGTCTCTAAATCGTTCCATTATTGCGTTCCGATAGCAAACAGATGCGATAGCGCTCAATCGTTCAACTCAGGGGCACACAGGAGGCCGAAAAAAGCCATGGTATAGTAAACCCATGGGAACAGTAAACAAAATAAGGGTACGCGAAGAAGTCGATCTCCTCAAACAGGAATTTGAACAGCTTTGTTCCGCCGGCAAAGTTTCCTCTGAGATACGGGTCCTGGTCAACAGCCTGCTGGTTGTCGTCGAGTTGATACTCTCTATCTTTCTTGAGAAGACAACGCGCAAGGGAAACAAAAACTCGAGCATTCCTTCTTCGCAAACCGAAAAAGACGAAACCGCTACCAAGCACTGCACCACTACCGGCAGGGGAAAACAAGTCAATGGGCGGGTTGGTAATACACGCGTCAAAGAATCGGTCACCACTGCTCAGGTCGAGGTGTGTGATATCTGCGGAATGGTGCTGGATAGCGTTGCATGCCAGGGGCATGAACGTCGGACAAAAATCGACATCGTTTTTGAAAAAGTTGTCGAGCACATTGACGCAGAAATAAAGCAATGCCCCAATTGTGAAGCAACAGTCAAGGGGCGTTTCCCTGAGGATATGCCGGGTAAGCTGCAGTACGGCAATGGGCTTAAAGCGTTTGCCATTCATTTGGTTATCAGCCAGATGGTCGCTTTAAACCGGGTTCAAAAACAGATAGCAGCCATGATCGGTAGCGTAATCTCCGAGGCCAGCTTGCTCAAATTTGTTTTGCGCTTGTACCAATCACTCGAAGCATGGGAATCCAGAGCTATTGATAGGCTGCTGCAGGCTCCATCCCTGCATGTGGATGAAACCTCGTTTCGGGTTGAAGGGAAGAATCACTGGATTCACGTCTATTCTTCCGGCGAAACAACCCTGAAAGTACTGCATCGAAAGCGGGGCAAGGAGGCAATCGAAGGATTGAATATCATCCCTCGGTATGGCGGGGTGATCATCCATGATTGCTGGGCATCATATTTATCCTACGACCATTGCGGTCACGGACTTTGCGGCTCGCACCTTTTGCGAGAGTTGACGTTTGTCGTTGACTCTAACCAATACCGGTGGGCCCGCAATCTAAAAGCGGTGCTCCAGCAAACGTGTCGTACGGTGGCTCAACGTCCGGAAAAATGTCTTACCGAACGGGAGTATGCCAACCTGCAGAAGCGCTACCGTAATATCCTTACGCGTGGCAGCAAGGAGTTGCCCAAGATCCCTCCAAAAACCCAAGGGAAGCGCGGCAGGATAGCCAAATCCGATGCGCACAATCTTTGGGAGCGATTACAAAAGCATGAGGCGGCAGTCTTGCTTTTTGCCAAAGAACCACATGTACCGTTCACCAACAACAGAGCGGAAAGGGATCTTCGCATGGCTAAGGTAAAACAGAAAATATCCGGTTGTTTTCGACGTAAACAATATGCCCAGGCTTACTGCAGGATTTCAAGTTACCTGCAGACCATGGCAAGCCAGGGGATCAATCCTCTTGTCGCTATCCAGTTGGCACTGGCAGGAACTCTGCCTGATGCCGAAGAATAGGGGTGAGTAGTTACGTTAAAACTATAATAAAAGAACATGACACGCTCCACCCAAGTTGCTCATCCAAGAGAGCAGTCTTCCCATTTCCCCATTCAAGGAGGTGCACCATGATTATCAAAAAACTCAACAATCACTCCCCCCGTCCCGACCTCAACCGGCAACAGTTAGCTCTGCTCCTGGCCTGCTCAGCAAAAAAGGATATGACACATTGGAACAGATATCGGAAAGAGCACCCGGAACATTCAGTGCTGCTGCGCAAAGTGTGCTTAGCGAAAGCCTATCTGCGGGGAGCAGACTTGCATAACGCGGATTTGCGTGGCGCAAACCTGCGGGGGGCCGACCTGAGCGGGGAAAGACGAGCTGATTTCAGCCGCACATGGGCTGATCTCAGTGGAGCCGATCTGAGCAAAACGGATCTTTGCGGCACTGATTTTCGAGGCGCAGACCTCAGTGGTGTCGATTTCTCGCAGTCCTACCTCTATTACACCAACCTCAGCTGGACAAACCTCAACGGCGCCAACTTTCACCAGTCCGACTTCTGGTCCATGTACTATGAGGCAACAGTGAAAGACGTTGATCTCAACCAGGCCCATAGGCGACTGTACCAATTCTCAAGAATTGGCTGCCAATATTCCGGGGCCAAACCGGCCGCCTCACTCTTGAGTGTCCTGCGGCCTGCAGCGAGCGGCCCTCATACGCCAAAAAATGCTGAGACAGTGGCTCTGGAAATGACGCTCAAGATTGCGGTGTAAGACGAGTTCGACGTCTGCTCTGCAAAGTGCTGCCCCATGCTGTTTTCTCAACAAGATCTGTTTGCGGCAAAGGATGAATCATCATAGGAGATGGGACGTTGCAGTCCCATCTTTTTTATCCGTGCCGCAAGCGTCGTTGGCTTGAGACCAAGGAGGGCTGCTGCCCCATCGCTTCCGTAGATCTTCCAGCCGCACTGATTCAGGGCGGCCAGTGTGTTGCTTCGCATCAGTGCAGCAATCTCTTGCTCTCTGAGAATATTGGCGACTTCACCTTGCTGCTTTTCACTGGTGGCCAGTCGTGCTTCTCCTTCTGCTCCCCTTTGAACCGTTACAGCAGATCGTGGCAGGTTCAGATATAAGGCACCAGAATGGGCATAAATCGCCACCTGCTCGATAATATTGCGCAATTCACGCACATTACCTGGCCAGCTATACGCGACAAGCTGATCAAGTTGTGGTTGGCTAAAACGCAACGGAGGTCTATTCATCTCTTGCAGGGCCTTTTCCAAAAAATAATTTGCCAACAGAATTATATCCTCAGGACGCTGGCGCAATGGTGGCACCTTGATAGGAAAGACACCGAGCCGAAAATAGAGATCCTCACGAAACCGTTTTGCCAGGACCTCTTCTTCCAGGTTTTTATTGGTCGCCGCAATAATGCGTGCATCGGTAGTGCGTACCCGCTGCTCCCCCACCCGCTCATATTCGCCCTCCTGCAACACGCGCAGCAACTTGCTCTGCTGTTCAAGCGGAATCTCACCCAATTCATCAAGAAAGAGCGTTCCACCATCAGCTGCCTCAAATCGCCCCATCCGATCACGCAGGGCACCAGTGAACGCGCCCTTGGCATGACCAAAAAATTCGCTCTCAAACAAATCCCGTGAAATGGAGGCACAGTTCACCTTGATAAGCGGTCGATCCTTCCGCAGACTGCGATGATGGATTTCCCGCGCAACCAGTTCTTTACCTGTGCCCGACTCTCCTAAAATCAGCACACTGGCATTGGTGGGGGCGACAAGATCAATTTGATTTATAACCTGTTGCAGCGCCCGACTCTGACCGATAAATCCTCCCGAGGCAGCAACATCAAAGAGCTCTTCTCGAAGACAGGAATTTTCATATTCCAGCTTTGTTTTCAACTCCTGGATCTCTGCAAAGACCAGCGTGTTCGCCAGGGCCGCCGCCGCATGATCAGCGATAAGCCTGAGCACATCAAGCACATCTGCATTCAAGGGCAACCTGGTAAAAACAGCGAGGACACCAAGCACCTCTCCCTGAAACATAAGCGGTTGCCCGGCAAATCCGAGAATATTCTCTCGCCGAGCCCACTCCATATCAGCAATCCAGGTTGAACCCCGATCTATGGCTTCCACCACGATGGGCTGACCGCTGGCTGCAATATGCCCCACTTTTCTGGCCCCCAGTGGGAATCGACTGTACTGCCCGTCGATATTGTTCCACTGTAGCTGCGCATCCTGAATGGAACGCCCCGCGCTGGCAACAAGATGTAGGCAACTCTCGTGATGCGTACACTCTGCTTGCACCGGGCAAGTAGAGCAGGTATCCCCCGGACGCAAAGTCCAGATACGCGCCAGGGCAATCTGGCCAAGACCCGCCAGACGGCGGACAACGATCGCAAACAATTTTTCTGCTGAACGCTGCTTCGCCATTTCCAGTAATAACTGGTGAACGGCCTCCCGTTGAAACATTAACGTGGCTGGTTTCATGTATTCCCTTGCTTAAACAGCTTCCACTTGCCTGGACATTCTTGGCAGACGCCCCACTCAATAACCGCAAAATCATGCGACTCAAGCAACAATATTTTGTTGATAACAAAATATTGTTGCTTTCGCAGCAGTAAAAGCCCCCACAAAAGCGCCAAGTCACTGGAAAAAGGAAGAAGTACTATCAGGCATAGTCTTTGCTGTTGGAGAAACACTTCATCGATCACTCTGGAGACATCGTTCACCACGAAAAAATACAATCAGGTAATCCAAGCCACAGATCTCCAGATAAATTTTGCCCAAGGTATAACCATGACCCAAATCATGCCCTCACAATACACCGATCCCACAACTGGCATCTGCTTTGTTTCTATTCCCCAAGGGACATTTATCATGGGGAGTCCACGGGAGGAGAAAAATCGAAAAGCCTGCGAAGGGCCGCAACATATCGTTCACATCTCCGCCTTTCACCTGGCACAGTTTCAGGTGACCCAGGAACAATACAGCATAATTATGGGCGTAAATCCCAGTGACCTGCTTGGTGCCAACTGTCCGGTGGACTGTGTAAGCTGGGAGGACGCCCAAGCCTTCATCTCAACGCTCAATGCAGTTAGCCAAGCCACATACCGACTTCCCACTGAAGCGGAATGGGAATATAGCTGCCGGGCCTCAACCCAAACCCCATTTTACTTTGGCCAAACGATCACCCCCGATCAGGTAAATTATGGGTCTAAGACCTCCTGCCGCAACACTCCGATGGGTATCCATCCTCCCAACGGTTTTGGGCTCTACGATATGCACGGCAACGTTTATGAATGGTGTGAAGATACCTGGCATGACAGCTACCAGGGAGCCCCTAGCGACGGTTCCGCCTGGGTGGATGAATCCACGAATCATAAGGTTTATCGCGGCGGAGCCTGGAACACCAGCGCTCACTTCGCTCGCTCCGCCTACCGCTTCCATCAGCCACAGACCTGGGCGTATTACAATATCGGCTTCCGCCTGGCCTTCTGATCTCCCCCTGCTCCAGACACTACGCACATGAAACCAGCAAAAAAAAAGCCCCTGCGTCTCATTTTCCCTCAATGGCAGGGAGGGAATAATCCACTCTACCACCTGGGAGCACAACTGCTTGAGTGGCTCGCTCCCCAACCAACGGGCCCGGTTGAGGAAATAGCGGTTCCCCTTCCCGATGAGAGACAACTTCCGCTTGAAAAGGGGATGGTTGCCCGCCAACAACTTCTGCAGCAATTACAGATGGCAGGCGAACGTATCCAGAAGCATCAGCCTGATCATCTCATTGTCTTTGGCGGAGACTGCTTGGTCGAACTGGCACCTTTTGGGTACTTCAGCCAGAAACATGGAAGCGACCTGGCAATCCTCTGGATCGATCCCCATCCCGACATCATGACCACCCAACAGTTTGAACATGGCCATGCAATGGTCCTGGGCATGCTGATGGGCCATGGTGACACTGACTTTGTCCAAACCGTGTCCCGGCCCCTTTCCCCCGATCAGATTCTCTATGTGGGATTAAATGAACCGAACACCTGCCCTGGGATGCGCTGGCACTCAAAAACATGCTCGCAAAACTTCCTCTTTTGGCTCAAGAAGCAAAGAGCACCCAAAAATGCACAACATAATCTGCTAGCCTGGTCGGTTGGTGGTGATGCATGACCTGCTACGTTGAATGCTCTTCGACACCGCAATTGCTTCAGGGAACTCTCGTATGCCAGCGGAAATTCTCTGGGAAATAATCGGTATGCAACCATTTACCCCTGCCCAAATGGTGTAGAGGTCTGTGCCTCTCCCCAATCGACCGGCTTGCTCCTCCGCCGCGAATCCATTGCGCCACAAGGCATTTCGTCTGTGGCGCAAAAACGCTTGACCGACCCATCAATACATGAAATAATTTTAACGTTAAATTAGAGATTTACGTTTAAATCATTTCATTCCTAAGGCGAAGTCATGCAAACGTTCAAAACCGCACAGCGCAGCAATTCGCAGACAAAAGAACCAACATCTGCAAAAAAACCCGCCCCCTACACGACCTCACGCCTCTGAACAGCACCACAAACTTCAGGCAATTCTTTACCCCGACAATGCCCCCCATTTAGCTCTCAGTGATTCCCAGCAGAGAAACTTCCAGCAGTCTCTTGCCAATATCTCCTTTGCACCACAATCAAAGACGTGTGTCCGTATGGATGGAGATATATTCATCCACCCGTTTCCAAAATCCCTCATCATTACATCCCGCAAAATTAGATCCGGTTCAAATCTCTCCAGCATCTGCAAGGCCCGTTCACCGGAGTCGGTACTGCCCCCTGGCGACCGGAGATAAAAACCTGTCCAAACGACTGGAAAAACAATGCAAAATTAAAAAAAAGGCTGTATAGAGCAGCCCCTTATTACGCCCTGGATCCCCAAGGCAAATTTTTCTTTCTTGCATCTTTTCCGGTATTTCCATGCGACAGCTTGTATTTTGTTTTTGTGCTCTGCTTTTCTCCTGCCAATCTTCTCTGGCCGCTCATCTCCATCCTGAAAAATACTATCAGAATAAATGGTGTCGAGAACATCGAGGCCAAAGCGAGGTTGTGCTTTCGGACCGAACCCGGGCCGACTGCATCACCGCTGAGAGCGCTATTGAGTTTGATTTTGGCAAAAAATGGGCGGAGAGCCTGGGGCAGGCCTTCTATTAGCCCTACAGACAGGAAAACGGGCCGGAATTGTGCTGATTTTGGAGAGTCCCAAAGACCGCAAATACTGGCTCCGGCTCAACAGCACCATCGCCCATTTTCGCCTGCCGGTGGACACCTGGATCATGGAGGGAGAAACTCGTAAGCGCTAAGCCCGGATTTTTCATCCGCGTCAGGGGCCAACAAGCTTACTGCGAAACATAAAAAAGACAGCACCTAGCAAACAGATACCTGCTCCGAGGTAGTCCAGGGTGAGTTTTTCCTTCATGAAAAATACTGAGAAGGGAACAAAGACCGAGAGGGTGATCACTTCCTGGAGAATCTTCAGTTGACCAATGGTCATGACTTCATGCCCCAACCGGTTTGCAGGCACCTGAAGCAGGTACTCGAGCAAGGCAATGCCCCAACTGACAAAGGCTGCAATCAACCAGGGTTTATGCGAGAGATTGCGCAAATGCCCATACCAGGCAAATGTCATAAAGACATTGCTGCAACAAAGCAAAAATATCGTCAATACAATTCTCTGCATAGCCTGTACACCCAAACAAAAAAAGCCGTATCCGGAGTTATTCAGGATACGGCTTGTGGCTTTTTTTGGCGGGAAGCAGACCTTCACATTCACCAACCAACACACCGTTATCACAGAGTTATTTTTTCACGATCCGAGGAGATACCGTCAAAAGTACCGTCACGGTCTTCTTGTCACCCCTGTTATTCGGGTGCGATTTTGACGTTCGGTTTTGTCTCTTTCACGGTCACATATTTTTCAATTGTGGCCTTAACCTCGTCGGCATTTTGTATACCCAAGGCGTGCTCTGACTGCATGAACTTTTTAAAATCACCTGTTGTTTTGTAAGAAGCGCTTTTGGCAAAGAACCGGCCAAACAACGGCCCCAGAGGAACCGATATATCCTCAATATCTTTGCTCACAGAAAAGGATTCCCGGAAAGTGATAACAGCCTTTGCCGATACCCCTTGAAGAGAAACTGTGGTCGTTCCTTCCCGCCTGGCTTGTGCGATCTCTACGAGCCTGGCTTGCACCGACTCAAGCTCCCCCTGCAAGGCATCCACCTTGCTCTTGAGTCTCAGCCCCTTTTGAATGAGCTTTTCAACATCCGCATCTTCTGCAGGCATGAGGTATTGTTTACCTTCAACCTGCACCCTCTTGATTTGTTTTACAGCCTTCATTTCCCCCCTTTATCAGTGGCTAAACGTTCCCATGAAATCTCGCCATATCCCGGATGATCCCGCTTGTTTTTGTGGATACCCTGCTTTTTCAAGCCAATCCTTACGCATTCACGGGGATGTGCGCCTATATGCCCCTTATTGAAAAATCAACTCCTCAAAGGCCGGTGGACACGGGGGCCGCACCCCGCAAAAATCTGACATGACAAAAGTTTGCATGTTAAAACAACGTGAAATTTTAACATTTTGCACAATTAAAAAATATCTCATCTTATTGTTATATCGTTATTTATTATCATTCAGCTTTTAAAAAGCTGAATAGAAAATAAGTATTTGTTCGGTTATGCCAAACGGCAAGAGAAACAATGCAAAGTATTGATATTACATGATAAAACGCGTTAAACCTTAAAGGGCATGGGATATAATCTTACTATTACACGTACTTGGTATTTTTATCATGTAAAGACAAGCAATTAGCCTTTCGTTAAAACAACTTGCCCGTTGTTAAAACATCAGCGATTCAACGGGCTGTGCATGCCGGGGTGGTCTTCATAGCTTTGGGCGGCGTGCACATAGATCATGGTGGTGTTGATGTCCTGGTGCCCGGCCAACTTTTGGATGTCCTGCAGCTTCACCCCTTCCTGAGCAAGCATGGTGAAGGCGGTGTGCCGGAGTGCATGTGGGCTCAGGGTTGTCTCTTCCCTGCTGATTTTGGCCTTCTCCAAGTATTTCCTGACCACGTTTTCCACGGCCTTCACCGAAAGCGCTTTGTGCTTCCGGTCCCGCCTGATTGCCAATTCTTGCTGGTTGCGATCGTAGATGAAGGGGAGAAAGACCGGCGTTTCCCCATCCACCGTGCCGCCCTGCTGCTTGACGGTCTCCAGCCAAGCATCAAAGGCACGCAGGGTCCGCCCATTCAAAATTATGGCGGTCTTTGGCCTATTCTGAAACTTCCCTTTCCGGTCAACAATCCAGACCTTTTGTTGTCCCTTTATCCGCTCGTGTTCCAGGTTCTTGTAGCGGAGCCCCGCAACCTCATTTGCCCGCAGGCCATACACCAGAATAACAAGCAGCATGGCATAATCACGCTTCCCTATGGCCGTTCGCTTGTTGACCTGCTTGAGTAGCCGTTCCGATTCCGCCGTTGACAGCACGCTGTAATACCCCTTGTCTTTCTTGGGGAAAATCAGCTTCAGCCCCTTGAAAAAGATAGGGTTCTTGAACTTCCGGTTTTCGCGCTCCACGAACTTGAAAAACCGGTTGAGGGCAACGAACTTGTTCCAGATCGTAGAGTCTTTATGGTGCTTTTCCTGCCTCAGGTGGTCCCGGTAGGCCAACATATCGGCGGCGGTGATCTCTGACAGATCCTTTCCGGCCCAGGTGAAAAACAGCTTAATCTGATTCTCATAGCTGCGCTTGGTGTTGGCGGTGTTCTGTTCCGCTATGAAGGCGGCAAGGTACTTTTTGAACTCATCGCTTGCCGCGCCCTTATGGGTTTTGAAGCTACCAAGATTTTCAATCGGGTTTACAAAGCCTTTAAACCGCTTTTGAAGGAATTTAAAAAAATTGTTGAGGATGGAGAATTTCCGCTTGGTGGTGGCCGGGCTATGCTCTGCAGCAAGAAAGGCCTGATATTCGTGCAAGACGGCTTCGTCAACCTGGCTCAGGCCCAGCCCTTTAAAATCGAAAAATTGCTGAATCTCGGAACGGTAAACACGCTGACTCCCAGCCTTGTACTTTGCCAGGTATTGGCCAAACAGCTTTTTCCCTTTTGAGGTATCAAGAAACGACATATCACCACCCACCGGTTGACGGCTTCTCGGCTGCACGGGCACGATCAACAATCTTGCCCAGGGCAAAATAAACCTTCTGAGCCTGCTTGCGATTCAGCGACCGCACATCTTCCACCTTTGCTAATTTTTTCAGCCAACCCTTTATCTGTGCCTTGTCCCACCCCAAATCAGCAAACATCAAACGAATGTCCCTGACGTGGTAGAAACTGGCCAGATCCGCACCGCCTGCCACCTCATTCTCGAAAGGCGGCGGCAAAGGGATAGCCCGCACACCTTGCCGGGTAATAGCACCTATCAAGAAAAGGGCTTCCTGTCTTGAGAGAGCGGTCATACTCGGAATCCCGATCAGCTCCTTAATCATGTGGTACACATACTCGGCTGAAAAACCGTGCTGTTTCCCCTGAAAATGAATGGATTTGATCAACTGTTTTGGTATGGGCTCAAATACTTTGATAGGCCGTTTCATCGTCAATTCCATGTAGGGGGTGCATTTCCAAAATGCTTACACCTTTACACCCTAGCGCTTTAAAAAGTTGAAATTCCGTTATTATTTCGGGTGTAAGCAAAATCGACTGCTTACACCCTGTGTCCTAAAAATTTAAAAATAACAGGATGTTGCATTACAAATCACCCCTTACACCCTACCGAAGAGACTTACACCCTAGGGTGTAAGCAAAACACCCGCTTACACCCTACTTACACCCTTGCTTACACCCTTTTTTATTTAATAATTTTAATTATTTATTATTAAAAGGGTGTAAAGGTGTAAGCATATTCACATATACGCCCTACTTTATTTCAGCAGCCGACGTAAAAAATATGTTTGCTGGCAGTTTGAGAAATGTTATCAAAATAAATTTTGAGAGACCTTCCGGTTTTTCGCGCTGACCTTATTTTATTTTGGGCCAAAAACGGGCCCCCCTTCCGCCTCTTTTTCTTTTCTAGGGGGCTGTTTGATTATCAAAACGGCGTGAGAATGATATACAAAAGGTATCGGTGGAAATGGATTAACAACAAGCGCCAATCTCTATTCAGCAAGAGGGAATATGGACCCGTTTGAAGAGTGGTCAAAGATCGATGGAACGTTGCTTGAAGCCTACACGAAACGGTTTGGCATGGTCTGTTCATTCACGGCCCCTGATCTCACCGCCGAAGAGTTCAACCACCTTTTCCGGCAAGCTCTGGAGACAGGCGTTGAAATCGACTATGTAGCTGCAGGGTGGGACGATCCGGCAGCGTATCCGCTGGAAGCCATTATTTGACCATACAGCGGAAAGATCTGCAGCGGGTGCGGGTGTTTCACCGCGCCCGCTGCAGCCGGTCAAGCAGTGCCGCTTTTTGCTTGCGGTAGCAGCGATTGTTTTTTGATCCCATGCCGGGGAAGGCGGTAGCCGCAGATAATCTTTTACCCCTCGTCTTAAACCCCTTTCCCTTTCGTTTCATGGTCGATTTCATAAGCCCATCCTCTCTGTTACTCTACCCATGGTCCGCCAATATCTTTTCAATCATGGATTGGCTCAGTTGCCAGTACCAAGCCAATTGACGGCCTGTTATTCCGCCCCCGTCGTACATTGCCCTAATCTGATCATTACGCCATTTGAGGAGAGCTCCATTTTGCTTGCGGATATACAGCGGGCTACCACCAAAGCGTTTTGACAAAACCATAGCTATGGGGACACCCATTCCAGGAAAGGAAGATT
Source organism: uncultured Desulfobulbus sp. (assembly GCF_963664075.1). NCBI lineage: Bacteria > Pseudomonadati > Thermodesulfobacteriota > Desulfobulbia > Desulfobulbales > Desulfobulbaceae > Desulfobulbus > uncultured Desulfobulbus sp. Next base: position 3,840,346 of record NZ_OY760916.1, read on the forward strand.
CAACGGCCTCAGCCAGGAGTTGCACATCACCGGGTAAATTGTCAACTGACGGTCTGTATCGTTCCGGAATGCTGGTAACATCTAATGTATTTGGTCCCATCTATTGCCCTTCCCCTCGTTTCAGATGGCTGTTTTTAAATATTCCTCTTCTGTAAGCCCCATCTTGGCACACACTTCCTGTTCAATGGCATTCAGTGCCGTAGTTGCTGGTTTGTCACTTGTGGATGCCTCGACGTTTAAAAATTCCCCTTCCGTGAGCCCCATTTTTGCGCAAATTTCACGCTCCATGGCGTTGAGTGCTATCCTTCCGTTTTGCATATTTCTCCTTTAAGAAAAAACGTTTGGTATTCTTTTACAGGGGTGCTGGTATCCCCTCAGGGATATTGATTCCGAGCTTGCATAACCGCTGAGTCTCGGCATCAATCTTTTCCTGAACATCTGCGCTGTTGAATTTATAAAGCAAGCCTTGGCGGCCTGGTGTCTCCTGAGCCGTGCAGACATCCAATGAAAAAGACGGGATCTCAAAGCGGCTGCCGTATGGGCCAAAAACCTTTCTTTGTGCTCCGCACTGACCAAGAATAGTCGCAAGAGCAATTACCTTGGAATAGGCACCGGCAAGGGTGCCAGCCTCTTTGACATACTCGCCTGCAGCCTTTTCCAACTCTTGATCAAGGAAGGTAGACAGGCCGTCAAGGTAATTCTGTTTTGCAACAACAACCTCTTGCTGCAGCGTCCCAACCTTTCGCGTCAGCCCTGCTATTTCTTGCTTGGTTTTGGCGTTGATTGCTTCCTGATTGGCCCTCGCCTCCTCCTCTTTCGCAATGTCTGCTGTGAGTGCTTCTAGGCGTGTTTGGTCTGTTGAGTCACCGCCAGCGATATCTGCAAGCAGATCCTCTTTTTCTTTGGTCAGCCGCGCCAAGGTCCCATTTTCCTTCTGGCCTATGACAAGCTCTTCCTCTCGCACAGCAAGCAGCCCTTTAAAATTTGCCAGGCTCTCCCATAGCTTGTCATAGGCCGTTTGCAGCGGCAGAAGTTCTTTGACGGTAATTTGCAGTTCAAGACCGGCAAGCTGTTCCTGCAGGTCATTGAGCTGTGCGTTAATCTCTGCTCTCTCTTTTTGATCATCCTTCACGGCAGCAACCACCCGGTCAATGGTATCCATAGAGGCATGGTAAGTGGAGCGGATATGCGGTTGCCATTTTTGCTTATCAGTCCCATAGCGGGCCTTGATATTTTCAACCCGTGTTTGAGCCTCCCACCTTTCACGCTGCATTTGATCCAGTGGGTGCAGGTGGTACAGGCTTTTTTTGGTCTGCTCGATTTCAGCAAGCAGGGCACGTTTCTTTTCCAGGGTTTCGCTAACAATCATTATTCGTTCCTCTCGAATTTTCTTACTTGAAGGTACGGGTCAGGCGGTGCAGCCGGTTCCCGTTGACTTTTTTTGCCTGGTACTCAAAGCCCCATCCAGCCCGCTGCAACGTATCCAGAGAATCCTTGATTCTGGCGCCAAGCTGTGCGGCCGATTTGAATGGGTTTGCTATGCCGCGCTCCCTGGCCAGCACATCAAAGGCCATGCAGAACCCGGTGGTGGTTGCGTAGAAGTCGACCTTTTTCAGCTCGTGGCCGTCGCGATCCGCTTCAGCATTGATGCCATATTGCAGCTTGAACCCTTCCGGCCTGATCTCGTATTCACTGAACAGCGCTTCCAGGTTGTAGAGAATCCTGTTCGTCTCAGATTCAGTGGCAAAGGCCCGCTGGTTCTGGTCACGAATCCAATTATCCAGTATCCACCTGGCCTCACCCTGTGCTGCAGGATCTTGGGTTTGCGGCATGTACTTGACAACCTCTTGCAAGATGATGAAGAGCATGGCGTACAGCTCGTTGAGGCGGGATTTTGAGTGGGCGGGGTACTCGGTGCGGATGGCCTTGAGGGCGGCGGCTTTCTTCTCGTCGATCTTCGGCAGGATGTCGTGAGCAACGATTTTGAAGATGGCGCTCCAAATCAGGTCACGGGCTTCTTTCAGGTCGGATTCAACCGCGATTGACTCACGGAAATCGGGATTATGGAACCGCTTGTCAAAAATGATCTCGTTGGTTCGTTCGATCAGTTCCGGTTCAACAAAGGGCTCAATGGAAGTGACAAGCAGCTGTGTGCAAGAGCGCTCATATACGTTGTCAGAATCGCTCCCTGCCTTACGTTTCTGCCGGGTGATACCTGTAGCCGCCGTGAGCAGAAAGTCACGCTTGCCGCCCTTTACTGCATCGGATTCAAGGTTGTCCGATATGGTCAGTGGAGAGATAGCCGCCTCGGAAAAATCCGAAGCGGCAGAACCTGTGGTCACGCAATCTTCCCCATAAATGAGGGCGGAAAGCATAGAGGCCGCCGAGGTCTTGCCGCAGCCCTTGGTTCCTGAAAACTTGGTAATGCCACGGGCCTTGACATACTGCAGCAGCACCACATTGAAGAGCAGGCAGACCACAAAGTATTTGTCAGCCAGGTCGCAGGCCAGGTTGTCAAAGATATGGGCCTTGAGGCTGGCCATCCCCTTCTTTACGTCGGCATCTTTATGATAACGCAGGGGGTGCATTTTGGGAGAGTTGCGGAGCAGTACCCGTTCGGCGTTGGTGCCGTTGGGAGCCGGTTCTATCTTTTCAGGGCTGATTATGAGCAGGTCGTTATCTTCCCCGCAGAGGTTGAAGTAGACAGTGCTCTCTTTGACGTTGGTGTATATCCACCCTGGTACCGATGTACGGTCGCCCCGCAGGTAGGCTTGGCTTTCAATATTCTGGATAATCAGACGAAAACCGTTAGTGGCGGCATTGATCCTGGCTTCACTGTAGATCAGGGCCTTGAACGGCGTGTTGGTGCCGATCTTGTAAATCCAGTTGTTGAAGTAGAGGTAGCATTCCTCGCCGTCTATGAAGAATTTCCCCCGCGCCTGGAACCACTCGAAGCAGATCTTGCCAAAGGTGTCATAATCGAACTTCGTTTCACGCTTGGTGACAAAATGTGAGTACCACGACTTCAATTCTTGCAGCGGCGGGTAATACCGTTCTGCGCTCTGCTTCAAGGCCTTTAAGGCCTCTTCTGGCTTACCTTGGCCCCGTAGATATTCGTCAACGTCTTTCACCTCACGATCAAAGCGCACCAGAAAGACGGTTGTTGCCTCTTCCGGCATGGTTCGGGCCAGTGTCGGTGGCGTGCAATGCCCTCGGAGTGCCTGGCAAACCGCCTTTATGTATTTTTCCCCGGCCTCGTCATTGTCGAAGCAGAGGTACAAGGTTTTCCCTGGTGCCCATGACGTCAGGTATTCGAGCTGATTTTTTGAAATTTGCCCGTTAATGGCGGCCACATTGGCCATTCCTCCCCGGCCATGCACTGTGAGCAAGTCATTTTCTCCCTCTACAAGGAAAACCTCTTTCCCCGCGAATGCTGGCATGTTGTAAAACAAAGACCCGCCCTGCAGCCAATATTCGCCCGGCAAACGGTACTTGTATTGCTTCCGCTTATCCTTGATCGTGAACCCGGCAACATGGCCTTTCATGTTGCGGTGCGGATAGATGAACAAATCCCGAACAAAAAAATCCTGCAGCTTTCCGTTTTTGAGCTTGGCAAGGCCGGACTCTATGAGCTGATCTTCGGTAAACCCCTTGCCTTTCAAATAAGCGTGCAGCATGCCGTCTGTGTAGCCTACTGTGAGCGCGGTAAGCGTCTTATCAGTATGGCAGCGCACCCGGCGTTGATAATTCAGGGCTCTGCTCTCCCCCATCAAGGCATCATGATAAAAGGCTGCAGCCTCATCAAAGATGCTCAGGTGTGCTTGGTGGGCCTGCTCTTCTTCAGGTGTTCGGGTTGGCCCCTGTGGCTTGGCCAGCTCGTGGCCGTGATATTCGGCGAGGATCTGCAGCGCCTGGCCCTTGTCGCACTGGTCAAGGCGCTGAATGAAATCGTAGATGTCGCCCCCGGCTTCATCGGGATTGCACTGGAAGCAGTGGAAACGCTGCTCTGTAGGGGTTATTCGGAAGCAGTCGTGTCCCTCGCAAAACGGGCACGACTCAAGGTTTAATGTATCGCCCCCGGCGTTGGTGGTTGCTTTGGCGGTACGCTCGCAGATGTACTCCGCCAGGTCGGTACGATCTTTGAGGGTTGCAAAGTCGTTTCCCATCATGCACCCCCTTCCGGACCACGGCGTAACCGGTCTATGGCCTGGTCAATGTCGAGCTCGTCGAGAAAACCACGTTCATAACGGAGCCTTTTAAGGACAGCATCCAGCAGCTCAAGTTCTTCAACTATGACTGTCGCTTCACGGTAGGAAAGAGGCTCAGCGGTGAATTTCGTCAGCAGGGATATGCGTTTTTTGAGGGGTTGCACGCCACAAAAAAGCCTGATAGCCGGTCGCTTGATTTTCTGGCTCTTTTTCATGACGCCACCTCCTCACCTCGCTGATCCGCAAGGGTGGCAGGCTTCTTTTTGCTGCTTTTGGCTGGCTGCCACTTCTTCATCAACTCAAGAATGATGGTTTCAATGGCCTTGGCCCTGGTCTTATCGGTAAGGGATCCGTCACCCTGCAAAACAGCACTTGTTTTGGACAGAGCGTCAGTAAGCCTTTCCACGGTTTCCTTACCAAAAGCTCCATGACTGGCCATATCCGCTATTTGTTCAGCCTGTTTCAGCTTATATGCGGCGCTGTCCTCATATTGGGCCACATAGCCTTCAATGATACGCTCGTTGCGCTCTGTGCACAGGTCAATGAGTTGGCCAAGGCCGGATTGCAAATCTTGCGCTATTCGGTGGGCTTTTGAACCACGTGTTAAAGGCTGTGGATCGAACCAAGAAAGGCTGGCTGATTTAACCAGCTCAGACAGGGCACGGATTGCATTGTTGGCCTCGTGTAAGGCTTCCTGCAGCTCAATAGGGGTACAGTTGGCGGGGAGGTGGAAAGAGGTGGTGGTAGGTACTTCTTGCGAACAATCAAACATGGTTGGTACTCCAAAAAATAAAAATGCCCAGAGTGGTACCACGCCTAAGAGGGCGTCGGGGTCCTCGCGGATACCCCCCACTCTGAGCAAATTCAAATTCTGGATGTGCGCATATATTCAGCCGTGCCCGTACACCTTGGGCGGTGTCGGCAACAGGCTGTGCGCAAATAAAAAATTCCCGGTTTAAGGTGTGCGGGAGCCACCCTCTTAGTTTGGTATCTGCAAGATACGGAAAAGCCGCAGAGTTCGCAAGAATTTTGTACTGAGATTGCAACAAACTGCCAAGACTGCAAACCAACGGCCCCAAGAGGAATGGCCGTCGGGGTCCTTGCCGATACCCAGCAGTCTTGGCAAGATTCGCTGCAATGGTCATGAGAAAGGCCACGTTGCACATTATGCGACGTTCACCCTTCTTGCTTGCTGAATGCGGCCTGCTATCCAGTTGTCTACTTCATCGGCGATCCAGGCAACAGCCCGGCCCGCCAGGGGCACGGATTGGGGAAAATCGCCCTGCTTCATGAGGGCGTAGATGTGGGTACGAGAAAGACCGGTTTTTTGTTCAACGACCTTTCGTCTGAGTAGAGTTGGTGACGGGGTGGCACTTGGCATGTTCTATCCTCCTTGCTGTCAAATGAAAGCCGGTGGCTTCCGTATGATTCATGCAAGGAAGATAGAATGGTTTGGGTGAGTTGGCATTGCAGGTGCGAAAGTCGCTCCGCACCTGCGGTGCTGGTAACTATTTTGAAACTTGAGAGATTTTTTGACCGTTAAAATTTGCGGCGTTTTTTTTAATCGCCAACGTCTTTTAAAACCGTATTCGCCGATGAAAAACGCCCCTGCATCGCCCGTTCACTTAATCCGGGAAGGCGTTTGAAACGCTCATCATTGACAATTCTATCAATGATCTGCGCTTGGCTTTGTAAATCGGTATGGTCTTTGATAATCGTAAGCAATGCGCCTATTATTTTTAAATCGGTTTTTTCTGCACGTTTGTTTGCTGCTTTCTGGAATTGTATTTCCCCTTTTGAATGACGATCATTGCTCATTAACTCAGGAATTATACGTTCAATGTACTTTACAGAAGAAGCCTTTATCAGTAGGTCTTCTTTCCTTATTTCTAACGATTCAGGGGAAAACCTTGCAGGCTTACCTGATGGCATAGCAGATATACGAAGCATCCCTTTTTCATCATAAAATTCAAGGCAGCTTATAACCCCATTCTTTCTATATGCTAGGTTCCTTGCGCTGTCGATATTGATCATGAAAAATGAATTTGGTATACATTCTGCATTTAATGACTCAAGGAGGGTACGCGCATATTTTTTTAAAAAATCTGCCCTTTCATCTCCAACAGTTTTCAAAAGCAATTCAGCAGCCGTTATGCCAACCATTGAATAAAATGTTTCAAAATGTATCCAATAAGCAAATATGTTTATTTGCCCAAAATGAGGAGTATCATTCCACATATTCGGCTCGGTGGTGTCAACAAGCGCTTGGAACCCTTCGATCTCAATAGGCGTTTCATGCCCCAAGTCGTGCCAATTATAAATTTCCTCTTCGGTGACGGTCGGCCACCGTTTGCCTGCCAGTTCTGAAATTTTAAAGAACCGCTTGCTCTCTGGTATAGCTGAATCATTAAGCCCCATCGCACAACCTCCCTCAGGCTGTCCCCTGAAATAAAAAGCTGACAGGCAGGCCGCCAGGGGAGCGGCTTTTCGGGGGCCATCCTAGCCTGTCAAGACGTTGTAATCCTACTTCACACCGCTTTAAAAAGGGGGATTATCTCCGCGCCTTTCTCCAGGGCCTCAAGATAATCGGCCCATGCCTGCATCATCTTGCGCCGTTCCGGCAGGTGTTGGGCATAGTTATAGGCTGCCTTGACGCTGTTTCGTTCCTTATGGGCCAGCTGCCGTTCAATCACGTCCGATTCCCACCCCTGCTCGTGCAATAGGGTCGATGCCATAGCCCTGAAACCATGCCCGGTCATTTCATCCTTGGAATACCCCATACGGCGCAGGGCGGCATTGACGGTATTTTCACTCATAGGCCGTTCCCCGGTCCGCAAGGAAGGGAAGACATAGCGGCCCTCGCCGGTCAACGGCTGCAAATCCCTGAGCACTGCCAAGGCCTGCCTGGACAGCGGCACCAAGTGGAAATTGTTGGGCACAGCTTTCAAGGCCTTCTTCAGCTTGCGTTTTTCAGGTGGTATCTTCCACTCGGCCCGGTCAAAGTCTATTTCTTCCCATTCTGCGTGCCGTAACTCGCCAGGGCGAACAAAGGTCAGCGGCGCAAGGAGTAGGGCGCACCTGGTGACCATCTCGCCCTTGTACCCTTTTATGGCCCTGAGTAGGCCAGCAACCTCTTTGGGGTCGGTGATGGTGGCCATGGATTTTGATGGGGGCGGCGGCAGGGCACCGCGCAGATCCGCGCTTGGGTCGCGCTCTGCCCTTCCGGTGACAACGGCATACCTGCAGACCTGCCCGCACATCTGCTTGATACGGTGCGCCGTCTCAATAGCTCCCCGGTCTTCTATGCGGCGGAGCACACCAAGCAGTACAGGAGCGTTTACCTCAGCAATGGGCTTACTGCCGATCCAGGGAAAGACGTTGGCTTCAAGGCGGGAAATAATGTCCCTGCCGTGGTTGTCGGTCCAGGTATGCTTATTCTTGAGGAACCATTCACGAGCCACGGCCTCAAAGCTGTTCTGGTCGGCTGCAGCTTCCTTTTCCATTTTGCGCTGTTCGCCGGGGTCAATCCCATCGGCAACCAGTTTGCGGGCCTCTGCGTGCCGGTCGCGGGCAAGGGAAAGGGAAACGTCAGGATAGACACCAAGGGCAAGGGTTTTTCTTTTCCCCTGGAAACGATAATCGAAGCGGAAATACTTGCCGGTTTTCTTGATGAGCAGGTAGAGTCCCTTCCCATCGGTCATTTTATAGGGTTTGTCTTTCGGCTTGGCGTTTTTGATGGCGGTATCAACGAGCATTTGACGGTACCTGGCTTGAAGGTTGTCGAGATACCGTCAGATATACCGTCACTAGATACCGGCTGTCAATGAACTCTGTGGAACTCAGCGGACAATAAAAAAAGCCAAATGCTTGTTAGCAAATGGCTTTTAAGAACTCTATGGAACCCTGTGGAATGATTTTTGGCGGAGAAGCAGGGATTCGAACCCTGGGTGGAGTTACCCCCACAACGGTTTTCGAGACCGTCCCGTTCAGCCGCTCCGGCACTTCTCCGTAGGGGCTATTGATACCGTTTTCTTGGGCCCACGTCAACATATCCATGGAGCTGTTGACTTTGTTTCAGTGGCTGGGTAAGAATGGGCATTCAGCATTTCATCAAGGAGCAACCATGTTTTTCAACGGCTTGCAGTCAAAATGTCTCTGTTTCTTTGTCCTCATTCTCGCTGCATTGAGCCTGACAGGCTGCAGCGGTCTCTACGGATTAAAAGAAGATCCTAAAATTTCCCTTGCAGACATCCGTATTCAGGAGGTCAAAGCACTGGAGGGAATTTTTCTGATCAAACTGCGCATCCTCAATCCCAATGACGTGGACCTTGACCTCCATGGAATCAACTGCGATCTCGAAATCAACAAACGTCATTTTGCCAGTGGTGTTGCCGACAGCAGCCAAACCGTACCCGCGTACGGCACAGCCATTGTTCCGGTTGAGGTCTATGCTTCTGTACTGGATCTGATTTCATCCGTGTCTGATCTTATCCATTCCGCAGGCAAAATCTCCAGCACAGACCACCCCTACCCCTATACACTCAAGGGGATTGCCCGCATCGGTATTCATGGGTTCAGTAAGGAGATTCCCTTCACCTCTTCCGGCGAACTTTCTCTCCAAGGACTCAACAACGACTGAGTTGTAGCAACGGACTCCCCCTTTTTCTGAATCCGAGAAAACGGATGGTGGGGAAACCACATTTGTATTGACAGGTTCAGTGGTTGCAATAGACTACAGCCTCTTACGATCAGATCGATGGAGGCATAACCATGTTGAGCGCACAACAGGGAAGCACCTTGGTTCGTCTGGCCCGACAGACCATAGAAGAACACTTGGGAAAAACTCCAATCCAGCCCGTTAGTAACGAAGAACTCGCCCACCCCGCATTTGCAAAAAAACGGGGCGTATTCGTTACTCTGCACCAACGCGGCAACCTACGCGGCTGTATAGGCAGCCTGGTCGCGATGGAACCCATTGTCGACGGCATCAAACGTAATGCCCTCAATGCCGCCTTTCATGATTTTCGTTTTTCTCCCCTGACAGAAGAGGAGTTGATACCGCTGCATGTAGAAATCTCGGTACTGACAGAAGCTGTACCACTTCACTACAACAGCCCTGAAGACCTCCTCACCCTGCTCACCCCCCATAAGGATGGGGTTATTCTGGAAGGTCCAGGACAGGCTCGTGCGACCTTTCTCCCGCAAGTTTGGCAGCAATTGCCCCATACTGAGCAGTTTCTTGGCCATCTTTGCCGCAAGGCTGGCCTGGCAGAATCCAGCTGGCGCAGTGGCGAGGTCCACATATCAACCTATCAAGTTCAATCTTTTGAAGAGCCCCGTTAATTCGGGCATAACTATATGAAAGAACTGTTTTTACCTCCAGAGCTCTCCTGCGAGATTGGAGAAATTTACGAATCCATGGTTGCCGATTATGATGCGGTGGCACAGTCCATTAAGCTCACCTGTATGGGATGCCCGGATAACTGCTGCGACTCGTACTTTCTCCATTATACCTACTGTGAGTGGGCCTACCTCTGGGAAGGTATTCGCAAACTCCATGATGCACAGATCGATCGCATTGTCAAACGATCCCGGGACTATGTGGAACAGAGCCGGGTTATGATAGCCCGGGGAGAACGCCCGCAGATCATGTGCCCCCTCTGTGATGACGGGCTCTGCTCGGTCTACAGTCACCGTTTGCTGGTTTGCCGGACCCACGGCGTTCCTGCAACCCTGACCCGCCCGGATGGAAAGCAGATGCGTTTTCCTGGCTGTTTTCGGTGCCAGGAGATCGTGCAGGAGAAATATGAAAAGGAGACCGACGCTCCGGCCATGGAACGGACCGTACTCTTTCAGCGCTTGGCCCAGCTCGAAGCCCGCTTCCTTGGGGAGAGAAGAGGAAAAGTACCCCGCATCAAGCAGACCATCGCCGAGATGATCGTCAACGGGCCGCCCAAAGATATTATTAAGTAACCAAAAATGAAGGACGGGGAATGATCCCCAAGAACCAGATACATTATGGATACCACCGTACAGCAGGCTCTTACGACCATTCTTGACGGCGGCCAGATCGATCGGGCCACAGCAACCGCTTTGCTCTCAGCTGACAAGAACGATCTTTATCAGGCAGCGGACCAGATCCGCAGCCATTTCCATGGCAATCATTTCGATCTTTGTTCCATCATCAATGCAAAAAGCGGTAACTGTACAGAAAACTGCCGATTTTGCGCGCAGTCCGCCCGTCATCATACCGGCGTCGACACCTACACAGCCATCCCCGAGGAGGAGGCGCTGGCCCAGGCAAAAGACAACGACACCCACGGCGTCCACCGACTCTCCCTGGTGACCAGTGGCCGCAGTCTTTCACCGGAGACCGTGGCGGAGCTAACCCATCTCTATAAAAAAATCGAGGAGGCGACCTCGCTTGTTTTCTGTGCCTCGGCCGGTTTTCTCGATGAACAGATTGTCGCTGATCTCTATGCAGCCGGCGTACGCCGATACCATTGCAATCTGGAGGCCTCAAAAAATTATTTCCCCAAGGTCTGCACCACCCACACCTGGGAAGAAAAGGTCGAGACCCTGAAACTGGCGCGAGCCACCGGCATGAGCCTCTGCTCCGGCGGCATTATAGGTCTGGGAGAGTCCATGGAAGACCGACTGGATATGGCTTTTGAACTGCGTGAACTTGAAGTCCGCTCCATTCCGATCAACATTCTCACCGCCATCGAAGGGACACCGCTCGCCGAGCTCAAACCGCTGACCACCGACGAGGTGCTGACCACGGTGGCCCTCTATCGTTTCATTAATCCCCAAGCGGTTATCCGCATGGCAGGCGGACGCCAGCAACTTGGTCAGGATCAGTACCGCTGTTTCACCTCCGGGGCGAACGGTGCTATCGTCGGCAACTATCTGACCACCACCGGTTCAGGGATTCAGGGCGACCTGGAACAGCTGAGCGCGCTTGGCTACACCTTTGAGCGGGGCTGATCAATGAGCACTGAAGAGCTGCTCCAGTTCGACCGCGATCACCTCTGGCACCCCTACACCTCGACCACCCAGCCCTTGCCGGTCTATCCGGTGGCTTCGGCTTCCGGGGTGCGCTTCACCCTTGCCGACGGTCGTGAACTGATTGATGGCATGTCCTCCTGGTGGTGTGCGGTGCACGGCTACAGCCACCCCAAAATTGTGGCCGCGATTCGGGAACAGGCGGAATGCATGGCCCATATTATGTTCGGTGGTATTACCCACGAACCTGCGGTGGAATTGAGCAGGTTGCTGGTGGAGCTCACCCCCGAACTGCTGGACAAAGTCTTTCTCTGTGATTCGGGTTCGGTCTCGGTGGAAGTGGCCTTGAAGATGGCCCTCCAGTACCAGCAGGCCGCAGGTCGCTCAAAAAAGCACCGGCTGCTCACTGTGCGCGGGGGCTACCACGGCGATACCTTTCATGCCATGTCGGTCTGTGACCCGGTCACTGGAATGCACACCCTTTTCGAAGGTTCCCTGCCCAGCCAGTTTTTTGCGCCTCGTCCCAGCTGCCGCTTTCATGAAACCTGGAATCCCGCAGACCTTGATCCTGTTCGAGGGATCCTTGAAGAACATCACGAGGAAATTGCCGCGTTCATCATCGAGCCCATAGTCCAGGGAGCAGGTGGGATGTGGTTCTACCATCCAGAATACCTGCGTGGCCTGCGCAGCCTTTGTGACCAATATCAGGTGCTGCTCATTTTTGATGAGATCGCCACCGGATTTGGCCGAACCGGCAAGCTCTTTGCCGCCGAACACGCAGGCATCTCCCCTGATATTATGTGTGTGGGCAAGGCCATCACCGGCGGAACCATGACCCTGGCCGCCACTTTGGCCACCACCGAGGTCGCCACCACTATTTCCAATGCCCCTCCCGGGGTATTTATGCATGGCCCGACCTTTATGGGGAATCCCCTGGCCTGCCATGTGGCCTGTGCCTCAATCAAATTGTTGTTGGAGAGCAACTGGCAGCAGCGGGTGGCAACCATCAATGCGCAACTGACCAGAGAGCTGGAACCTGCCCGCGAACTCTTTAACGTCGCCGATGTACGCGTACTTGGGGCCATCGGTGTCATTGAGACGAAAGAGCCGGTGGACATGGCGGTGATGCAACGGTTCTTTGTTGAACAAGGTGTCTGGATCCGGCCCTTTGGCCGCATGCTCTACGTGATGCCTCCCTTTATTATCGAGCCCGAAGACCTTTCCCGCCTGACCAGTGCCATGATTCAGGCCGTGGACATGGTGTAATACGCTAAGGATTGCGCAATGAAACGGGAACTGATCAATAAATCGGTCCTTCTGGTCATGGTGCTGAGTATCTCGGCCCTATTCCTGGATATGATCCATCAGTTTCTCATGCCCATGTTCATGGCGGGAATCTTTTCCGCCATGCTTCGCCCGGCACATCGCTGGCTGACAAGCAAAATCGGAGGACGGCATAACCTGGCCTCCATCCTGGTCCTGCTGGCCATGATCATTCTCGTGCTTGCTCCGCTCTCTCTGTTGATAGGCGTGGTGGTCAGCCAGGCTCTCAGTGTCAGCCAGTCGGTGACACCCTGGGTACAGACCTTTATCAACGAACCAACCGCCATTTCGACCTACCTGGAAAAACTCCCCTTCTATGATCAAGTCCTGCCTTACCGGGCAGTGATCATAGAACGCGCCGGCCAGGTGGTGGGCAACCTCTCCACCTTTTTGATCAACAGCCTCTCATCGGTGACCAAACTCACCGTCAACGCTGTCTTCAGCAGCGTGGTCATGCTCTATGTGATGTTTTACTTTCTCACCATGGGTGAGATTCTGCTGACCAAGATTCTGTACTTTCTTCCCCTCCACGACCGGGACGAACGGTTACTGCTGCGCCGGTTCACCTCGGTGACCAAGGCCACCCTCAAAGGCACGCTGATTATCGGTGCGCTCCAGGGATCAATCTGCGGTATCGCCTTTGCCTTTGCTGGCATTCAGGGGCCGGTTTTTTGGGGCACCATCATGGCTGTGATGTCCATTATCCCTGCCTTTGGTACGGCCATCGTCTGGGGCCCGGCACTCATTATCCTGCTGCTGAAAGGGAATTTTGTCGGGGTGGGAATTCTTGTCGTTCTCTGTGGCGGGGTAGCGGGCAATCTCGACAACCTGATCCGCCCGCGGCTGGTCGGCAAAGATACGGAGATGCACGATCTTTTTGTCCTTTTCGGCACTCTGGGGGGCATCTCCATGTTTGGCATTTTGGGGATTATCATCGGTCCGATAGTGGCGGCACTTTTTATCACCATCTGGGAAATCTACGGCAAAGCCTTTGAAGCCTATCTCCCCGATGTTGGTCCTTTGTTTTCCCCCAGCGGCAACGATGGGAGCAAAGAGGTCTTTCTCCTCGAAGAGGAACAGAGTCCTGCCTCCTCTTCCCAGGAGGGGGAGCAGGTACAAAAACAAACCGAACACGCCCCAAATAGAGAGAGGGAAAAAGATTGAACTTCCTCTTTTTCTTCAGTAAAACGGGGTGATTGTCAAAGCCTGAGTTCCGGCTGCTGTATACTTGCCCACGGACTGAGGAAACTTCTCTCCCCAGCCTGACTGCCTGAACTTACGAAAATATCTCTTCTTTTTTCTTAGTATATAATTTCCTGGAGGCGCGATGAGCGAAGAAACTCGATTGAAAAACACCGGGCTGCGCGGTGTCACCGTGGCCGATTCTGCGATCAGCTTCATTGACGGTGAAAAAGGCGTACTCATTTACCGGGGCTATCGCATAGAAGATCTGGCCGATCGTTCCTCGTTTATGGAGACCGCCTTTCTCCTCTTGTTCGGCACCCTTCCCTCAAGCGAACAGTTGGCAGGATTCACCCAGGAGATAAAAGATAATCGCAAGGTACCGGAATTCATTCTTGAGAACATGCACCACTGGCCCAAAGATGCCCGGCCCATGGATGTGTTGCAGGCTACGGTACCCATGCTGGCCATGACCGATACAAAAAGCGATGTCGTGGATCGTGAACTCTGCCTCAAACGCGCGATCAGTCTTGTTGCAAAGCTCCCTACCCTGGTGGCTGCCTGGCACCGAATCCGTAACAACCAGCCTCTCATGGAGCCGGATCCAGCACTTGACCATGCCGCTAACTTTCTCTGGATGCTGCATGGCGAAAAGCCAACCGAGGCAACTGCCCGAGACCTTGATGTCTGCCTGGTTCTCCATGCCGACCACACCTTCAACGCCTCCACCTTTGCCGCCCGTGAAGTGGTCTCCACCCGGGCCACCATCTACTCAGGCGTTGCCGCCGGGCTTGGGGCTCTCTCTGGTAGCCTGCATGGTGGGGCCAATGCCAAGGTTATGGAAATGCTCTTAAAGCTGGAGAATGAACCCGATGTGGAAGGCTGGGTGAAACAACAACTCAGTGAAGGGGACCGCATCATGGGCATGGGCCATGCCATTTACAAAACTGGCGATCCCCGGGCAGCCTATCTCAAAAAGATGGGCCAACGC